>NZ_JAVDSR010000003.1:0-315816 GCF_031455455.1 Stenotrophomonas sp. 1337 | reverse complement strand
TCGAAGGTGGGGCGGTGTCGGATTGCGGGGTGTCAGCCGCATGGATGCGGCTGCCAAGCCTACAAGGACGTACTTGCGGCGTCCCCGCAATCCGACACCGCCCCGCCATCCCACGGAATGCCGCTTTGGCTGTTGCTTCGGCCGTTGCCGTTGTTCGGCAGGTGCAGGGCGCCGCCCTGCCGATAAACCCCTTACTTCAGCCGGCGACCGGAACGATCGATGCGGAACCACTCGCCGCCTTCCATCGGCGTATGCCCGTCGCCATCGGGCATGCCGCGGCGGCAGCCGTTGCAGACCTCGGCCACGCCATCCTGGAACGGCCAGGCAAAATCGAACGTGGCCGCAATCACCTGCTCGAAGGCAGCGTTGAAATAACCCACGCGATCGCCGATGCGGCCGCGGAACAGGCCTTCCTGCAGGGGGTCTGCGCCGTTGTCCCAGGCGATCACCGCCTGGCTGCGGCCGCGACGGTCGACGTAGTGGAAACCATCGGCGGTCTGTACCAGCGCCAGGCCATCGCCGTCGTAGGGGAGATCCTGCAGGGTCTCCGCGCTGATCTGCGGCTTGTCATCGACGACCTCGCAGCCGGGCAGCATCCACAACCCGTGCTCTTCGGTCATGACCTTGCAGGCCGGGCCCTGCGCCGACGCCCAGGGGCTGGCCAGCACGCCCAGCAGGGCCAGCCAGCGCGCACGGCGGAGGCTGCCCAGCGCAGAGCCTGCTGGCCGCGCCATCACTTGGCCTCGGCCTTGCGTTCGAAGGTGGCCGGTGCCGGCAGTTCCACCGGTACGCCCTTGTCGTCGCAGGTGCCGGCCTGACACAGGCGATCGCGCAGGGCCGGGGTGGCCTGCACGATCATGTGGTAGATCGCATTCTGCTCCAGGGTGCCGCGGATCGCCTTGCTGCCCGGGCCGCGTGCCCAGATGCCGACGTCCTCGCCACCATGCGATTCGGACTTCATCGGTACCAGCGCTTCCTGCATGTAGTCGGGATGCTCGGTATCGACGTCGTGCAGGTTCGGGCGGCCGTTGGCCGGCTCGAAGCTGCTGGGGTTGTGCGGGTAACGCTTCGGACCGGCCGGTTGCTGGTTGCTGGTGCCGGTATGGCCGGGGCCGTTGGCGTAGCTCAGGGTGGTGTACGGCTGGCCGTTGCCATCCAGCGCGTAGTCGAGCTTGCCGGCACCATCTTCGCCACCCTTGTCCTTCACCTTGCCCAGGATCGGATTGCCGCGGGCCGGGTAGCCGACGAAATTCAGGGTGTGCGAATGATCGGCAGTGACGATGATCAGGGTGTCATCGGCCGAGGTCAGCTCGTTGGCCACGCGCACGGCATCGGACAGGGCCACGGTTTCGGTCAGCGCACGGTAGGCGTTGCCGCTGTGGTTGGCGTGGTCGATGCGCGCGCCTTCGATCATCAGCACGTAGCCTTCCTGATGGCGCGACAGGTTCTTGATCGCCGCAGCGGTCAGCTCGGCCAGGCTCGGCTCACCGGCCGGGTCCTGCGGACGTTCGTACTCGTAGCGCATGTGGTCAGGCTCGAACAGGCCGAGGATCGCCGGAGCGTTGGCGGCGGCCTGCAGCTGCTTGCTGTTCCAGACGTAGGCGCCCTGCGGGTGCGCCTGCTGCCATTCCTGCACCAGGCTGCGGCCGTCCAGGCGCTGGCCGACCTTGTCGTCGTACTCGGGGTCGCGCTCTTCCACGGTGGTGAACTCACCGCGACCACCGCCCAGGGCGACCAGCGGGCCGCGGCCGTAACGCGAGGTCGACAGCAGCTGCTGGGCGATGTCCTTGCAGCCGGCGGCCTTGGCCGCCTCGGTCAGGTCGGTGTCGTTTTCCCAGTTGCGCTCAGGCGAGTGCGCATAGGTCGCGGCCGGCGTGGCGTGGGTCAGGCGCGCGGTGGAGACAACGCCAGTGGCCAGGCCGGCGCTGTCGGCCAGCTGCAGCCAGGTCAGCAGGCCCTTGGACAGGCTGTCGGCGCAGTCGGTGCGGCTGCCGGCACTGACGCCGATCGCACCCATGTGGGTCTTCACGCCGGTGGTGATGGCGGTCATGGTGCCGGCCGAATCCGGGGTCTGCGAGTCGGTGTTATAGGTCTTGCTGAACGCGGTGGCGGGGAAGCGTTCCCACGACAGCAGGTTCTCTTCGCCCGAGCCGCCCTTCTGCTGGCCTTCGTAGATGCGCGAGGCGGCGACGGTGGTCAGGCTCATGCCGTCACCGAGGAACAGGATGACGTTTTTGGCCTTGCCAGCCATCGCGCCGTTCGCCGCTGCCTGCGCAGCGCCGCTGCGGTACCACCACTGCGGGGTTTCACCGGCCGGGTGGGCGACGGGGGCAACGGTGACCTTCAGGCCGGCCGGGGCGGACGCGGGAGCGGTGCTGGCGCAGGCGCCGAGCAGCAGGGTCGTGGCGCAGGCGGCCAACAGGGAGACGGAACGGCGCATGGACGCTGGGATCTCACAAAGTGTAACGGGACGTTCATTATGCCCGGCCTCGCAAGGCACGCCGATGACACACTGATTTGCCACGCGGGCGGTCGTTCTGCGGGCCGCCTTGGGCTATCGTGCCAGCATCCCTTCCTACCCCCTTGGATTGCCTATGAAGCTGGTCTCTGCCTGGCTGCGGATTCCATTCTGGCAGCGCGTGGTCGGTGGCTTCGTGCTCGGTGCGCTGGCCGGCTGGGCGCTTGGCCCAGCTGCTGAAACCTGGTTCGGCCCGCTCGGCGAGCTGTACGTCACGCTGATCAAGATGATCGCGGTGCCGCTGGTGTTCTTCGCGGTCATCAACGCGATCTCTTCGCTGCACGGCCAGAAATCGGTCGCCGCGCTCAGCGGGCGCACGTTCCTGTGGTTCGTGATCACTGCCGCGCTGGCGGTATGCGTGGGTCTGGGCGTGGGTACGGTGCTGCAGCCCGGCGCCGGTGGCCTGCAGCTGTCGATGGCCAGCAACTATGTGCCGCGCGAAGTACCCAGCGTGGTGCAGGTGCTGCTGGATGTGGTGCCATCCAACGTGTTCTACGCGCTGTCGGGTATCGGCACCAAGGTCAACGCCGCCGGCGAGACCGTGCTGGCCGCGGGCCGTGGTTCGATCCTGCCGGTGATCTTCTTCGCTGGCCTGGTCGGCTTTGCCATCGTCAAGCTTGGCGAGAAGGTGACCGAGGCGCGCAAGCTGGTCGGGCAGATGAGCGACATCATGATCCAGGTGACCCGCTTCGTGCTGGAAGTCACCCCGATCGGCACCTTCGGCCTGATTGCCGGCCTGGTCGGCAGCTACGGCTTCGAGAAGCTGCTGCCGCTGGGCCACTTCGTGCTGGCGCTGTACGTGGCCTGCGCGCTGCACATCGTGGTGGTGTACAGCGCGCTGCTGCTGGCGCATGGCCTGAATCCGCTGAAGTTCTTCCGTGGCGCGGCGCCGGGCATGCAGGTGGCCTTCGTCAGTTCCTCCAGCTTCGCGGCGATGCCGGTCGCGCTGCGCTCGATCACCCACAACCTGGGCGTGAACAAGGACTACGGTTCGTTCGCGGTGCCGCTGGGCGCGAGCATCAAGATGGACGGCTGCGGTGCGATCTATCCGGCGCTGTGCGCGGTATTCATCGCCCAGTACAGCGGTGTGCCGCTGACGCCGGAGCAGTACGTGGTGGTGCTGATCGCTTCGGTGCTGGGCAGCTTCGGTACCGCCGGCGTGCCGGGTACGGCGGTGATCATGGCAACGGTGGTGCTGAGTGCGGCCAACCTGCCGCTGGAAACCATCGGTTACCTGTATGCGATCGACCGCATCCTGGACATGATGCGCACGATGACCAACGTGACCGGACAGATGCTGGTGCCGGTGCTGGTGGCCAAGGAAACCGGCCTGCTCGACCAGACGGTGTACGACAACCCGTCCACCAACGTCGGCATCGATGATCCCGACCCGAGTCCGCCGCGCGCCTGAAGCGGCACTGCAACGGGCTGTATCAGTACCTGTAACACTACTGATACAGCCCCGATGGCGCCTTGCGCAGTGGTGTTTCCTGCGCGTTAAGGCGAACGGAATCCGAACGAAGTTGTAACACTGTGGCGTCATGCCGCCGCGGTGTTACCCGTCAAACCCCCGCTGCGACGGACTTCCGGTGTTGGCACGAAAGCTGCTCTCTCCCTGCGCATATGCAACGGGAGAGCGGCATGGACGGCAGCACCACCCTTTTCACTGTTTCTGGCCGGCGGCTTGCGCTGCTGCTGGTGCTGGCCGTTCCGCTGGCGGCTGCGGCTTCGGGTGCCCGTCAAGGGGTGAAGGCGCAGCCGGGTGAGATCGTCCTGCTGCGCGACGTGTCTACGCGCCCGGCCTACCGCATGGCGCCGCCCGGCGTGGCGTTGATCGCCGATCCGAAACCGCAGCATGAGATCGCCGCCGCACTCGGCAGCAGCGGCGCTGCCAGCGGCATGGATGAACTCAGCGATGACGACTACGCCGGCCTCGGCGCTGGCCAGACCGGCAGCGTGCACGCGCACGGCGTCACCACTGTCGAGCGGGTGACGCAGCAGGCCCTGGGCGGAACCCTTGGACGCTCGGGCGAGGGGATGATGAGCGGCAGCAGCCTCAGCGGTGCGATGAGCGGCCCGCTGGGAGCGGTCGGCAATACCACGCGCGGCATCGGCGATACCGTGCGTGGCGCACTGTCGCAGTTCCCGCTGGGCGCTCCGGCGCAGGCGGGTGGCAAGTGAAGCGCGCAGTGCTGCTGGCGGCCTGGCTGGCATTGCCCGCCACAGCGCTGGCCGACGACTACAGCGGGATGCTGGCCTACCTCGACGTAACCCGCATCGACGGTCGCGCGCTGGCCGGTGCCAGTGGTGCCATCACCATCAACCAGGCGGCGGGCGATCTCAACATCCAGGCCAATCTGCATGGCATGGCCAGCGGCGACCGCGCCGACGTGGCCATCGCTGCGCGCCAGCAGCACAGCAACGACGTCGTGCTTTCGGCACCGCTGGAAGCCAGCGCGCACATCGCCGGACAGGCCTTGGCAGGCGCCAGCGGCATTGCATCGATCAACCAGGCCAGCGGCATCGCCAACACGACGCTCAACGTCGTCAGCGCGACGCTGGCCCGGCAAGGAATACGCGAGTCCGATGACACGGCGTTGGCCGCCTCGGACATCGCGTCAGCAGGGGGGCAGGGCGATACCGGTGACGGTGTTGCGGCGGGTATCCGCAGTGTCGGCGTTTCGTCGACGGCACTGCGGGGCTTCGACGGTGTCCTGCAACTCAATCAGATCGCGGGAGCGCGAAACGATACGGCCAATGTTCTGGGCCTGGTCGTGCAGGGCAACCCGTGAGTACCACCCACCCGAACCAATCACCTGATGAGAGAGAGGGCACCATGAAAGCGACTGTCAAAAAGACCGTACTCGCCATGGCAATTGCCACTGCCTCGACCGCTGCTGCGGCCAATGGCTGGGACAACCAGAATGCCAATGCGAACATCAACCACAACCATGTCGTGACCGAAACCCGCAACGACACGCACAACCATACCGACAACGAAGTCCGCAACTGGACCCGCACCAACACCACGGTACGCAACAACACCGACACCTCGAACGTGAGCCGTACCCGTACGGTGAACGTCAACGAGCAGGTGCAGAAGAACAGCAACATCCAGGCCGACGAGCGCAAGGAAAAGAACAACCACGGCGTCGACGTGAACCTGGAGAAGGATCTGCGGCTGAGCTCGGACATCAACTTCTCCGGCGATCCGACCATCACCGGTGACATCGACCTGGATTCGGCAGCCATCGCCGTGATCGACAACCGCCAGTCGATCAGCAACAACCTCACCGGTAACAGCCTGGTCACCAACAGTGCATCGATCGCCGATGATGTCGGTGCGGGTGCCTCCGGCAACCTCGGCTTCAACGTGGTGGCCGGCGACAACAACGCGCAGGACAATGCTGCGTCGCTGTCCGCTGCGGATGCTTCCTTCAGCTTCGGCATGGCCGACGCCGAGGTGTTCGTCAACCAGGCCGGCTTCGGCAACACCACCATGAACTCCGGCGTCACCAACGCCGCCGGCCTCGGTGGCAATGCCTTCGGCGGTGCCTCGGGCAACATCGGCGTGAACATCGCCTCGGGCAACAACAACGAGCAGAAGAACGCGCTCGCAGCCTCGGTGGCAACCAGTGCGATGGCACAGTCGAGCATCAGCTCCAACCAGGTGTCCACCGGCAACACCGTGTCCAACGCCGGCTTCGTGCAGTCCTACACCGATACGGTGCAGGTCGGCCTGAGCGGTCGCGTCGCAGGCGGTACCCTGGCCGTGGGTGCCGGTACCTATCGCGGCACCGGCAATGCCTACCAGATGGCCAACTACTACCTCGATTCGTGGAGTGGCGATCTGCCGCATCCGGGTGGCAATGCGACCGGGCACATCGATCTGGACAACGAGATCCAGAATGCAACGATGAACCCGAACCGGCCGGGAGTGGGTGGCCTGGGCTTCGATACGCGTGAAAGCGGCACCAGCCAGTTCGTCGAGCTGGGCGTGGCCGACCTGTATGCCAGCCTCAGTGGCACGGTCAGCACCACCCGCTGGGTGAACGTCAATGCGACCAACACCTCGGCACTGTCCGGCAGCGCGTTCTCCGGCGCATCCGGCAACATCGGCGTGAACGTGGCATCGGGTACCGGCAACCTGCAGGCCAACAGCCTGGCATTGGCCGTGGCGCAGCCGAGCACCGGCGGTGGGACCGGCGGCGGCGAGTGATCCACGGTGTGACCGCTTTCGCAGCGAACCTGCGTTGAGCGCAACAAGCCCGGCCATCCGCCAATGGCCGGGTTCCCCCGGGGGCCCCTGTCCCTCCTCCCCCTTGGGGCAGGGGCTCCTTCCTTCTCGTGGAGAACGGCATGGCCGGTCATCGCTGGTGGTTGCGTCTGCTGCCCTGCCTGCTGCTGCTGACCAGCGCATGTGGCTGGGCAGGCGAGGTGGTGTTCAGCGGGGTGCTGCCCAATGGCGCGCTGCTGCAGCAGAAGGTGGAAAGCATGCAGGAGCGGCGTTATCGCAACCTGGTGCGGCAGCACACCGACTACAGCTGCGGGGCGGCCGCTCTGGCCACCATCCTGCGTTATGCCTACCACTTGGACACCACCGAGGCGACGGTGATCGAGGGAATGATGGGGGTATCGGATCCACAGCTGGTCAAGGAACGCGGTTTTTCACTGCTGGACATCAAACGCTATGTCGAATCGCTGGGCATGCGTGGACGCGGTTATCGCATCGATGAATCGCGCCTGCGCACGTTGCGGGTTCCTGGACTGGTGCTGATGGATGTACGCGGCTTCCGGCATTTCGTCGTGCTCAAGCAGGTGCGCGACGGGGTGGTGGAAGTGGCCGATCCGATCCTGGGCAACCGCAGCCTGTCACTGGCCGAGTTCAGTGCCGCCTGGCCGTCACGCGCCGTTTTCGTCGTGATCGGCAGCGACTTCGATCGCAATACGGTGCTGCTGCAACCCAGCGAACGGCCCAGTGCCCGCGCGTTGTATGCGCGGCAGGGACCGATCACCGATGCCGAACTGGTCGACTTCGGCTTCAGCCACGCCGACCTGTTCTGAAGGAGGCACGATCATGCAATGCCAACGTGTAGTACTCGCTCTGCTGCTGATGTTGCCGGTGTCGCCGTTGATGGCGGCAGACGGTGCACCGGGGCGAGGCCTGAAGGAAATACCCGATCCCGAACTGAACCTGATGCGCGGCCGCTACACCGTTGGCGGCAACAACGTGGCCTGGTTCGGGGTGACGATGATTTCGCAGTGGCAGGGACCCAACGGTGCAGTGGTGCAGGGCGCGCTGACCCTGGGCATGGATTTCCGCAATGGCGGCACACCCAAGCTGAGCTTCCAGCCAAGCGTGCAGGTTACCGCCGCTGACGCACCGTTGCCGGCAACGGCAGGGCGCAGCATCGACAGTACCGGCCTGGCCAATGCCAGCGGACTGGTGCAGAGCGTGCAGGTGGCCGGCGATGGCAACACCGCACGCAACGTGACCACCCTGACCGTGCGTGACGGCTTGGTGCCGACCGCACTGGGCGATGACGGCAGCCGCATGGCACAGGCACAGCAGGGCGGGGCTACTGCCACCGCCATGCTCGATGGCAACCAGGCGCGCCTGCTGCTGCAGGTTGATGGGCAGAGCCTGGTACAGCAGTGGATCCGCAATGGCAGCGTGGGGCAGGGCATTGCCCTGGCCGGCGATGGACAGACCGCCAGCAACCGGCTGCAGCTGGAGCTGGTACGCAATACCGCGGCCAACAACCTGCCCTTGAGCCAGAACGTGGCCCAGGCGATCGGGATGAACCGCGGCATGGGCCCAGGCCAGTAACACGGCCTGGTCGGGGGGAACCGACGTACAACGCAGGTCACCGACATGCACACTCTCTACCGGCTTACTCCGCTGGCGCTGGCGGCGCTGGCGGCCACTGCCTTCGCCCAGCAGCCTGCGCCCAGTGATGGCGCCGACATGCAGGCATTGATCGCGCAACTGGAACAGCTCAAGGCCAATTACGCACAGGAGGTACGACGCCTGCGCGAACTGGACATGCAGGTGCAGGCGATGCAGGCGCGGCTGAGTGGTCGCGCAGGCCCCGGTGCGACGCCCGCTGCGCCGTTGGCGCCGGCTGCGGCATCCGCGGTACCGCCCAGCAGCGAAGGCTATGCCAGCAGCGCGGCCGAGGCACAGCAGGCCAAGCAGGAGGCCCGGCGCAGCGTGGATGACGTCAAGCAGCAGCAGGCGGCATTGTTCTCGCGCCGGTTCACCATCGAAAACGGCCTCACCTATGCACGCTACGACCGCAAGCAACTCACGCTCAACGGGTTCCTCGCCCTGGATGCGATCTTCCTTGGCAACATCGCGATCGAGAACGTCGAATCCGATTCGTTGACCTACAACCTGGCTGCGCGCTGGGGCGTCAGCCCCAATCTCACCTTGAACATGGACGTGCCGTACCTGGCACGGCGCACGGTCTACCAGAAGGGCGGTGCCGGCGGTGCCGCGGCGGCGATCGCGCAGGAAGAAACCAACGGCAGCGGCATCGGCGATGTCAGCCTGAGTGCCAACTACCGGCTGTTCTCCGAACGCGGCTGGCGCCCGGAGACGGTGCTGACCGGTGGCGTTACCGCACCAACGGGCCGCGCACCCTATGGGCTGGACTGGAAAGTAATCGAGCGCGATGACGATGACTACATCCGCTTCGCGGTGCCGCAGGAACAGCCGACCGGCAACGGCGTGTGGCAGGCCAACCTGGGCGTATCGATGGTGAAGACCGCCGATCCGGCGATCCTGTTCGCCAACGCCGGCTACATCCATTCGTTCCCGCGCGGTTTCAGCGATATCGACAGCAACCCGGATACGGTCAACCCCGGCGATGTGAAACTGGGCGGTTCGGTGTACTTCGGTGCCGGCGTGGCATTCGCGTTCAACGAGCGCACCAGCCTGAGCATTTCCTTCAGCGACAAGATCAGCACGCGCGCCTCGACCCGGTTCAAGGGCGGTGAATGGGTGAAGGTGATCGGCAGCGATGCCAATGCGGCCTCGCTCAATCTCGGCGTGACCTACGCGTTGAACCAGCACACCACGCTGGTGACGCTGCTGGGCATCGGCCTGACCCCGGATGCGCCGGACTTCACCCTGGCATTCAAGGTGCCGTACATGTTGTAAGCGCGGCAGCCCGGCATGGCGCGGCGCTGCACGGCCGCGCTTTGCCGGTGTCGGGTCAGGCCCGGCCGCGCAGGGGCCTGCGTTGTCAGCGCTGCGCCGGCAGCTCCAGATGATGCTTGCGGCACAACCGGTATATCGTGACCCGCGAGATCTGCATGTGCCGCGCACACGCCGACACGTTGTAGCCATGCTGGCGCAGGGCCTGCAGCAGTACATCGCGCTCCACCTGGCCACGCGCATCCTGCAGCAGCGCGCGCCGCGCAGGGGCGTCCGGCTCTGCCAGGTCCAGGTCAGCGGCGTTGATCAGCTCGCCTTCGGCCACGATCGCTGCCCGCTGCACGCGGTTCAACAACTCACGTACGTTGCCGGGCCAGTCGAACCCGCGCATCGCCTGGAGCGCACCAGGGTCGAAACCACGTGCGCGGCCGGCATGACGTTGGCGGAATGCGCGCAGGAAGTGTTCGGCCAGCAGCAGGACATCGGCGCCGCGTTCGCGCAGCGATGGCATCGGCAGGCGCAGCACATTGAGGCGGTAGTACAGATCGCGACGGAAACGCCCGTGGGCGACCGCCTGTTCCAGTTCGACATGGGTGGCCGCCAGCACGCGCACATCCACCCGCAGTGGCTGGTTGCTGCCAACCCGTTCCAGCGTGCCCTCCTGCAGCACCCGCAGCAGACTGGTCTGTGCATCCGCAGGCAGGTCGCCGACCTCATCGAGGAATACTGTGCCGCCATGGGCTGTTTCGAACAGGCCGATGCGACGTTGGGAAGCGCCGGTGAAAGCGCCACGCTCGTGACCGAACAGTTCGGACTGCACCAGGTTGGCGGGAATGGCGCCGCAGTTCACCGCCAGGAAGGGCTTTCCTGCGCGCCCGGACAGCGCATGCAGCGCCTGCGCGGCCAGCTCCTTGCCGGTGCCGGTTTCGCCCGTTACCAGCACCGGCAGCTCGACCGGGGCGAATTTGTGCAGGGCAGTGCGGACGGCCAGCAGGGGGGCGCTGTTGCCGATCAGTGCAGGAAGACCGCCACCGTTGTGGGGCGCGGCAAGTGGCAGGTCATCGCCGTCACACTGGCGCTGCATCGCCGACAGCAGGTCGGGAAGCTCCAGCGGCAGCGAGAACTGATCCTGGCAGGCCCGCAGCAGCGCGCCCCAGGCAGGAGGAGGGCTGCCCAGCCCCGCGGGAAGCACGGCCAACCAGGGCAGGTGATGGTGCTGCTCGACCCACGGCAGCAACAGCTGCGCCGCCTCTGCATCCAGATGGCGAAGATCGACGACGGCGACCAGATGATCACGACCGCGCAGGCCAATGGCCATGGCGGGCGTAGGGCTGACACAGCGCAGTTGCCATCCTGCGGCTGCCAGCGCGCCGCGCTCGGTGGCCGGTGGCTGGCCGAACCAGATCACGCAGCGCGATGGAATCTCCAGGCTTGCCGCCATGCCTTCCCCCAGCATCCGGGCAACGCGGGCGGCTGACAGGTCATCATCGGTGTGCCGCCCCACGCCGGGATGCTGCGGCCACGCGTGGGTGGCCGGTTGCGGCCCAATCAGGCCGTGACATCAATGACCAACGCAGCATGCGTCGGCCAGCGGCCATTGCCGGCCCAATGAGCCAACAAAAAAGGCCTGTGTTAAGTCCCTCCAGCGACTTGGCGGGGCTTGGAACCTCTTTTCTGACAAACAGTTAGCGCCGATAGCGCTCTCTTTCGCATTGGCGCTAGATTCTCCTAGGAGCCACATGGGAGCCACGGCGAGGCAGCTGCTTCGCGCTAGGGCGCGCCATATCTGTGTGGTCCTCCAAGGCTCGCCACCAACGCACTCCATTGCCCAATGGTTCAATACTAATTTATTGGATTTCGTATGGGTTGGACGCCAGCGAGGAGGCGTTGCGGGCCGCCGTCGATGACGTGACCATATTGTCGAGTACATCCAGCGGACGCTAAGGAACGTGAAACCATGGAAGGACAGCCACTGAACTCTCCAATAAGGGGGGGGGGGCGCCGCCGAGTTCGGCTACTACCCAAAGCCCTGCGACATAGACACAAACCGCTTTTCGGTCCGAACGCTCACGGCGGTGATGGGAGATCCCCGCACCGTGAATGGCTGGATCTACCCTGGCCCACAAAGTCATCGAAACGTATCCGGCGGCACGATCCGTACGATGCCGTATCCGTCACGGGTCTTTGGTTTGCCCAAGACCCATGTCCTGACCCTTCATCAAAGCACCAACCCACTCGACCTTGAGTTCGTCGTGTGGTGCCTTGCCTTCTTCCTAGGCATGCCATTGACGACGACCGAGGCCGGCTTCCTCGACGCGGCGCCGACCAAGCCCGGCAAGCTCGTGGACTTCGGTTTGACTCGCCCGGGCGATGAAGGCGATGCCATCGGATTGGCGTTGGGCTTTCTCAATGCCGAACCCGGCGATTCACGGGCCCCCAAGCGCGTCGCGGCCGTCATCCATGCGTTGTTCCTGTCGCAATATCCTCAGAGCCTTCCCTTTGAGGGGTTCCAGTACTTCTACATGGCACTGGATGGGTGCTTCCAGCTCATTTCAGCCAAGGGAGGGATAGAGCGCCCTCGAAGCCACGGTGAGCGCATTCAGTGGATGTGTGCGATGTTCGACATGCCAGTCCCCGATTGGGCCAGGCATGCTACGTCCGTCGCTCTCGGTTGTTCGGAACAACGCCTTCCACGAGGGGCTCTTCTTTGGCGAGCCGCTTGGATTCTCGATCTATGGTGGCAATCAGCCGGCAGCAGATCCTGGCAACACGCCGCTCCAGATGCAGGCGTTAGTCAGCCGGCTCTTGGTCGCAATCCTTGGTAAACCAGAAGCAAGCTACGCCAAGTTCCACGTCAATACGCGTCGGCGTCACGGACTCAACCTCCGTGAGTGAAATGTCGAATTGGAAAGATCGATGACCAGCCGGATCAGGAAGAAATCCATGCCGTCGAAAGCAGAAGAACGAGCTCAAACCACACCGTCCGAAGTAAACAAGAATTCTGGGGATGAGATGACGGATCGCAACGTTCACGTCAAAGACTACTTGCGTTATTACCTTTCGCTGTCCACGTCGCCGGGATTCGCCGTTCTTCTGGATGGCCCCTGGGGGATCGGCAAGACCTTCGTCATCAAGAAATTCCTGGACACGCTGGACAAGGAAACGACGCCGTACATCTATGTCAGCCTCTATGGCATCCGATCGGTCGACGACATCGACGACGCCATCCTTCAAGGCATGTATCCCGTGCTGGCGAACAAGAGCGTTGAACTGGGAGGCCGGGCGCTCAAGTCGATCGGAAAGTATTTCAACGTGGAACTGGATCTGAAAGCGAAGGACTTCCTCAACAAGTCCAAGGCCAACGTCTATGTGTTTGATGATCTGGAGCGATGTGAGATGCCCATCAACGCCGTGATGGGTTACATCAACGTGTTCGTGGAGCACGAGGGCCGCAAGGTCATACTCATTGCGAACGAGAAGGAGATCGACGATCAGTCGAAGTACAAGCGTGTTCGCGAGAAGCTCGTAGGCAAGGTGTTCGAAGTTCAGTCGTCACTCGAGGAGGCACTGCAAGGATTCTTCGTCGCGGTCAAGGACGAGGCCGCGAGACATTTCATCTCCTCCAGTGTTTCCATCATCTCGGAGGTCTACCACCAGTCTGAGATGAACAACCTCAGAGTTCTTCAGCAAACCATCCTGGATTTCGAACGACTCCACATCGTCTTAGAAGAGAGGCATCGGAAGAACGATGAGGCAATGAAGGCCCTGCTGGCTCTCCTGTTCGCGCTCTCATTCGAGGTCAAGGCAGGAAGGCTTGCTCCAGACGACATGAAGAATCGCCGGACCCATCTCTTGTCTTCGTACATGCGGAATAAGCAAGAAGACTACGTTCCCCCCAAGATTATCGCCGTCAACGATCGATATCCTCTTGCGCGGGTCGATGCAGACCTTCTCTCGGACGATACCTTGATCGACCTGATCGTGAGAGGCATCGTTGACCGGCAGAAAATTCGCGATGAGCTGGATGGAAGTTCTTTCTTCTTTACGGCTGAGCGAGAGCCCGCTTGGCGGACCGTATGGAACTCTCATGAACGCACGGAAGAAGAGTTCAATGTGGCGCTCGCCGAGATGACGCGGGCATTCGCCGCGCATGAATACACGGTCCTCGGAGAGGTACGGCATGTTTTCGGCATTCAGCTCCGGCTATCGAGGATCGGTGTGACGGCGGGCAGTCACGCACAGGTCGTTGCCGAGGCGAAGAGCTATGTGGACTACCTGTACGAGCATGGATTGCTCGAGCCCATTGAACCGCACCGGAACCGTTTCGGTGTCGATTTCGATAGCCATGCTGGATTGGGCTACATGGAGGCCTCTTCGGCAGAGTTCAAGGAACTCTCCGACTATCTGAACCAGAAACGCCATGCGGCTGCGGTCGATCTTCGACCCGCCATTGCCAATGATCTCCTCAAGGCGATGTTGGACGACCCCAGCCAGTTCCTCCGCCGGATCTGCTTGACCAATCACGAGGACAATGAGTTCTACAACATCCCGGTCCTGGCCTCTCTGCACGCGCGTGAATTCGTAGACGCATTCCTCGGCCTTCATCCGGAAAAGCAGCGGACGGTGATGTTGGCGCTCAAGATGCGCTATCAAAATGGCATGATCGACCATGATCTGGTGGACGAACGTCTTTGGGCAACCGAGGTCAGAGACCAAATACTGACAGCGAGTGCTGCAATGTCTCCCATTTCAAAAGATCGATTGCAGCGACTTGTTACCTACGGTCTTGATGAAGCACTCGTTTCCACTGAACAATCATAGGCTCCTAGGGCGAGGCATGTTCGCTTCGCCGGAACCCCGATCTCCTTCCATGAAGGCGTCGAGCATGAGCGGAATGAGTGCCGCCGCGCCGACGGATTCGCCGTAGGCCTGCGCGTGCATCGCTGCATAGCGATCCAGCTGCGCCTTCAGGGCCGCCGGACAGACGTTGGAATCAGCCTATTAAATCAATCGTGGCTTCAGGCCGAAGCACCCAGATGCCACAAATAAGCCTTGCGAAAGATAGCTCATTGGTGCGGATTCATGCCGCAGCTCATTCGGGTCTTCCCGCGGTACTCCAGCCACCACGCAGCCATACTGCGGCGAATAGTCAGCCCAGCACCATCCTCAGCCATTGGCGGATCGGTGCATGTCCTACGCCGAAGAGGCCGGAAATGACGAACAACGCGGCGATCAGGACGAAGCGAATGTCGCGCGAGATCAGCGCACGCAGCCGTGCCTTGTCGTTCTTGAAGGCGCAGTAGGGCGCATCCCCTGATCGCGGGGGGCGCGCGAGATCCTTGTGGAGATGGGGAGGTTCATTGGCCGTCGACATGTCCGGTCCCAGCCTCTGGCTTGTCGCTTGCCTTCTTGATCTTGGCGCGCGCTTCCTTCTTGCCCTTGGGACTGCCTTCGTTGGACACCTCGACCTCTGCTTCGTCGGCGGCGGCCAGTTCGTCCAGCAACTGCTGATACTCGTGAAGGTCACGCTTGGCGCCGATCTCGTTGAGCCGGTCTTCAAACCGGTCCGCGAGGGTCGACTGCAGCATCTTCTTTTCATCGAGCTGGGCGAGGACCACGTTGGGGTTGAGGAGCAGGACATAGTGGAACTCCCCACTCGTGCCCTTCTTGCTGCGGATGAAGCCCAGTTCCCGTAGTCGCTTCATGCGGCGGCGCCAGGTGTCGCTGGCCCGCTCGCCGGAGAAGCCTGCTTCTGCCGCAAACATGGTGGGCGACTCGATGACGATGAGAGGGTGGTCGGGGGCGCGCGCCCACAGGCAGAGGAGGGTGTGCCCGGCAGGATTGCCCTTGGACAGCGCGTCGATGGCTTGCATGGCGATGGGAAGCGTTCGCGGAATGGTGGAGTAGCCGTCGTTGGTCTTCCGGTTCCACAGAGGTTCGCGGACGTAGTCCGGGAAGTGCTTCATCATCTGCTCTGCCGCGCGCTCGGCCATCCTGGGGCGCGGGAGCTGGGCTTTCTTCGTCGTCGTCATAGACTGCGTCCTAAGAGGGGCGTGGGCACCATTACACTCCGCCGACGGCCAGATTACTAACCGTGAATGGACGCAATTGGGCCTCAATTGAGGCGAATATATACGCCTGGATTGTGCCGATTGCAATTGGATATCGAGCTCTTAATCTATTCGAGTTCGCTCGATCCCACAGATTGTGTAGAAAAAAATATATATATATCAATATGTTATGGAGATAGTGCGGTGCTCTGCGTACTCGGGTGCTCGGGGTGCTCCATGTGCTCGCGGGCTCCCAGTCGGGGGAAGGTTGCCAGGAAGGGGAAGGGAGGGGCTACGGGCGGCCCACGAACAAGGGCCCCGAAGGGCCCTTGCCGAGATACCGATCACCTCCTTCAGGTGCTCATCGCTAGGACGGGGTATCCGCGGACGAGAGCGCGCTCGCCGCGGTGCGATTGGGGCTGGCGCACCCGCGCCGATCCACCTCAATCGGAGCCGAGCTTTCTTCGCAGAACGGGCGTCAGATCGACGATGCCGGGGGCTGGGAGCGAATCAGCCACCCCCGAAGAGTCGCTGTGCGTGAGCAACGTAGGCCAAGGGACGATTTCGCACGGACAAGGGCCCCTGCATGCTGGTGAGCGCCGTGTATACGGCTCCCGCCAGCGTCAAGCTGGTAGCGGCATAGGACGCGACGGCAGTGGGTGGTGCTATGTAGGCCCCGAGTCCGGCACCGAGGACCGGCACCAGCCCTCCGAGTACCACCTTGCCGAATGAAGGCCGCATGGCTTCCTTGATCTCGGCAATGTCCTGTTCGCATTTTTGGAGAAACGCCGCATTGGCGTCTGCACGATCCTCTGCGGGGAGACGGGCAACCCTCGTGCACTCGACCTCGACCAGTGCTCGAAAGCGCTGAAGCAGATCGCCGTGCTGTTGCTTGAACTTCACCAGTTTGGCAATGCCCACTGGGCCGGACGGTACGGGCAGCAGGCTATGGAGTACGTGATTTCGGACGGACTGCCCATCGGCGGTATTGAAGCGGGTGGGGCCAAGGTCTGGTTGGAAGCAGCGCGCGAAGGCCATCTTGTTTGTTACGGGAGCGGCATCGACCTCGGGAATAGCCCCCAGGCAGGCTGCCAAGTAGGCCATGAAAAGATTGGCCGTGGCGCTTTCGACGCGGAACCAATTCCAACTGGCCGCTTCGGCCAGCCCCTCCTGAACCAGAAACCTCGGAATATCGCCCAACTTCTCCGCATGAATCAGGCTCACCTTGTCGGCATTCATCCAACGCCGGTGCCGGACTTTTGACCTGAGCCAGGACGAACGCCGAAGGCGTTCCTCGACCATTGCGATGAAGCTCTCATCGAATCTGGGCACATGATGCATGTATCGACCGGGTGCGATCGGAACGACCAAGCCATCCGTCAACAGGTCACGCATGAACGGAGTCATCTGCTCAGGGCGACGAAGCTGCTCTCTCGGCACGATGGCGGACATTCGGTCCCAATAGAGAAGCGACTTTGCCGTCCACGCATCATTCGGAAGAGAGATATGCGGAAAGAAGAGCGCATTGGCGCGCATGATCCTGGCCCCTGGTCCTTGTCTTCGACCTCATAAGCCTAGTACGGGTTTCCGCATTTTCAACGGGTGACGATTCCTGAATGGACGTCCAGAAAAAAGGGGCCGACGCGCCCTCGAGATCAGATCAGGCCGCGTTCGGCAAAGGACACCGCTCCGTTGCCTCCGACCACCAGGTGATCCACGATGCGCACGTCGATCAGCTTCAGCGCGTCCTTCACCTGCTGGGTGATCTTCCGATCCTCCGAACTCGGCTTCGGATCGCCGCTGGGGTGGTTGTGGCCAAGCACCACGGCCGCAGCGTTGACCCGCAGTGCGGCCTTGACCACCTCTCGCGTATACACCCGTGCCGAGTCGATTGTGCCGTGAAAAAGTTCTGCGTACTCGATCAGGCGCAGCTTCGTGTCGAGCAACAGCACGGCGAAGACTTCCCGCTCCAAGTCCCCCAACTTGGCGCAGAGGTAGGACTTGGCGCCCGCCTGCGTACCGAACGTTGCGCTGTGGTGCATCGTCTGCTCGACGGCGCAACGCGCGGCCTCCAGGATCTGCTCGGTCGTCGCCCGCTGATAGTGGCCCGCCTCACGTCCACTAGCTTCTTGCGGCCGAGCAGTGGGACGATGTTGCGGTCGATCACATCCTGATAGCCGTGCTGCGTGCTGGGCTTGTTGCGCTTCCTGGAATAGTCCTCCATGAATTTCTTGCACAGCGCCTCTACGGTCGGCGCCTTGCGTGCCTGGGCCTTGTCGCCGCCTGGATCGGCGGCCCGGCGGCCCGGCGGACCTCGGCCGGCCAGTCCTGCGCCATCACGCGGGCTTGCTCGACGGTCAGTTCGCTGAACTGGCCCAAGGCGGGCTTGCGGCGCTCGCCGGCATTCGTTCGGTGCTGGAGCATGAACACGCGGCGCCCGACTGGGGTAATCTTGCGCAGAAAGCCGGGTATGAGCGTATCGTGCAGTTCGATCGGCTGTGCCAGTGGGCGGCTTCCCCACCGCGCTCTTGGTGAGCTTTATCTTGGCCATGCTGACTCCTCGGAACGCTCAGGAATCCAGATGCCAGATGGGAGCCGCCGCGATGGAATTCAGAGCAGGTTTAGGGAAGCACCGGCACCGGATGGACGTGCGCAACTCTTTGATAAACCTGCTGTGTCGAGCTGCGACGCGAACCAGCGAAGCACCGGGCTACAGTCAGCGTGAAACAAAAAAGCCGCTGCAGGGCAGCGGCTTGCCAGGTCACGCGCGGACGGCCTCGACTCAGAGGTCGACCCGGCGGGCCTGCATGAACTTGTTGCCCCAGTAGCCGGTGAGCAGGGTGTCGACGCGGACGTCCTTGCCGGTGCTCGGAGCGTGCAGGAAGCGGCCATCGCCCACATAGATGCCGACGTGGTCGACCCGGCCCTTGCGGCCGAAGAACACCAGATCGCCTGCAGCCAGGGCGGCGCGGTCGTTGATCAGTTCGGCATTGGCGTCATGCGCCATTTCGCGCGAGACGCGCGGCAGCTCGATGCCCAGGGCCGAGCGGAACACGTAACCGACCAGGCCACTGCAGTCGAAGCCGCTGTCCGGATTGCTGCCGCCCCAACGGTACGGGGTGCCGAGCAGGGTCATGGCCCGGCGCAGCAACGACTGTACCTTGCCGTTGTCGGCAGCGTTGCCGACCACGACGCTGCCATTGGCGGCGCTGCTGGTGTCGTAATTGGCGAGGAGGCGGCTGAGGTCACCGGCCACCATGGCCGAGCGGTCCATCAGGGGAATGGTGTCATTGGCGGCCAGGTGCGGCAGCAGGGCGGCCAGGGTGGCGCTGGCGGCGGCATCGGCGCGGCTGCGCTGCGGAGCGGTGGCGTCGGCCTTGGCGGCTGCGCGGGGGGCGGTCTCGGCGGTGGCAGCCGGGGTCGCATCGGTACGGGTGGGAGCGGACTGCGACCAGGCGGGAAGGCTGGTCAGACACAATGCCAGGCCCAGCAGAAGCGGGCGGACACTACGCGAAGAAGCGGCGGTCTGGCCTTGGCACGTCGGGTCGTTTGTCGTCACGCGTCGGTCACAAGGAAAAAAACGATGGGGCATCATGCCCTGTAAAAGCAGTAATAAGTTAAAAATTCCGTTAATAAATCGTTAGTTGTGCCGTGATGATTGTCACAGTTTTAAACATATCGCCTGTTCATTTTAGCGAAGGACGCGTTTCGCCCCTGTGTAGTGGTCCTTCCAATAGGGGCCACTGAGGGAATCCAGGCGGACCGTTCCGCCGGTGCTCGGGGCGTGCACGAATCGACCTTCGCCCACGTAGATACCGACGTGGCTGACACTGCCGCGACTGCCAAAAAAGACCAGATCGCCGGTTGCCAGGCGCTTCGGGTCGATCTTCGGCCCCTGTACCGCCGCCAGGTCGCGTGAGGTCCGCGGCAGCTTCAGGTCCAGCATTTCACGGTAGACGTAAGCGACCAGGCCGCTGCAGTCGAAGCCGGATTCGGGCGTGTTGCCGCCGTAGCGATAGGGCGTGCCGACCAGGCTGATGGCGCGCATCAGCACTGAATTGGCGGCCTCGGGGTTGTCCGGCGTGGTGCTGGGCCAGCTTGCCGCAGGCGGCGGCGGTGCGGAACGGACGGCCTTGCCGCCGCCGCAGGCGGTCAGCAGCAGGGGCAGGGCCAGCAGCAGGGCGGGCGCGAGGAGCCGGCGCGTGCCGGACGAAACTGGCGTGATGTGCATGTTCTCCGGATAATGCGCGACCTTGGATTGGCCGTCATGATGGCGGCGTCCCCGCCGGGCGACAACCCGCCCCAACCCGCCTGCCTCCGGCAGATCCAGACAGAGTTGCGCATGAAGATCGAAAAAGACCGCGTTGTCCGCTTCCACTACACCGTCTCCGAGGCCGGCCAGGAGCCGATCGAATCGTCCAAGGACCGCGGCGAGCCGCTGGCGATCCTGATCGGCCACGGCAACATCATCCCGGGCCTGGAAAACGCCATGATGGACAAGGAAGCCGGCGCGACCTTCGACGTCGACGTCAAGGCGGCCGATGCCTACGGCGAGCGCCGTGATGGCCTGTCCCAGCGCGTGCCGAAGAAGCACTTCGGTACCGCCAAGCTGGTCCCGGGCCAGCAGGTCGTGCTGCAGACCAACTTCGGCCCGCGTGCCGTGACCGTGCAGAAGGTCGGCATGAGCGTGGTCGACGTCGACCTGAACCATCCGATGGCCGGCAAGGACCTGCATTTCGACGTCGAGATCGTCGACGTGCGCGAAGCCGGCAAGGAAGAGCTCGAACACGGCCACGTCCACGGTGACGGTGGTCACCAGCACTGATCGCACCGCGATCGTGATGGCAGCAACGGCCCGCTTCGGCGGGCCGTTGCGTATCTGGAACAGGGCGGGGCCATCCATGGCCCGCAGGCCGGCGGCATAATGACGGACCTGCACGCCGGATGCCCCGTGAACACCGCTTCCCCTTCCCTGCAACCGGTGGCTTCCGGCGAACGCATCGCCGTGCTGGACATACTGCGTGGCTTCGCCCTGCTGGGCATCCTGCTGATGAACATCGAGGCCCTCAGCGGGCCGCTGGACCTGGCCTTTACGGGCATCGACGCGCATTGGCAGGGCATCGACTACTGGGCCGATGCCTTCGTCTATGTGTTCGTGCAGGGAAAATTCTTCACCCTGTTCTCGCTGCTGTTCGGGGCGGGCTTTGCGGTGATGGCCCAGCGCGCCGAGGCGGTGGGTCGCCAGTTCACTCCGTTCTACCTGCGTCGCAGCGCCGGGCTGCTGCTGATCGGCCTGTGCCATGCACTGCTGGTCTGGTCGGGCGACATCCTGGTGCTGTATGCGCTGGCCTCGCTGCCATTGCTGGCCTGCCGTGAGGCACCGCGCAGCTGGCTGCCCTGGATGGGGTTGCTGGTGTATGCGCTGGGTGTTGCGCTGATGCTGCTGGTCGGCGCGATGGTGTCGATGGCCACCCCGCAGGACCTGCAGAAGATGCTGGTCGACGCGCAGCAGGGCATCGACCAGCAACGTCTGGTGTACGGCCAGGGTGACTGGATGCAGGCCAACGTGCAGCGCCTGCATGAGTTCGGCGCGTCGCTGGGTGGCATGTTCATTTCCGGGCCCGAAGTGCTGGGCATGTTCCTGCTGGGGGCCTGGTTCGCCGGCAGCGGCGCATTGACCGCGCCGGAGCGTTTGCCGCGGTTGTATGCCGGCCTGCGCTGGATCGCATTGCCGCTGGGCCTGCTGGCCACCCTGGCAGGTGTGTTGTGGAAGCCGTATCTGGCGCCGGGTGTCTATGACCTGCCGACCACTGCGGCAATGGCACTGGTGGCCGTGGGCGGTGTGCCGATGTGCCTGGGCTACCTGGCCTGGATCGTGCACTGGCGCGCGCGCATGGGCTGGCTGGCGCCGGTCGGTCGGATGGCGTTGACCCACTACCTTGCCCAATCGGTGGTCTGCACGCTGCTGTTCTATCACTACGGGCTGGGATGGTTCGACGTGCTGCCGCGTGCCTGGCAGCTGCTGTTGGCACTGATGCTGTTTGCAGCGCAGGTGATCTTCAGCCATCTGTGGCTGCGCCGTTTCCGCTTTGGTCCAATGGAATGGCTGTGGCGTGCGATGACGTACCGGCAGTGGCCAGCACTGCGCCGTGGGGCCGGGCAGGCGTGATCGATGCCGGCCGCGCGCGTTTCGACCTGCGTGGCTGCATGCCCTCACGTCTGGCCTGCAGCGGGCCATGGCATGCTCGCAGCAGCATGGGTGACGGCGCCAACCCGCTGCCTGCCGATCTTCGTTGCGGGCGCTCGCCCGCCATCTTCCCTGTCGACTCGAGCGATTGCGATGAATACTCCCTCTTATGATTACGATCTGATCGTCCTTGGCGGCGGTTCCGCTGGCCTGGCCGGTGCCATCCGCGCTGCGCAGCATGGCAAGCGGGTTGCCCTGCTGGAGCCGGGTGAACTGGGGGGCACCTGCGTGAATGTCGGGTGCGTGCCGAAGAAGGCGATGTGGCTGGCCGCCGATCTGGCCGAGCGCATCGGCCTGGCCAGCGCGATGGGCTTCGACGTGGCGCCGCGTCCGGCGCTGTCGTGGAAGGAACTGGTGATCCATCGCCAGGCCTACATCAGCAACATCCACACCAGCTATCACAAGCGCCTGGATGAAACCGGCGTGGTGCGCATCCCGGCCCGCGGCCATCTGCTGGATGCGCACACCGTGGCGTGCAGTGATGGCGTGCGTTACAGCGCTGCGCAGATCCTCATCGCCACCGGCGCCCATCCGCAGCGGCCGGACATTCCCGGCGCCGAACTGGGCCTGGTATCCGACGATTTCTTCGACCTGCGTGCGGCACCGGCCGAGGTTGCCATCATCGGCGGCGGCTACATCGCGGTGGAACTTGCCGGGCTGTTGCAGGCACTGGGCAGCAAGGTGAGCCTGCTGGTACGTGGCAGCCGCCTGCTGGAGCGCTTCGACTACGAGCTGACCGCGCAGTTGGCCGAGAACCTTCGCCAGCAGGGCGTGCGCATCCACTTCGATTACCGTCTGCGTGAGTTGAAGCGCGACGGCGAACGCGTGCGCGCGTTCGGCCATGACGGCCCGATCGACAGTGTGTTCGACGCCGTGTTCTTCGCTACCGGCCGGCGCGGCAACAGCAAGGATCTCGGCCTGGAAGCACTGGGCATCGGCATCGGCGAACACCAGCAGGTGGAGGTGGACGCGTGGCAGACCACGGCGGTGCCAAGCGTGCATGCGGTCGGTGACATCGCAGGCAAGGTCGGCCTGACGCCGGTCGCCGTGGCTGCAGCGCGACGCCTGATGGATCGTCTGTTTGGTGGTCGCCCGGATGCGAAGATGGATTACGACAACGTGGCCAGCGTGGTGTTCTCACACCCGCCGCTGGGCGCGGTAGGCATGAGCGAGGAAGATGCACGTGCGCGCTTCGAGCAGGTGACCGTGTACCACAGCCGGTTCCGGCCGATGCTGCAGGCGCTGGCCAACGGCACCCAGCGCAGCCTGTTCAAGATGGTCTGCGCGGGCCCAGAGGAGCGCGTGGTGGGTGTGCACCTGCTCGGCGAAGCGGCCGACGAGATCCTGCAGGGTTTCGCGGTGGCGGTGAAGATGGGTGCGACCAAGGCCCAGTTCGACGACACGGTGGCGATTCACCCGACGTCTGCTGAAGAAGTGGTGTTGATGCGCTGAGCAGACACTCACGGTAGTGCCGGCCGCTGGCCGGCAACCTCGACAGCAACGGCAACGGCAACGGCAACGGCAACAGCAACAGCAACAGCAACAGCAAAAAGCTGGGTTCTTGTGGGATGGCGGGGTGGGTGTCGACCTTGGTCGACACGTAGATCCACGCCATGCGTGGATCAGGAGTTGCAATGAGCATGAACGGACATCGGATCGTTCGCCCGGAAGTGCCATGAGACAATTGAAAGCAATCCGGCTGCTTCCAGCCGCCCATGCGCCCCGTTTTTTTCCTGATGTCCACTTCTTCCCCCCGTATCGCCACCACGTCCCCGCGCATCGCTCTGGGCGGCATCGGCCTGGCTGCGATCGGCGCCATTGCCGCCTCGGGCAAGGCGATCATCGTCAAGCTGGGGCTGCGCCATGGCGTGGACGCGACCACGCTGCTGGCGCTGCGCATGCTGATGGCGCTGCCGCTGTTCGCGCTGATGGCGGTGTGGGCCTCGCGCCGCGCGGCGCCGTTGTCGTGGGCCGACCGCGCACGCGTGCTGTGGCTTGGCTTCACCGGTTACTACCTGTCCAGCCTGCTGGATTTCCAGGGCCTGCAGTACATCAGCGTGACCCTGGAACGGTTGATCCTGTACTTGAACCCGACCCTGGTGCTGCTGATCAACGTGCTGCTGGCGCGGCAGCGGCCGGGTCGGTGGCAGGTCGGCGCGCTGGTGCTCAGCTATCTCGGCGTGCTGATCGCGTTCGGCCATGACCTGCAGCGGGAGGGTGGGCAGATCATCCTCGGCAGCCTGCTGGTGCTGGGCAGTGCGCTCAGCTATGCGCTGTATCTGTTCGGCAGCGGCCAGGTGGTCGCCCGTATCGGCGCGGTGCGTCTGACCGCCTACGCCAGCTGCGTGGCCAGCGTACTGGTGCTGCTGCATTTCACCATTACCCATCCGCTGCCGTTGCTGTGGCAGGCCCCCGCTGCCGTGCAGTGGCTGTCGCTGATCAACGCGACGGTCTGCACCGTGCTGCCGGTGCTGGCGATCATGCTGGCGGTGCAGCGCGTCGGCTCGTCGCTGGCTGCGCAGGTGGGTATGCTGGGCCCGGTTTCCACCATCGTGATGAGCCTATGGCTGCTCGACGAACCGATGGGGCCGGCGCAGATCGCCGGCACCGTGCTGGTCCTGATCGGCGTGCTGCTGGTGACGCGGCTGCGCCGCTGACGCCGGAGCAGGCGCGTGCCCGCATCCTGGCGGTGATCCATGCGATCCCGCCAGGGCAGGTGATGGGCTACGGGCAGGTCGCGATGCGCGCCGGCCTGCCCGGACGCGCCCGGCTGACCGCACGCATCCTCGGCCAGAATGACGATCCCTCGCTACCCTGGCACCGGGTGCTGCGCTCGGATGGGCGCATCGCCATGGCTGAAGGTTCGGCCGGCTGGCGCGAACAATCGCAGCGGCTGCGCGCCGAGGGTGTCATCGTCGAAAACGGCCGGGTGCGGATGCCCGCGACCGACCCGGCGGCGGCGCTGGATGCGGCCGTATGGGGGCCGGGCTGATCGCTGCCTGCGACTGAACGGGCGACCGTCCGCGCTGGTCAAAAAGGGCCGGTGCTGCGGCTATGATGGAGGCCGTTCCATGCCGGTGTCCCCATGTTCCCGCGACTGCCAACCGTCACCAAGGCCCTGTTGATCGCCAACGCGATCCTGTTCCTGCTGCAGCAGCCGTTCCTGCTCGGCATGCAGACCTTCGAGCCGTTCATGCTGCAGCCGCTGCAACAGGGCTTCGATGCGTTCTCGCCGGGCGGCAATTTCCAGCCTTGGCAGCTGCTGACCTACGGCTTCCTGCATGGCAGTTTCTTCCATCTGTTCTTCAACATGCTGGCCGTCTTCATGTTCGGCGCGCCGCTGGAACAGACCTGGGGTGAGAAGCGCTTCCTGACCTACTACCTGGTGTGCGTGGTCGGCGCCGGCCTGTGCCAGTTGCTGGTCGGTACGATGCTCGACAATCCGGCCACGGTGCTGGGTGCGTCCGGTGGTGTGTTCGGCCTGCTGCTGGCCTACGGCATGCTGTTCCCCAACCAGCGGGTGATGCTGCTGTTCCCGCCGATTCCGATGAAGGCGCGTACGTTCGTGATCCTGTTCGGCGTGGGCGAGCTGGTGCTGGGCATGACCGGCTGGCAGCCGGGCGTGGCCCATTTCGCGCACCTGGGCGGCATGCTGTTCGGCTGGCTGCTGATCCGTTACTGGCGTGGCCAACCGCCGTTCAACAAGCGTCGTCCCCCGGGCCCGCCGAAGCGCCCGAACCACCTGCGCAGCGTGAAGTGAGGCGCAGGTGGGTGCCGACCGTTGGTCGGCACACCTTGTCCCACGCAGGTAGATGCCAATCTTGATTGGCACGCCTTGACGCCGGTAGGTGCCAATCTTGATTGGCACGCATTTCATGCATCGGCCAGCACCACCTGCGCCGCGTTGTGCCCGGGCGCGCCGGTGACCCCGCCGCCCGGATGCGTACCCGCACCGCACAGGTACAGGCCGGGCAGGGCGCCGCGATAGCCGGCCTGGCCGACCATCGGCCGCGCCGAGAACAGCTGGTTGGCGCTGAGCGCACCGTGGAAGATGTCGCCACCGATCAGCCCGAACGTCCGTTCCAGATCCAAGGGTGACAGTGCCTGTCGACCAAGCACGCTGTCGGCGAAGCCGGGGGCGAAGTGATCGACGGTGGCGATCATCAGGTCGGCGACGGTATCGCGGTGATCATCCCAGTGTCGGCCATCGGGCAATTCCGGCGCCACGTGCTGGCAGAACAGGCTGGCCACATGCTGCCCGGGTGGCGCCAGCGAATCATCCAGCGTGCTCGGAATCAGCATCTCCACGATCGGCTCGCGCGACCAGCCCTCGCGACGTGCGTCCAGCCAGGCGCGGTCCATGTAATCCAGGCTGGGCGCCATGATGATGCCGGCACTGAGGTGATCGCCGGGGCCGGGCAGGGCACGGAAATCCGGCAGACGCGACAGCGCCACGTTCATCCGGAACGTGCCCGAGCCGCAGCGCCAGTTCGCCATGCGTTCACGGGTGGTGAAGGGAACCTGGGCGGGCTGCAGCAGTTGTTCGTACAGCAGCTTCGGGTTGACGTTGGCCACCACGGCACGTGCGCGCAGGCTTTCGCCGCCGGACAGCGCGACGCCGACCACGCGCCCGTCTTCCACCAGCAGGTGCTGCACGCCGGCATCAACGCGCAGCTCGGCGCCGGCCGCACGCGCGGAGGCGGCGATGGCCTGGCTGATCGCGCCCATGCCACCGATGGCGTGGCCCCAGGCACCTTTGACCCCGTTGCACTGGCCGAACACGTGATGCAGCAGTACGTAGGCGCTGCCTGGCGTGTATGGGCTGGCGTAGTTGCCAACAATGCCATCGAAACCAAACAGGGCTTTGATCGGCTCGCTTTCGAACCAGCGATCCAGGTACTCGGCGGCCGACAGCGTGAACAGGTCCAGCAGTTCCTGGCGCAGTGCAGGGTCGAGTGCGGCCAACTCCCGTCCCAACCGGCCCATCTGCCACAACGCCGGCAACGCACGCCAGCCAGCCATCACCCCGAGGTCGGGCGGCGGACGCAGCGCCCAGTCGCGCAGCACATCGGCAAATACCTCCAGGCGCGCTTCATAGGCGGGCAGCGCCTGCGCATCGCGTTCGGAGAACTTCGCCACCTCGGCGTGGGTGCGGCCAGGTGCGGACAACAGGTAGCGGCCATCAGGCAATGGCAGGAAGTTGTTGGCTGGCCGCGCGACGATGCGCAGCCCGTGCGCATGCAACTGCAGCTCCTCGATCACCTTCGGCTGCAGCAGCGACACCGTGTACGAGGCCACCGAGTTGCGGAAGCCCGGGTGGAACTCCTCGGTGACAGCCGCACCGCCAAGGATGCCGCGACGCTCCAGCACCAGCACCCGTTGCCCTGCGCGCGCCAGATACGCCGCGCACACCAGCCCGTTGTGGCCGCCACCAACGATGATCGTGTCCAACGTCGTCATGCGTTGCGGATCGCCGCTTCGATGGTGGCGATGTCGATCTTCTTCATCGGCATCATCGCGTTGAAGGCGCGCTTGGCCAGGGCCTTGTCCTTGCTGGTCACCGCTTCGATCAGCATGCGCGGGCTGATCTGCCAGGACACGCCCCATCGGTCCTTGCACCAGCCGCATTGGCTTTCCTGGCCACCGTTGCCGACGATGGCATTCCACAGGCGATCGGTCTCGGCCTGGTCCTCGGTGGAAATCTGGAACGAGAACGCTTCGCTGTGCTTGAAGCTCGGGCCACCATTGAGGCCGACGCAGGGAATGCCGCAGACCGTGAATTCGACGGTGAGCACGTCCCCCTGTTTGCCGTCGGGGAAGTCGCCGGGCGCGTGATGCACAGCGGTTACTTCGCTGTCGGGAAAGGTCTTCGCATAGAACGTGGCGGCCTCGAGCGCGCCGTTGTCATACCAGACGCAGATCGTGTTCTTGTGAGCCATGGCGGGGCTCCGCAGTGGACGAAGGCGCAGCGATAGCATGGGCGGTGTTAATGCCGGATCGTGCTGCACTGCGGGAGCTGCCGGCGCCGCGCTACCATGGCCGGACGACACGACAGGGATGATGCGTGAAGATCCTGATTCTGGGTGGATATGGGGTGTTCGGGGGGCGTCTGGTCCGCTTGCTGGCCGACCTGCCGATGCTGGAACTGCTGATCGGTGGCCGCAACCTGGCGGCGGCACAGGCCTTCTGCGCAGGCTATGTGGGGCAATCGACGCTGCGTCCACTGCAGGTCGACCGGCAACGGCTGGCCACGGCCCTGCAGGCCGAGCGACCGGACCTGGTGGTGGATGCCTCCGGTCCTTTCCAGGACTATGGCGAACACCGCTATGGCGCGATCGAAGCCTGCATCGCCGCCGGCATTGATTATCTGGACTTCGCCGACGCGGCAGACTTCGTATTCGGGGTTTCGCAGTACGACGCGCAGGCCAGGGCGGCTGGCATCTACGCACTGTCAGGCGTCAGCAGTTTCCCGGTATTGACCGCGGCAGTGCTGCGCGAGATGGCCACGCACATGGACATCGTCAGCGTGGAAGGCGGCATCGCGCCATCGCCCTATGCCGGCATCGGCCTGAACGTGATGCGTGCGGTGGTCGGCTATGCCGGTGCGCCGGTGAAGCTGCGCCGCAACGGTCGCGATGGGCACGGCATCGGCCTGGCCGAGAGTCGCCGCTTCACCGTCGCGGTGCCGGGGCGGCTGCCGCTGCGCAACCTGCATTTCTCGCTGGTGGATGTGCCCGATCTGCAGGTGCTGCCACCCGAACATCCGACGATGACCGACATCTGGATGGGGGCTGGCCCGGTGCCGGAGATCCTGCATCGCGTGCTCAATCTGCTGGCCAAGGCGCGCCTGCACCTGAAACTGCCATCGCTGGAGCCATGCTCGCGGTTGTTCTATACCGTGTTGAACCTGATGAAGTTCGGCGAGCATCGCGGCGGCATGATCGTGCGCGCCGTGGGCACCCGCGATGGTGCGCGTGTGGAACAGAGCTGGCACCTGTTGGCCGAGGCCGATGACGGCCCGTACATTCCGTCGATGGCGATCGAAGCGGTGATCCGCAAGCAGCTGGCCGGTGATCGGCCGTCACCGGGTGCACGCCCGGCCACGCATGCGCTGGAACTGTCCGACTACGACCGGCTGTTCGACGGACGCACGATCCATACCGGTTTCCGCCGCGACATGCCCGGTGCCAGCCTGTACCAGCGCCTGCTGGGCAGCGCGTACGCGCAGCTGCCGGCCAGCGTGCAGGCGTTGCATGCACCGTCTGCCGCCAAGCGCTGGAGCGGGACGGCATCGGTCGAACGCGGTGGTGGGGTGTTGTCGCGGTTGCTGGGGAACGTGTTCGGTTTTCCGGCAGCGGGCGAGGCGGTGCCGGTCAGCGTGGAGTTCACCGCAGAGGCGGGTGGTGAGCGCTGGACACGGACCTTTGCCGGCCGTCGTTTCTCTTCGTTGCAGACGCAGGGGCAGGGGCGCAACGAAGCGCTGCTGGTCGAACGGTTCGGTGCGGTATCGGTAGCGTTGGCACTTCTGGTCGACAACGGGCGGCTGCAACTGGTGCCGCGACGATGGTCGATCCTGGGCCTGCCGTTGCCGCAGTGGCTGTTGCCCGGGGAGAACAGTTTCGAGGGTGATGAGGATGGGCGCTTCGTCTTCGACGTGGAGATCGGCGCGCCGGTGGTGGGGCGCATCGTGCATTACCGGGGAACGTTGAAGCCCGCGTGATGTCCACCGACGAAAAAGGGCGCCACGAAGGCGCCCTTTCCGTTACCGCTGTTGCATGAACCTCAGCGCCAGACCTTGATCTGCTCGCCGTCGGTGCGCTGCATCGGCTGGCCCGGCTTGCAGCTGAAGCTGGCGCCGAACGCCGGCAGGTTCGACAGCGGGCCGTTGGTGCGCCAGCGGCCCGGTGCACGGATGTCGGCGGTCAGGCGGCGTGCGGCCTCGTTCGGCGACAGCTGCTGCGGCCACAGCGCAGCCCAGGCGCGGAAGAAGCCCTGCTGCTGTGCCGGCTTGGCCTTCGGCTCCTGCGCGGTGTACGCGGCCCAGGCCAGCTCCAGACCGGCGATGTCGGCCAGGTTCTCTTCCTGGGTCAGCGTGCCGTTGACCTTGGCCCCCTTCACGCCGGGGAACTCGTAGGCGCCGTACTGGCTGGCGACACGGGTGCCGAGCAGGGTCCAGGCGGTCTTGTCGGCCGGGGTCCACCAGCTGCGCAGTTCGCCCTTGGCATCGACCAGCGCACCCTTGGCATCGATCGCACGGGTCAGCTCGTGGCCGACCAGGCCGCCGAAGCTGCCGAACTTGTCGGCGGCATCGGCCTTGGCGTTGAACACCGGGCCCTGCAGGATCGCCGCAGTGACGATCAGCCGGTTCTGCGCCAGGTCATAGGCCAGCGACGGCTGCTGCGGCAGCACGTCCCAGCGGCGGTCGGCGTTGCCCTTGCCGATGCGCTTCATTTCCTCGCGGTGGCGCCAGGTGGACGCGATCAGCATGTTGCCGCCGAACGAACCACGGCCCATCGGCTGCACGCTGTAGTCCAGGTCACGCAGCGGGGTGCCGATCTCGATCTTCAGCGCGGCCAGCTTGGCCTGCGCTTCGGTCTTGGCCTCGGCGCTCATCCAGCTGTTGTTCTTGACCGCTTCGATCTGCACTTCACGCACCTTGTCGACGATCCAGGCCGCCTGGCGGCGGTCTTCGGCGGACAGGTAACGGGCTGCGTATTCGCGGCCGACCATCGGGCCAGCGGCCACGTTGATCGCGTCCAGCACGCTTTCCCAGCGCTGCGGCGGCAGGGTTTCACCACGCAGCACGCGGCCACGGAACTCGAACTCCGCATCGCGGTACGCCTTGGACAGGTACGGCGCCATCGAGTCGCCCACGCGCCAGCGCAGGTAGGCCTTCCACTGGTCCGGCTTGAGCTTGGTGACCATGCCGTCGAGCTGCTTGAACAGCGCCGGATCGGCCAGCGACACCAGGTCATCGTTGACGCCCTGCGCCTTCAGGAACGCGTCCAGCTGCAGGTTGCGGTAGCGGCTGTTGAGGTCCTTGGTGGAGATCGGCGCGTAGTTGTTGAACGGGTTGTTGATGCCCGCCAGCGACTGCGCGTTGCGGGCCAGTTCGGTTTCCAGCGCGATCACCGCCTGTGACTCGGCGTCCAGCTTGGCCGCCGGGGTGCCGGTCAGTGCGAGGATCTGCTTGACGTAGTTGCGATAGCGGCCCATCAACGCGACGGTGTCGGCGTCGGTGCGGGTATAGAAGGCCGGATCAGGCAGGCCCATGCCGCCCTGCATGAAGTAACCGATGTGGCGGTCCAGCGCCTTCAGGTCCACGTCCGGACCGAAGTTGAAGGCCACCGGGATGCCGACCTGGTGCAGCGCGGCGATCGAGGCCGGGACATCCTTGGCCTTCTTGATCGCGTTGATGCGGGTCAGCAGCGGTGCGATCGGGTTGGAGCCGTCGGCTTCCACGGCCGCTTCGTCCAGGCCGCTGGCCCAGAAGTCGCCCAGCAGCTTCTGCACGTTGCCCTGCGGCGCCTTCATCGAGGCGTCCAGCAGTTCATGCTGTTGCTGCCGGCTGCGGTCGACCAGCTGGCCCAGTGCGGTGGCGGCGCCGGTCTGCGGCACCGGGTTGGCCTTCAGCCAGCCTGCGTTGGTGGCGTCGTAGAAATCGCTGCACTGCGCACTGACGGCCGGGGCGCGTGCGGCCTTCTTCTTGGCGGCGAACGCATCGTGGGTCGGAACCAGGGTCGCCAGGCTGATGCCCAGGGCGATGGCAAGCGGACGGAAGTTGGGCATGTAGAACGAATCCGTGATGGATTGAGGGCGGGCGAACTATAGCAAGCCGCGCATGGGCACGGGATGCACGCCTCATGGTGCATCCGCCGGGCATGGCCCGGCGCTACCGGGCGGGTGGCATGGGCAGGGGATGCACACCTCATGGTGGCTCCTTTGTGCCATGCGCCGACCAAGGTCGGCCTCTACCAGCGGCGTGGGCGAGCGCCGGCGCCAGTAGAGCCACGCCATGCGTGGCTGCGACCACCGCGCGGAAAAACAAAGGCCCGGGAAATCCCGGGCCTCTGCAGGCAAGCCGTGGCCTCAGCCGTGGCTTACCAGATCACCACCTGCGAGTCGCCGGTGCGCGACATCGGCGTGCCCGGCTTGCACTGGAAGGCCGCGGTGAAGGTCGGCAGGTTCGACGGCGCACCGACGGCACGGAACTGCGCCGGCGCGTGCGGGTCGGTTGCCAGGCGGACCTTGGCGTTCTCCGGGGTGTACTTGGTGCGCCACACGGTGGCCCAGTTGAAGAAGAAGCGCTGATCGCGGGTGAAGCCATCGATCTTCGCGTCTTCCTTGCCGGCCGACGCCTTCTGCAATGCGTCGTAGGCGGTGGCCAGGCCACCCAGGTCGGCGATGTTCTCGCCCAGGGTCAGATGGCCGTTCACGGCCTGGCCGTCGACCTTGTACTGGTCGAACTGCTTGACCAGCTTGCCGGTCAGGCCAGCGAAATTCTTCGAGTCGGCTTCGGTCCACCAGTTCTCGAAGTTGCCGGTCGGCCCGAAGCGGCTGCCCTGGTCGTCGTAACCGTGGGTCATTTCGTGGCCGATGACCGCACCGATACCGCCGTAGTTCAGCGCGTCGTCCGCCTTGGCATCGAAGAACGGCGGCTGCAGGATGGCGGCCGGGAACACGATCTCGTTCTGCAGCGGGTTGTAGTAGGCGTTGACCGTCTGCGGGGTCATGCCCCACTCGGTCTTGTCCACCGGCTTGCCGATCTTGGCCAGGTTGTACTGGTAGTTGAACGCGGTGGCCGCGCGCACGTTGCCCAGGTAGCTGTCACGGTTGGTCTGCAGGCCCGACCAGTCACGCCACTTGTCCGGGTAACCGATCTTCGGAGTGAAGGTTTCCCACTTGGCGATGGCCTTGGCCTTGGTCTCTTCGCTCATCCAGGACAGGCCCTGGATACGTTCCTTCAGCGAAGCGGCCAGGTTCTTCACCAGCTCTTCCATCTTCGCCTTGGCTTCCGGCGAGAAGGCGACCTTCACGTACAGCTGGCCGAAGGCTTCGCCGGCATCGCTCTCGATGGTGCCCAGCACACGCTTCCAGCGCGGCTTCTGTTCCTTCTGGCCATTGAGGGTCTTGCCGTAGAACTCGTAGTTTTCCTGCACGAACGCATCAGCCAGGTACGGCGAGGCGCCGTCCACGGTGTGGAAGCGCAGGTAGGCACGCCACACCGACGGATCGGTATCGCCCAGCGCCTTGCTCACTTCCTGGTGGAAGGCCGGGATGGCCAGCGAGAACTTCTCCGGCGCGGCCACGTTCTGCGACTTGAAGAACTCGGTCCAGCTGAAGTTCGGGGTCAGCGCATCGGCCTCGGCCAGGCTGACCGGGTGGTAGTACAGCGAGACATCGCGCGACAGCTCAACGCTGGACTTGGACGCCTTGGCCAGGCGGGTCTCGAACTTGACGACTTCTTCAGCCTGCTTTGCGGCATCGGCAGCGGCCACGCCGGACAGCTCCAGCACCTTGGCCACGTGGGCCTGGTAAGCCTTCAGCTTGTCGGCCTTGGACGCATCGGTATAGAAGGTCTTGTCCGGCAGGCCCAGGCCGCCCTGGCTGGCGTAGGCCATGTTCACGGCCGAGTTCTTGAAGTCGGCTTCGGCGCCGAAGCCGAACAGCACGTTCTCGCCCTTGGCAGCGCTGGTGCGCAGGTAGTTGGCGATGGCGGCCTTGTCCTGCAGGCCGTCGATCGCGGCCAGGTCGGCCTTCAGCGGCTCGATGCCCTGGGCGTTGACCTTGGCTTCGTCCATGCCGGTGGCCCACAGGTCGCCGACGATCTTCTCGATGCCGGCCGGGTTCTTGACCTGCGCGACCTGCTCGGCCAGCTGGTGCTGCACGGCCACCGAACGCTCGTCGAGGATGGTGAAGGCGCCCCAGCTGGTGCGGTCGCCCGGAATCTCGTTGGCGGCCAGCCACTTGCCGTTGACGTAGTCGCCGAAGGCGGTGCAGGCGTCAAGGTTGCTGTCCAGATCGCTGGCCTGGAAGGCGTTGTAGGCCGGCAGCTTGCTCTCGTCGAGCTTGTAGGTGGTGGCGGCGTCGGTCGCGGCCGGCGTGGAGGCGGTGGCATCCTTTGCCGGGGTTTCGTTCTTGCCGCAGCCGACCAGCGCGGCCGAAACGGCCAGGGTCAGCAGCACGATCTTGGGAGTACGGGTCACTTGAATGGCCTCCAGGCCGAGTGAGTCAGGGAAGGGCCGGGGGAACGGCCGTGGGCCGAACGATACGCCGCCGGCCCACACTGCAAGGGTGTCGAAGGTCATGGCCAGGCGCAAGGGGGCCTTGCCGGCACCGGAAAAGACAGACCCGGCAAAAGCCGGGTCTGTCGGGGTACTGCATGTGTTGCTGGATCAGAACTTGTAGGTAGCGCCCATGTACATGTAACGGCCGATGTTGTCGTACATCGCCGAACCGACGTCGGAGCCGAAGTAGTTCACCGGCGGATCCTTGTCGAAGGCGTTGTCCACGCCCAGGTAGACGTCGATCTTGTCGCCCGGGAAGCGGTAGCCGAACTGGAAGTTGTGGTAGACGTACGAACCGTTGCGGATCGGGCTGCTCTGGCCCGGGTTGGCCTGGTAGCTCTTGGGCTGCACGCGCAGGTTGCTGCTCACGTAGTTCAGGTCCCACGACGCGCGCCACTGACCCAGCGAGTACTTGGTCTGCAGCGAACCGCGCCAGCGCGGGTCGGTCACCCAGGTGACGTTCTCGTCGTACTCGTTCGGGAAGTCCTGGAAGGCCCATTCACGCGACTGCAGCAGGCGGGTACCGACCAGGCGGATCACCGTGTCGCCCTCGGCGAGCTTGAAGCGGTAGTCCATTTCCAGATCGACGCCGACGCGACGCGAGCGCGCCAGGTTTTCGTTCAGTGCAACCCAACGGCTGATCGAGTGTTCCGGGAAGGTGCGGCCACCCGCATCGGTCTTGCCACCGACCGGTGCGCGCTCGATGAAGCCGCAGAAGCTGTTGTTGATGCCTCCCGGAGAATCCACGCAGCGGGTGGCATTGGTCTGTGCGGTCACTGCACCGATGGCATCCTTCAGGCTGATCCACCAGTAGTCCACCGACATGCCGAAGCCCTGCAGGAAATCAGGCTGCCAGACCAGGCCATAGGTGAAGCTGCGCGCGCGCTCCGGCTTCAGGTTCGGGTTGCCGCCGCTGACACCCGGGCGGGTTGCGGTGTAGGTATCGACCCAACCCACCGGCACGCCCAGCGCCGAGCAGTTGGCCTGGCGCAGGGCCGGATCAGCTGCCGTATTGGGGCGATTGGAATTGGTGGCCAGGTAGTTGCAGGGATCGTTGACGGTGGCGAAGTTCTCGCTCTGCGGGTTGTACAGTTCGCCGATGCTCGGCGCACGCACCGCCTGCGACAGGGTGCCGCGGGCACGCAGGGACGGAATGATGGTCCAGTCCAGGCCGACCTTCCAGGTGGTGGTCTTGCCGATGCTGCTGTAGTCGGACCAGCGACCGGCAGCGTCCATGGTCAGGTTGTAGATGCCCGGGATGTCGGCCAGCAACGGCACGGTGGCTTCGACGAACGCTTCGCGCACGTCGTACTTGCCCATCCGGTTGGGGATCGCGTTGAGGAAGGTCAGGCCCTGCGCTGCCAGCGGATCGGTGATTTCGCGGCTCTTCTCGCGGCGGTATTCCACGCCACCGGCCACGCCGACGTCACCTGCCGGCAGGCTGAACAGCGAGGCGTTGGCCAGCGAGGCGCTGAACACCGACTGCTGCAGGCGCGAATAGTTGAACGAATCGACGTTCATCCAGTCGCGTGCCGCCTGGGTCACCGCGCCATTGCCGAACACCGAGAACGGCACGCAGCCTTCGCGGGCGAACTGCGAGTACACGCGGTTGCCGTTGTTGGGGTTGGTGGCGTTCGGGTTCAGCGTGGTGCGGCAGACGATCTGGCCGGTGGACGGATCGACCACGGTGTCCAGGCCTGCCTGCCAACGCTCGTTGATGCGGTTGTTGAGGTTCCAGCGCTTGACTTCGCTCTGGCCCCAGTTGCCGTACACGTCGTAGGTCCAGTTCTCGGTCAGGTTGCCTTCCACGCCGAGCACGAAGCGCTGGGTGTTGCGCTCCACGTGCTCGCCACGCTGGCCGGCATCGACGTTGAAGCGGCTCAGGGTCAACTGGCTGGCGCCGTTGGCGGCCATCAGCGCGCGCAGCTGCGGCGAAACGTAGGCATTGTCGCGCTGGATGCGCAGGGTCTGGTCGAACGACGGCTGGGCCAGGAAGTCCGAGACGGTCTCGGTGTACTTGCCTTCGAAGTACAGGCGGTGGTTGTCGGTCAGGTCGAAGTTGACGACCGCATTGACGCTCTTGCGGTCGAAGCCGGGCTGCAGATCGGCGACCGAATTGAGGTCGGCGAAGTCGCAGTTGACGCAGCTGGTGGTGCTCGGCATCACCCCGTCATAGCGCTGCGGGCGGTAGGTGCCATCCGGATTGAACTGGTAGCGGTTGCCCCAGGTCGCCTTGTTGGTGGGCGAGAACGCACCCAGCGTGAAGGTGCCGCCGAAGGAGATCGAGTGATTGCCACCCGGGCCGCTGAGCACGGTCTGCGGATTGCTTTCGCTGGAGGGCTTGGTCGGGTCGTAGTTGGGGTTCGGCACCGACACCAGGAATTCATTGCCGATCGCGCGGTCGCTGCGGACGAAGCGGTCCTGCTTGCTGTATTCCAGTGCGATCGCGGCGTTGCCGCGGCCGTTGGCGAAATCGGTGCCGGCCGAGGCACTGATGAAGGAGCGGTTGAAGCCGCCTTCACTGGCCATGCCGGTCTGGCCACGCACTTCGGCGCCATCGAACGACTTCTTCATGATGAAGTTGACGACACCGGCCACGGCATCGGCACCGTACACAGCCGAGGCGCCACCGGTGATGACTTCAACGCGCTCGATCCACTCGACCGGAATCGTGTTGACGTCGACTGCCGAGGAGCCGGAGGTCGCGCCGACATGGCGGCGACCATTGACCAGCACCAGCGTACGCGAGGTGCCCATGCCGCGCAGGTCCATCAGGCCCACACCGGCGGTGCCGATGAAGCGCGTGGAATTGCCCAGCGTATAGGTCGGGCTCAGCGCCGGCATGCGCGCCATCAGGTCGCCGATGTTGTTGGCGCCGGTGGCACGGATTTCTTCGGCCGTGATGGCGGTGACCGGCGAGGGGGTCACGAAGCCGGTACGCGCGATGCGCGAGCCGGTCACGCTGACGCGGTCCAGGTCGATCGGGTTGTTGCCGGAGCTGGCTTCCTGGGCCAGGGCCGGGGCTGCGGCAGCCATCATCAGGCCGGCGAGCAGGGCGTTGGTCAGCGGGTGGCGACCAGGCGTGCGGTGGTGCGTCATGTGGTGAATCCCCCTAGTGGATGAAGATCGTCCGCATCCCTGCGGTTGTTACGGTCATGTTCATGGTTTGTCCTGACCTTTATCGAACCTAACACGCGCTTAACGGGAAATGCATGGTTTCGTCACACTTTGTCACTCGGAATGTCAACGGCGTACATGAAATTGCAACAAATACAGATGCTTAGTCTCATTTGTGATGTGCCGAATCTGGCGGCACGGGCCGTATATGAATGGCCTGTTAAGTCGTACTTTGCGCAAAAAGGTGTCTCGCCAGGACATCGCTTGCCTCCTGCGTGGCGACGGGGGAGTGGTGGGCGGTGAGCGCATTCAGGAGCCATTTGTGTGCCGCGGGGCGTGCTGTCAGCGCTGGCGGTGATCGGCGGTCACGGTGCGCCGCCCGCTTGCCGCAGGCAAAAGAAAAGGGCGGCCGGAGCCGCCCTTTTCATGTGCTGCAATGCTGCGATCAGAACTTGTAGGACACGCGCGCGAAGAACGTGCGGCCGTACCAGTCGTACTGGGATGCGTACAACGGCGTGTTGCCATAACGGGTGCCGGCGGTGTTGGAGATCAGGTCCGGCTCCTTGTCGAACAGGTTGCGCACGCCGACCATGATGTTCCAGTCATCCATGTCGTAGCCGACAGAGACGCTGTGGCGGAACTGCCAGCCGGCCTTGATGTCGCGGGTCGCGTTCTGGTAGCCGGAATAGGTGAAGTTCCGGTCCAGGTCCTTGTTCTGGGTGCTGCTGACGTACGTGCCCTGCCAGTTGAACGTCCAGTCACCCCGTTCCAGGCTGACGCTGGCCAGGCCGACGGTCTTCGGCCGGCCGATGTAGCCGACCTGGTCGGAGGTGGTGATACCACTGTCAGAAGCCGAGTCGAACAGCTGGTACGTATCTTCGATGGTGTAGGTGACCTGCGCTTCAGCGGAAATCTTGCCGAAGGAGAAGTCGTTGTCGTAGTTGACCTGGAGGTCGTAGCCGCGGGTGCGCTCGCGGTTGATATTCACGTATTTGTTGTAGATCGTGGTGATGTTGTTCGGCGCCGACGCGTTGGTCGGGCTGTTGCGCACAATCTGGTCACAGAATGCGTTGGGGAACACCGCCGAGCCGTAGCAGCCGAACACGATGTCGTACTCGTCGAGCTGAGTGATTTCACCGCGCACGTCATAGTCGAAGTAATCCAGCGCCACGTTGAGGTTGGCGAAGGTCGGGCTCCAGACCAGGCCGAGGGTCTTGGCCTTGGACGTTTCCGGCTGCAGGTTGTTCTTGCCGCCGCCACCGGAATAGATGGTGGCGCTACTGCCGCCGCCGCCGGTATAGGTGTCCGGAATGCCGGCCGCTCCGCAGTTTGCACGGATGAAGGTGTTGTTGCTGTCGCCCCACTGGATGCAGGGGTCGATCTGGGTCTGCGGCAGGAAGCCGGTCTGATCGCCCAGGTACAGCTCGTACAGGCCCGGCGCACGGAACGAGGTACCCATGGTGCCGCGCACGCGCAGTGACGGGATGATCTGCCAGTTCACGCCGGTCTTCCAGACGTGATCCGAGCCCGGCACCGAGTCGTATTCGAACACGCGGCCGGACAGGTTGACCGACAACGATTCAATGCCCGGGATGCCCTTCAGCAGCGGTACGTCGACTTCGGCGAACGCTTCCTTGACCTTGTCGGTGCCACGGGTCGGGCCGGCAGAGGTGGAATTCCAGGAGCGGTCCGCGAGTGCGAAATCCGACGGCGTGTCATCGATCTTGTACCTGCGGAACTCGACACCGAATGCCGAGGCGACATCGCCGGCGGGCAGGGTGAACAGGTTGCCGCTGAAGATCGCGTTGGCACTGGTCTGATCGTAAGTGGTCTTGCCGGTGTGGTACTGGCCCACGGCGGCAATCAGCTCATTCATGCGGGTGCCGTTGAGGAAGCCCGGATCGAAGTAGTTCACCGGCATGTCGTCGTCGGTATAGACGAGGTCGCCGGCGCGGTCGACATCGATCGACAGCGCGCCGTACTTGCCGGTGGAGCGGCTGAAGCCAGCGTTGACTTCCCAGGTCCAGCTGTCGGTCGACTTGAACTGGCCATCGAACTTGGTGGTGCCGTAGAAGTAGTCGACCGTGATCTTCTGGTCACTCGGGAACGGCATGATGACCTGGAAGTAGTCATCGGCCGCCTCGCTGTAGACCGTTGGGTAGAACTGGCGCCAACTGTGCGCCTTGGTCTCACGGCGGTTGTACAGGAACTGCGTCTTCCAGTTGAAACTGTCGAAGCTGAAGTCAGTGGCGGCGTACAGCGAGGCACGCTCACGCTGATTGATCACTTCCTGGTCGTGGTAGAACGGGAAGTTCAGGACATCCTGGTAGTACGCGGTGCCGCCGTTGGCGTAGGTCGGAGTCGGGCGCGGGCGCGGACGATAGCCCGGGAACGGGCCCACCGTGCTGCCATCGGGCGAGGGCACGTAGCGGATTGCCGGGTTGTTGTAGTTGATGATGGTATTGGCGTACAGGTTGCCGGTGCTGCAGCCTGCCAGGTTGCTGCCGGCCAGGATCGAGCGATCCTCACGGTCGATCCGCTTGCCGTCAGTGCCCCAGACCATGTCTTCGGCGCAGCGGAAGTAATCGCGATCACCCACGGTCAGTGCGTTCAGACGGTCCCACTGCGCAGCCGCCACGACACTGCCCTTGTCGAAGTTCCAGCCGTTGGCGATCGAGGCAGAGAACTGCTCGCCGCCACCATGCTGCGGCACGCTCATGGAGTAGGTCATCTCCGGACGGTCGATGCTCTTCTTGGTGATCAGGTTGACCACGCCGGCAAGCGCATCGGAGCCGTAGATGGAGGAGGAGCCGTCCTTGACGATTTCCAGCCGCTGCAGGATGGCCTGCGGAATGACGTTCAGATCGAACGCGGCGACCTGGCCACGGGTACCGGCCGGGCCGGGACGCTGGCCGTCGAGCAGGATCAGCGTGCGGTTCGCGCCCAGACCACGCAGCGAGACCGTCTGCACACCGGTGCCGCCTTCGACGACGAAGCCGCCGAACTGGTTGTTCATCTGCGTGGAGCCTGCCGCGATCGAAGACGTCTGCAGGAAGTCGGCGGTATCGAACTGACCGGCAGAGATCGCCTTGTCGATCGAGATGACCTGCACCGGCGACGTGGTCTCGTACTCCGGACGCTTGATCAGCGAACCGGTGACGACGACGGTGTCAAGTTCGGTGGCGCGCTTGGATGCGGGGGTGGTACTTGACGAAGCAGCTTCCTGCTGTGGTGTTTCCTGGGCAAAGGCAGGAGCGACATGTAGACAGGCCAGAACCGCCAAGGTCAGCGGGACGCGGCTCGGCTTGGAGAGGCGAATGACGTTGCGCATTTCGGTAATTTCCCTATTTGTTACGCTTCGGTTAACGGAGTGTATGTTTGCCGTAAAGTAAATGCAAGATGAACGAAGCGCGCCTGTAATGCTTTGATGTTTAAGGGAAATTCACCTTGTGGATGCGAAACGCCCCCGCTGGCGGATGCCAGGCGGGGGCGCTCAGCGACACGATCTAGGGGTCAGAGGCCGCCCGGGCCGCAATCCTTCTTCAGGAAGCCTTCGATGAGGCCCAGCGTTTCCCGCTGCTGGCGTGGGTACCACGGCATGCTGTGCTGCTGGTCGGCAATCAGGTGGTACTGCGCAGGCACCTTGTCCTTCACCGCTTCGTAGAAGCCCTGGGCGTGGAAGGAGGGTGTACGCACATCGCGGTCACCCACGAACAGCATCACCGGAATGTTGGCGCTGGCGGTGTTGCGCATCGGATCCATGCCCTTGACCGTCTGCCCTTGCAGGATGCGCTGCAGGCGGTTGTCGCTCCAGCTGGTGCCCAAGCGTGCGAGATCGGTGACCGGAGCGCCGGCAATCGCGCACTGATACGGGCTGCCTGGGCGAACGGTGGCTGCGGCAGCAGCGAAGCCGCCGTAGGAGTAGCCGAAGATCGCGATGCGGTCCTTCGCAGCGAAACCCTGCGACACCAGCCACGCCGCACCGTCATCATTGTCGTCGGACATCTTCTGGCCCCATTCGCGGTCGCCGGCAATCCACAGGTCCCGGCCCAGGCCAGAGGAGCCACGGTACTGCGGGCGAAGCACGGCATATCCGCGAGACGTCAGCAGCGCGACCCAGCCGGAGGCATCCCATTGCACGTAGTCACGCGCCCAAGGGCCGCCGTGTGGATGGACAATGGCCGGCGCCGCGGCATCGCCTTCCTTCCAGCCCGCAGGGAGATCCAGGATGGCAGGAATGACCCGTCCGTCGCGTGCCTTGTAGTTCACCCAGCGTTGTTCGCCCACCGTGCCCTTGCTGATCCACGGACGCTCGCTGCCCAGGCTCACCACCTTTTTCCGATCCAGCAGCAGGAAATGGGAGGGCGGTGCATCCGGACCGGTAGCGCGGAACAGGATCCTCGAGAAATCATCGTTGTAGCGGCTGATCTCGATCTGCCTTCCCGGCGCAGCTTGCTTCAGCGTGTCCTGGATCGATTTCAGCGTCGGGTCGACGTAGACCGTCTGTTGCGAAGGGCCATCGATGGTGAATCCGACCACTTGATTGAAGGTGCTCGGCTGGGTGCTGAAGACAAGGCTTGCGATGGAGAAGTTTGGATTGGCCAGCACCGGTTCGGGATCGAACTTCTGCGCCTTGGCGTCGTACAGATGTGCCTGCACCTTGTCCGAGAAGAGGTCGGTCAGGACGTAGTACTTGCCGGTGGCATCGTCCACACCAGCCAACTCGACCGTATGCCGGTTGGACAGGCGTGTCAGCAGCGGCTTCTGCAGTACGAACTGCCCGGAGCTCGGATCAAGGATCTGAATCTGCTGGTCGTAATCGCCGCTGACCGGTTCGATCTGGCTCTTGGCGAGCACCTTGCCGCTGCGCGGGTCGAACAACGCAGGCTGGGCGCGGGTGCCGCCGCGGAACAGCAGTTCGGTTTCCTTGGTCTTGAGGTTGTACAGGTAGTAATTGGCGGTCAGCGTTATCTCGCTGAGCTGGCGGATGATGACCCGGTCCGGATCCAGCGGCAGCATGTTGACCAGCGATGCGCTGCCACCCAGTTCCAGGCAGCGCTGGGTCTGTTCGCTCACGCCCAGCTTGCGCGTGTTGTCGGCGAATGCTTCGTTGAAAGTCTTCTGGCTCTGGTCGGTCAGGTAGGTCTTGACCACGAATGTCTTGGTCGCACCCGATACGCTGCCCTCGCCGCACCCGCCAAGCTGCCCGGTCCACTCCTGGCGGCCGACCGCCAGGATCTGGTCGGACTTGAGAGCGCCCACGGCAATGAACTTCATCCGGTCGCCCGAGGGCGTAACCACCTTCGGGGCGCCTCCCATTGCGTCGGTATCCCAGCTGGCCAGCGCAGTTTCTTCCGGGTTGCCCGGAGAGGGGATCAACGCGACCAGATGCTTGCCGTCCGGACTCATCGAGACCGACTGCAACGCTGGCATGCGTGCCAGGTCTTCGATCGGGATGGGAGCGGCGTGTGCCGTGGCGCCGGCCAGGGCCATGGAGAGGGCACCGCATAGGGTGCGAGCGGAAATCACGTGCATGTCTTGTCCTTTTGCTGCGCGTTGATCGGCTGAAGCTGACTGGATTGTGAACAAGGTCGAAAGGTAGCAGATCGATGACCTTCCTTGGCAGTGCCAGCGCCGCTCCCCCTCCCTTGCCGAACCGGTGCCACCCAAAGCAGAAGACCCCGCCGGAGCGGGGTCTTCTGCTGTACGGGAACGCGCTGACGGATCAGTTGTTGCCGAACTCGTACTTGGCCTGCACGTAGATGGCACGGCCATAAGCGTTGTACAGGTAGTTGTTGTACGGCTGGCCGCTGGTGCCGGCGAAGCTGTACCGCTGGTTGTCAGGCATCTTGTTGAACACGTTGTTGACCATCAGCGACAGGGTCAGGTTGTCCATCGCCCGATAGTTCACGCTCAGGTTGTAGGTGGTGTACGAACCCCACTTGCCGGCCTTGTAGCCGGAGCTGTGGACGTAGTCGTAGCCATTGCCCAGGTAGGCCATGTAGTTCGGCGTCTTGCCGATGTAGTTGGCATACAGGGTGGTGGTCCACTTGTCCTTGGCCCAGCCGATCGAACCGTCGGCGCGCACCTTGGCGTACGAGTCGTACACCCACATCGCATACGGGTCGCGCAGCAGGTCCAGGTACTCATCGCCCGGCTGCGGTTGCAGTTCGCGCTTGAGCATGTCGGTGTAGTTGCCGGAGAACTGCAGCGAACCGAAGCGGCCGATGTCCTGTACGTACTTGAAGCTGGCCGTCAGCGCCTGCAGGTTCTGGCTGGCTACGTTCATCTTCGGCGTATAGATCTCATCGAGTACGCCGGAGGCGTCGCGGGTGATCCAGTCGCTGACGTTCTGGCAGCTGGCCGAGGTGTTGTTGGTCTGGCCGTTGCGGCAGTAATACTCGGCCAGCAGCAACTGGTCGGAACTGAGGGTGTTGACCTCGTTCTTGATCTTCCAGTTGTAGTAGTCCACCGACACCGACAGGTTGTTGATGGGCGCCCACACGATGCCGGCGTTCCAGACATCGGCGGTGATCGGCTCCAGGTCCGGGTTGCCGGATTGGGTGCCGAACACCGACACGCTGTCATACGGGCAGCCGGTGGTGTTGGCCGGGTCGTAGCCCAGCTGGCCGCAACGGTAGTAGTCGGTGGAGCCGTTGGCGTAGTAGCCGCTGACACCCTGGAAGGCATCGGACAGGGTGGGCGCGCGGAACGCGGTGCCGTACTTGCCACGGAACAGCAGGCTGTCGATCGGCCGGAATTCCAGGCCGACGCTGTAGGTCGCCTTGTCGATGGTGTTGCCACCGATCTTGAAGGCGTCGTAGCGGCCGGAGCCGGTCACCGTCAGTGATTCCAGCAACGGCATGCGCAGTTCGCTGGTCACCGCGTAGCTGCTGCGATGGCCGGCGCCGGAAACCGCGGTGGTACCCCACACGCTGCCATCCACCAGGCGGGTATCGGGCGTGTAATCCCAGCCTTCGCTGCCGCCTTCAACCACCACTGCGAAGCCGGCGTCGCCGCCGGGCAGCTTGAACAGCGAACCATTGGTGACCTGCGCACGCAGCAGGTTCTGCCAGGTGCGGCTCTGGCTGTAGGTGTAGCCGGTGAAGCTCTGGAAATCACCGCTCGGCAGTGGCGAGTAGAACGCTTCCCAGTCCGGGCTGTAGATGTTGTACCCGGTGCTGGTGGTGCCCAGCACCGGCCCCAGCACACGCTGCTCGAAGTAGTCGTTGATCGGATCGTTCCAGCGCACGAAGTTGCGCTCGGTCAACTTGTATTCGCCGCGGGTGAAGCTGGCACTGTAGTCCCAGCTGCCGGCCGTGCCGCGGCCGCCGAGCGTGACCTGGTAAGCCTTGTTGCGATCGGTGTTCATGATGTCGCGATAGCCGCCGGCGCCGATGTCCTCCGGCGCGAACACGCGCTGCAGGTTCATGTACTGGCCGCTGTCCTGATCGTAGAAGCGGCCCCAGCCGGAGGAGGTGCCCCACCAGGTGTAGTTCGAGCCTGTGGCGTACTTCACTTCTTCCAGGCTGTAGAGCGCGTCGCCGAACAACTGGAAGTTGTCGTTCACATCGAAGGTCATCGAGCTGTAGATCTGCCCGCTTTCCTTGCCGTTCTTGATGGTCTTGTAGCCGGTGCCATAGACCGAACCGCAGGCCTGGCCGGTCGGCCGGGTGCCGAGCACGGTGGTGCCGTCGAACTGGCCCGCCACGTTGGCGCACAGGTTCGGGTCCATCATGGCGTAGCGGTTGCTGTTGGCCGGCAGCAGTACCAGGAAGTCGTTGGAGACGTACTGGGGGCTGTAGCCGTCGGGATTGTTGACCTTGGTCAGGTCACGCTGGTAGCCCCAGATCGGGCTGGTTTTTTCGTACTGCACGTTGGCCAGCGCATGGAATCGATCGTCGACACCGTTGAAGCCGCGCGCCGCACTGACGCGTACGCTGTTGCCGCCGCCTTCGGAGTAGGCACCGCCACGGACATTGAGCACACCGCCATCCATGCGCTCCTTGAGGATGATGTTGACCACGCCGGCGATCGCATCCGAACCGTACAGCGAAGACTGGCCGCCGGGCAGGATCTCGATGCGCTCGACGATGTCAATCGGAATGCCGCTGATGTTGTTGAAACTGTCGCTGCCGTTGTACAGCGCCGGATACGAGAGCATCGGGCGGCCGTTGATCAGGTACTTGGTGTAGCCGGGGCTGAGCCCGAACATGCCAGCGGCCTCGGCACCCTGCGTGAACGAAGCGGAGGTCTGCCCGCCCTGCAGGCCGCCGGTCGACAGCGAGGACTGCTGCAGGACGTCGGCGACGCTGGTGAAGCCGCGGGTCTGGATGTCCTCGGCGGTGACGGTCAGGACCGGCGTGTGGTTCTCGATCTGCGTCTGCGGGATCAGTGAACCGGTGACGGTGACGCGGTCAAGCTGGGTCGGGCCGGTGTCCTGCGCGTGGGCTGCGCCGGAGGCGAGCAGGGTGCCGATCAGGGCAAGGGTCAGGGGGTGACGCGAAGGCGTGGAGCGATGGCGAGACATGATGGATCCCCGTAATGAGCGATGTCGTCTGGCTGATGTCCTCCCTGACATCTTCATGATGTGTTCAGTTGCAATCCATTCAGCAGGACCGTAACACGACGTTCACGTTGTCAGAACGGTCCCGTCACACGGATGTGCTGCTCATCGGAAGAAAAGTCCTTTGAAATCAGTGCGTAAACGCGATTGTCTGGGAATGTTTCAAAATGTTGCGTTGCGGAACAAAATCGATCGAAGTCGATGTTTCGTATGTAGATCAAGGGCTTGCCGCCTTCGCGGATGCTTTTCTCATTATTTAATTTATGAGACTGATTTTGATCTTCCGTCTCAATTGACGGGCATGAAAAAGGCCCCGCCGAAGCGGGGCCTCCCGGGCAGTGCGGGCGCGGCGCTTACTTTCCGCCGAACTCGTACTTGGCCTGCACGTACACGGCACGGCCGTAAGGGTTGTAGATGCTGCTGTTGTACGGCGCGCCGATGTTGCCGGCGTAGCTGTGGGCCTGGCCGTCGGGCATCTTGTTGAACACGTTGTTGACCATCATCGACAGCGTCAGGTTGTCCATCGCCTGGTAATTCACGCTCAGGTTGTAGGTGGTGTACGAGCCCCACTTGCCGGCCTCGTAGCCGGACGGGTGCACGTAGTCGTAGCCCTTGCCCAGGTATGCCATGCGGTTGGGCGTCTTGCCGATGTAGTTGAAGTACACGGTGGTGGTCCACTTGTCCTTCGCCCAGCCCACCGCACCGTCGGCACGCACCTTGGCGTACTGGTCGTAGTTCCACATCGCGTACGGGTCGCGCAGCAGGTCCAGGTACTCGTCGCCCGGCTGCGGCTGCAGTTCGCGCTTGATCATGTTGGTGTAGTTGCTGGAGAACTGCAGCGCACCGAAGCGGCCGATGTCCTGCATGTACTTGAAGCTGGCCGTGACCGCCTGCAGGTTCTGGCTGGCGATGTTCATCTTCGGCGTGTAGATCTGCTCCAGCTTGCCGGTGCCATCGCGGGTGATCCAGTCGCTCACGTTCTGGCAGCTGGCCGAGGTGTTGTTGGTCTGGCCGTTGCGGCAGTAGTACTCGGCCAGCAGCAACTGGTCGGAACTGAGGGTGTTGACCTCGTTCTTGATCTTCCAGTTGTAGTAGTCCACCGACAGCGAGAGGTTGTTGATGGGCGCCCACACGATGCCGGCGTTCCAGACGTCGGCGGTGATCGCTTCCAGCTCGGGGTTGCCGGACTGCTCACCGAACACTGATTCGTTGGCATACGGGCAGCCAACCGTGTCGCTCGGGTTGAAGCCGAGCTGGCCACAGCGGTAGTAGTCGACCGAGCCGTTGGCGTAGTACCCGCTGCGGCCCTGGAAGGCATCGGACAGGCTGGGCGCGCGGAAGGCGGTGCCGTACTTGCCGCGGAACAGCAGGCTTTCAATGGGACGGAATTCCACACCGATGCTGTAGGTCGATTTGTCGACGGTCTTGTCGGCGATCTTGAATGCGTCGTAGCGACCCGAGGCGGTCACGGTCAACGACTCCAGCAACGGCATGCGCAGTTCGCTGGTCAGCGCGTAGTTGCTGCGATGGCCGGCGCCGGCCACCGACGTGGTGCCCCAGACGCTGCCATCAAGCAGGCGCTGGTCGGGGGTATAGGACCAGCCTTCGCTGCCCGCTTCGGCCACCACTGCAAGGCCCGCATTGCCACCGGGCAGCTTGAACAGCGAACCATTGGTGATCTGCGCGCGTCCCAGGTTCTGCCAGGTGCGGCTCTTGTTGTAGGTGAAGCCGGTGAAGGTCTGGAAATCGCCGGCCGGCAGCGGCGAATAGAACGCGCCCCAGTTCGGGTTGTAGATGTTGTAGCCGTCGTCGGTGACGCCCAGCACCGGACCCAGCACGCGGTCTTCGAAGTAGCTGTCGATCTCATTGGCCCAGCGCGCGAAGCTGCGCTCGGTCAGCTTGTACTCGCCACGGCTGAAGCTGGCGCTGTAATCCCAGTTGCCGACGTTGCCGCGCCCGCCCAGAGTGATCTGGTAGGCCTTGTTGCGATCGGTGCTCATGGTGTCGCGGTAGCCGGCCGGGCTGATGTCCTCCGGCGCGAACGCGCGCTGCAGGTTCATGTATTCGCCACTGGCCTGGTCGACGAACGCACCGAAGCCGACATCGCTGCCCCAGAAGGCGTAGCCCGAACCCGAGTTGTACTGCACTTCTTCCAGGCTGTAGAGCGCGTCTGCGAACAGCTGGAAGTTGTCGTTGACGTCAAAGGACATCGACGAATAGATCTGGCTGCTCTCCTTGCCGTTCTTCAGCGTCTTGTAGCCGGCACTGAAGGGTGAACCGCAGGATTCGCCGGTGGCACGGGTGCCCAGCACGGTGGTGCCGCCGAACTGGCCGGCCACGTTGGCGCAGCGGCTCGGGTCCATCATCACGTAGGCGTTCTGCTGGTCCGGCAGGTAGACCAGGAAGTCGTTGGTCGGAACCTGCGGCGTATAGCCCCGGGTGTTGTTCTGCTTGGTCAGGTCGCGCTGGTAACCCCAGATCGGGCTGCTCTTCTCGTACTGCACGTTGACCAGTGCGTGGAAGCGATCATCAAAAGCGTTGAAGCCATGCGCGCCGCTGACGCGGAAATCGTTGCCGCCACCCTCGGTGTAGGCGCCGCCGCGCACGTTCAGCACGCCGCCGTCCATGCGGTCCTTGAGGATGATGTTGACCACGCCGGCGATCGCGTCCGAGCCGTACAGCGATGACTGGCCGCCGGGCAGGATCTCGATGCGCTCGACGATGTCGATCGGGATGCCGCTGAGGTTGTTGAAGGTGTCGCTGCCGTTGTAGAGGGCGGGGTAGGACAGCATCGGCCGTCCATTGATCAGGTACTTGGTGTAGCTCGGGCTGAGGCCGAACATGCCCGAGGCTTCGGCGCCCTGGGTGAACGACGCGGAGGTCTGGCCGCCCTGCAGGCCGCCGGTGGTCAACGAGTTCTGCTGCAGCACCTCGGCAACGCTGGTGAAGCCACGGGTCTGGATGTCCTCAGCGGTGACGGTCAGGACCGGCGTGTGGTTCTCGATCTGCGTCTGCGGGATCAGTGAGCCGGTGACGGTCACGCGTCCAAGATCGGTGGGAGTGTTGTCCTGGGCGAGCGCGATCGCGCTGCTGCTGGCCAGGATCAGGCCGCTGAGGACGGCGCGGGTGAGCGGGTGACGCGGGAAGCCATTGCGAGACATGCGGTACTCCGTGTGGTCGTGAGAAACGCGTTTTCCCTTTCCTGGGAACTCATGGATGGTTCAGCAGCCGGTGGACGCAGAAAGGCGGCGTTTTTCGAACGTAACACACGCTTAACTTGTTTTTCGCGGGCTTGTCGCGCTCTCGCAATGGCTCGTTCGGAGTTAATAAAAATTTCTTTAAAAACAATTGATTGCAATATTGGTACGAATTTGCCGAGTTTGGCTTAATGAATATCCAGTAAATGTCCGGATATTTAACAATCGAGATGTTCCCGCGGCGATCGCCGCACATGCCTCGCCAAAAAAAAGGCCCCGCCGAAGCGGGGCCTGGTCCGGAATAAAACCCGGAAATCGACGGGATTACTTGCCGAAGTCGTACTTGGCCTGCACGTACACGGTGCGGCCGTAGACGTTGTACAGGTAGTTGTTGAACGGCGTGCCGGAGGTGCCCTGGTAGCTGTGAGCCTGCTGCTCGGGCATCTTGTTGAACACGTTGTTGACCATCAGCGACAGGGTCAGGTCATCCTGCACGCGGTAGTTCACGCTCAGGTTGTAAGTGGTGTACGAAGCCCACTTGCCTGCCTTGTAACCCGACGCACCATGGGTGTACTCGTAGCCGTTCAGGCCCGCCAGGTAGTTCGGGGTGTGGCCGATGTAGTTCGCGTACAGCGTGGTGGTCCACTTGTCCAGCGACCAGGCCACCGACGCGTCGGAACGGACCTTGGCGTAGCTGTCGTAGTTCCACATCGACTTCGGGTTGCCCAGCAGGTCCTGGAAGTCCTCGCCCGGCTGCGCCTGCACTTCACGCTTCAGCATGTTGGTGTAGTTGCCCGAGAACTGCAGCGAACCGAAGCGGCCGATGTCCTGCAGGTACTTGAAGCCGACGGTCACGGCCTGCAGGTTCTGGCGGGCCACGTTCATCTTCGGGGTGTACAGCGAGCTCAGGTTGCCGGCCGAATCGCGCACGACCCAGTCAGCCACGTTCTGGCAGGTGGCCGAGGAGCCGTTCGGCAGGCCGTTGCGGCAGTAGTACTCGGCCAGCAGCAGCTGGTCGGTGCTGGCCGTATCGACTTCGTTCTCGATCTTCCAGTTGTAGTAGTCGGCCGAGATCGACAGGTTCGCCATCGGCGCCCAGACGATGCCCGCGTTCCAGACGTCGGCAGTGATCGGCTCCAGGTCCGGGTTGCCGGCACGCTCGGAGTAGACCGAAACGCTGTCCGCGTAGCGGCAGGCGTCGGTGTTGCCCGGCACGTAGCCCAGCTCACCGCAACGGTAGTAGTCGGTGGAGTTGGCAGCGTAATAGCCGCTGCGGCCCTGGAACGCGTCGGGCAGGGTCGGCGCGCGGAAGGCGGTGCCGTACTTGCCGCGGAACAGCAGGCTTTCGATCGGACGGAACTCGACACCCACGCTGTAGGTGGCCTTGTCGACGGTGTTGTCGGCGATCTTGAAGGCGTCATAGCGACCGGAAGCGGTCACCGTCAGCGACTCCAGCAGCGGCATGCGCAGCTCGCTGGTCACCGCGTAGTTGCTGCGATGACCGTTGCCGGCAACAGCCGACGAGCCCCACACGTCGCCGTCCAGCAGGCGCTGGTCGGGGCTGTAGTCCCAACCTTCGCTGCCGCCTTCGACGACCACGGCCAGGCCGGCATCACCGCCCGGCAGCGAGAACAGCGAGCCGTTGGTGACCTGCGCGCGTGCCAGGTTCTGCCAGGTGCGGCTGTGGTTGGTGGTGTAACCGGTGAAGCCAGCGAAATCTTCCGGCGAGATCGGCGAGTAGAACGCGCCCCAGTTGGTGTTGTAGATGCCGAAGCCATCCTGGGTGCCCAGCTGCGGGCCCAGCACCTTGTCGGCGAAGTAGCTGTTGATGGCATTGCCGAAGCGCTGGAACTTGCTCTCATCCAGGCGGTATTCGCCACGGGTGAAGCTCAGGCTGTAGTCCCAGTTGCCGACCGCACCCTTGCCGCCCAGGGTGACCTGGTAGGCACGGCTCTTGTCGTTGTTCAGGATGCCCTTGTAGCCTTCGCCACCGATGTCTTCCGGAGCGAACGCGCGCTGCAGGTTGACCAGCTTGCCGGAGGCCTGGTCATAGAAGCCACCCATGGTGCTCTTGGTGCCCCACCAGAGGTAGTTCGAGCCCGAGGTGTATTCGGTCTTTTCCTTGCTGTACAGCACGTCGGCGAACAGCTGGAAGTTGTCGTTCACGTCGAAGGTCATCGACGAGTAGAACTGGCCGCTGTCCTTGCCGTTCTTCAGGGTCTTGTAGCCGGCGCCGAAGACCGAGCCGCAGGACTGGCCCGTCGGGCGGTTCGCCAGCACGGTGGTGCCGTCGAACTGGCCGGCAACGTTGGCGCAGTTGCTCGGGTCCATCATGTACAGCGCATTGGTCTTGGCGTCGATGACGGCGAAGTCGTTCGACGGCAGCTGCGCGGTGTAGCCGTTCGCGTTGTTCTGCTTGGTCAGGTCACGCTGGTAGCCCCAGATCGGGTTGCTGCTTTCGATCTGCACGTTGACCAGTGCATTGAAGCGGTCGTCCAGCGCCGAGAAGCCGTGTGCACCGCTGACGCGGAAGCTGTTGCCACCGCCTTCGGTGGAGGTGCCGCCACGCACGGACAGGCTGCCGCCTTCCATGTGGTCCTTCAGGATGATGTTGACCACGCCGGCGATCGCATCCGAACCGTACAGGGAGGACTGGCCACCCGGCAGGACTTCGATGCGCTCGACGATGTCGATCGGAATGCCGCTGATGTTGTTGAACGCGTCGCCGCCGTTGTACAGCGCCGGGTAGGACATCATCGGGCGGCCGTTGATCAGGTACTTGGTGTAACCCGGATTCAGGCCGAACATGCCAGCGGCTTCAGCGCCCTGGGTGAACGAAGCGGAGGTCTGGCCACCCTGGATGCCGCCGGTGGTCAGCGAGGACTGCTGCAGCACCTCGGCGACGCTGTTGAAGCCGCGCGACTGGATGGCTTCAGCGCTGATGGTCATGACCGGGGTCTGGGTCTCGACCTGGGTCTGCGGGATCAGCGAGCCGGTGACGGTGATCTTGTCCAGATTGGTGGCCTTGTCCTGGGCCATTGCCGGCGAGGCGGCAACCAGGGCGGAGATCAAGGCGACAGCGAGGGTGTTGCGACGTGCAGAATTGCGAAGGTCTTTCATGTAGTTCCGTTCAGAGAGCAAATACGAGTACGGCACTGCGCATGCGCCATCGTGCGTGCCGTAGATCCAGCAACGCAGCCCAAAACCAGTGCTTAGCGAACGTAACATGAACTTAACAATCTGTGCACGAATCTGTAGCAATCCTGAATTTCAGTCAGCGTACGTCCAGCTAGTATGATGTTGGGTTCTTCTTGTCGATTCACCCGGAGCCCGCAGTGAACAGTTCTTCCCGTCGTCCGCATGCCAGCCAGGTGCAGAAGGGACTGGCGCCGCATGCGCGCATCCGCAACGTGATCGCGGTGGGCTCGGGAAAGGGTGGCGTGGGCAAGTCGACCACGGCGGTCAACCTGGCCGTCGCACTGCAGCAGCTGGGGGCGCGCGTAGGCGTGCTTGATGCCGATATCTACGGCCCCAGCGTGCCGGCGATGCTCGGCCTGTCCGGTCGCCCGGAAAGCCCGGACAACAAGAGCATCGAGCCGATGCGGGCCTTCGGCGTGGACACCATGTCGATCGGTTATCTGGTCGAGGATGAAACGCCGCTGATCATGCGCGCACCGCGCGCGACGGCTGCGTTGACCCAGCTGTTCGAAGACACGCTGTGGGACGACCTGGACTACCTGCTGATCGATCTGCCGCCGGGCACCGGCGACATCCAGCTGACCCTGGTGCAGAAGATCCCGCTGGCCGGCGCGGTGATCGTCACCACGCCGCAGGACATCGCTACGTTGGATGCGAAGAAGGCGCTGAAGATGTTCGAGAAGGTCGAGGTGCCGGTGCTGGGCGTGGTCGAAAACATGGCCGTGCATACCTGCAGCAACTGCGGGCATGTGGAGCACCTGTTCGGCGAGGGTGGTGGCGAGCGCATGGCGGCGCAGTACGGCGTGCCGCTGCTGGGGTCGCTGCCGCTGCAGATCGGCATCCGCGAGCAGGGCGATGCCGGTACCCCGATCACCGCCGCGCAGCCGGAATCGGCGGCGGCCCAGGCCTACCACCGTGCCGCCCAGCGTCTGGTCGAGGAAGTGGGCAAGCGCCCGCGCGCTTCGATCCCGATCCTGTCCTCGCTGCTGTAAGGGCCGCTGGGGGCTGCGGCGGCGACGCCCGGCCCCCTGCTAGAATCCTCGCGCCCCCTCGCACCCAGGACAGAGCATGAGCATCAAGAGTGACCGTTGGATCCGCCGGATGTCCGAACAGCACGGCATGATCGAGCCGTATGAGGCCGGGCAGGTCAAGCAGGCCAACGGCGAGCGCATCGTCAGCTACGGCACTTCCAGCTACGGCTACGACGTGCGCTGCTCGCGCGAGTTCAAGGTGTTCACCAACATCAACTCGACGATCGTGGACCCCAAGCATTTCGATCCGGGCAGCTTCGTCGATATCGTCGGTGACGAGTGCATCATTCCGCCGAACAGCTTCGCGCTGGCGCGCACGGTCGAGTATTTCCGCATTCCGCGCGACACCCTGGTGGTGTGCCTGGGCAAGAGCACCTATGCGCGCTGCGGCATCATCGTCAACGTGACCCCGCTGGAGCCGGAGTGGGAAGGCCACGTGACCCTGGAATTCAGCAACACCACGCCGCTGCCGGCGCGCATCTACGCCAATGAAGGCGTGGCGCAGATGCTGTTCTTCCAGTCCGATGAAGTGTGCGAGACCTCGTACAAGGATCGCGGCGGCAAGTACCAGGGCCAGACCGGCGTGACCCTGCCGCGCACCTGACAGCTTGCGTCAGCGCGTATCGGTAGCGCCGGGCCATGCCCGGCGTTGCCGTTTTTGTGGGTCCGCGCACTGCGTTCGCCGGGCATTGCCCGGCGCTACCTTATTTGCCGCGACCGAACAGGATCGCGATGCCTACGGCCACCAGGCCGAGCGGCCACCAGGTCAACAGCAGGCGCGACAGGTTCAGGTTGGTCCAGCCCAGGTTGCTGGCCAGCATGAACAGGCCGATCAGGATCAGCAGGATGGCGGCGACGATATTGAATCGCATCGGGTCGGCACTGGCTCAGGAATGGGCTGGATATCCTAGCCGTTCCTTCCAGTAGGCGACATGCTGGTCCAGCGCGGCCGGCTCATAGCGGTGCGCCGGGCCACTGCCCCAGACCGGTCCCGGCCACGCCGGATCGCCGTCGTGGCGGCCGATCACGTGGAAATGCAGCTGGCGCACGATGTTGCCCAGCGCGCCGATGTTGATCTTCTCCACCCCGTCCGAACCGTGCAGGGCCTTGCAGGCGCGGTTGAGCTCGGTGCGCAGCTTGTCCTGCTGCTCGCCGTCCAGCTCGATCCACTCGGTCACCCCGGCCAGACGCGGCACCAGGACCAGCCAGGGGAATCGTTCGTCGTTCATCAGTCGCACTTGCGACAACGGGCCTTCGGCCACCAGCACGCTATCGGTGGCCAGGCGTGAATCGAGTTCGAAATCGCTCATCCAAGATGCTCCGAGAAGAAGTCCAGGGTGCGTTGCAGCGCCAGGGCGGCGCTGTCTGGATCATACGCATGTCCGACCTCGCGGTTGAAGGCATGATCGGCCGGATACACGTAGGTCGCCATCTGCGGCAGCTTCTCACGGTGCGCCTGGATCGCCTCCGGCGGGATGCTCTTGTCCTGCGCGCCGAAGTGGAACATCACCGGGGCCTTCGGCGTCTCGTCCAGGAACTGCACGTTGCGCGCGCCGTAGTAGCTCACCGAGGGCAGGCCCAGGCGCAGCGCGGACAGCAGGGCGACGCTGCCACCCCAGCAGTAGCCGACCGTGCCGACCTTGCCGTGCGGGGCCAGCCGGGTTGCCGCGGCGCGGACCACTTCCAGTGCCTTTTCCATGCCCAGCGCGGTGACCCGTTCCAGCCCATCCTTCACGCCCTCGGGGCTGTAGGGCAGGGCATCCGGGTCGGCCTCGGGGCCGTCGACCAGGTCGAAGAACGACGGCGCCAACACGGCGTAGCCCTGGGCCGCGAACCGTTCGGCGACGCCGCGGATATGCGGGTTGGCGCCGAAGATCTCCTGCACCACCACCAGCGCGCCGCGGGGTTTGCCCTCGGGCAGTGCCTGCCAGGCGCGGACCGGGCCGTAATGCGTATCCAGGGTGATCCATTCGGACATCGGGGGTACCTCGTTGCAGGGGCCAGGCCTGCATTGTCGGTGCTGGACGGGTTAGCGCGATGTCAGCGGCTGTGCAGGATCGGGCGGCTGGGTGTTCAGGGGCGGGCGCATGGTCGCCATGTCAGTTGAGTGGGCTCCGGATTTTCTGACTGCAGAATCGGCTGCCTCTGATGATGATTTCATTAAAGCATCCGGTGGAATGGAAAAGGTCAACGAATATGATTTTGGCTGGCTTTTATGGGGCGGTGGCGCCGCCGGGAGGCGCAGGGGCTGTTTCAGGTCGGTGTTCCATATTTTCTTCGGATCATGGATGGGAACGATTTTGATGAATACCAAACGGATTATTGGGGGAGTTTGGATGGCTGCTCTCGCACTGGCGTCTGCTTCAGCGCACGCGAGTGACAGGTCCTATACGGATCATGAGCTGGCGTCACGTGATGGAAAGAAGTGGATAACAAGGACTGCTGCTCTGACCGACTTCGATGGAGGTCAGGTTGTTGTCGAGTTGCGGTTGTTCGAAGATGGCAAGGGCGGGCTTGTCTATCGCTATGACGATCAAACCGAGGCTACCAAGCTCTATCATCAGGCTTCGTGTGAGGAAACCGGTGCTGAAGTCAGGCGCGGTGATACGATTCTTGGAGGTGAGTCTGTGGCCGCGTGGTCATGCACGGGGGTTGCTGACAAGCAGGCGGAGTCAGAGAAATCGACGGAGAGAACGGATGCCCCGCGAGCGGCCTATTACGTGCATGCTTTGGCGCCCAGCGGCAGCGCGCCTTTGGGGGTCAACTTCCACTCGGTAGGAATTGCCCGTTATCAAAGTTCCATTGCAGGGGGGGGCAATGGCAATGTCTCGATTGACAATGGTCGTTGTACTGCATCTGCTGTCGATCATCATACCGGCCCATTTGTTGGCAACTACGAGCTCAAGGTGGTTTGTATTGGCACTCAGCGAGGACGGCTCAATACCTCCATGTCAGCATGTATTCCGAGGGTATGTTCGACAGATGTCGGGGCCGTGGACGTGATTTAAGGTGTCCTGCGGGAGTTGACGGAGGCATTTCAAGGGTTGGGAGGGCCGGGGGGAAGGGGCGATTCAGTTCCGCCCACCAAGACCATCCGCCAACCCCGGTATACTGGCGCCCTTTCAGGCCCCGGCCCCCAGGTCCCCCTGCCATGCCGGCAGGGGCCCAGGCCCCCAGAGTCCCGCGATTCCATGTCCCAGCTGAACCCCAAAGTCGGCTTCGTCAGCCTTGGCTGCCCGAAGGCCCTCGTCGATTCCGAGCGCATCCTCACCCAGCTGCGGTCGGAAGGCTACGACATCGTCCCGTCCTACGATTCGGCCGATGTGGTGGTGGTCAACACCTGTGGCTTCATCGATTCGGCGGTGACCGAATCGCTGGATGCCATCGGCGAGGCGATGAACCAGAACGGCAAGGTCATCGTCACCGGCTGCCTGGGCAAGCGCCCGGAGCAGATCCGCGAGGCGTACCCGAACGTGCTGGCGGTGTCCGGGCCGCAGGATTACCAGAGCGTGATGGAAGCGGTGCATGCGGCGCTGCCGCCCAAGCACGACCCGTTCGTGGATCTGGTGCCGGACTACGGCATCAAGCTGACCCCGCGCCACTACGCATACCTGAAGATTTCCGAAGGCTGCAACCACCACTGCAGCTTCTGCATCATTCCGTCGATGCGCGGCAAGCTGGTCTCGCGTCCCGTGGACGAGGTGCTGCGCGAAGCCGAGCGCCTGGTGCGCGGCGGTGTGCGCGAACTGCTGGTGGTTTCGCAGGACACCTCTGCCTACGGCGTGGATGTGAAGTACGCCGAGAAGATGTGGCGCGACAAGGCCTACCAGACCCGCCTGAAGGCACTGTGCGAAGGCCTGTCCGAACTGGATGCGTGGGTGCGCATGCACTACGTCTATCCGTATCCGCACGTCGATGACGTGGTGCCGCTGATGGCCGAGAACCGGATCCTGCCGTACCTGGACATCCCGTTCCAGCACGCCAGCCCGCGCATCCTGCGCCTGATGAAGCGCCCCGGCGCGGTCGAGAAGACCCTGGAGCGGGTGCAGAACTGGCGCCGCATCGCACCAGACATCACCGTGCGTTCGACCTTCATCGTCGGTTTCCCGGGCGAGACCGAGGCCGAGTTCGAAGAGCTGCTGTCCTTCCTGGACGAAGCGCAGCTGGACCGCGTCGGTGCGTTCGCCTACTCGCCGGTGGAGGGCGCTACGGCCAACAACCTGCCGGACCCGGTGCCGGAAGAAGTGAAGCAGGAACGACTGGCGCGCTTCATGGAGAAGCAGGCGCAGATTTCGGCTTCGCGTCTGGAAGCCAAGATCGGCACGGTGCAGCAATGCCTGGTCGATGCCATCGAAGGCGATATCGCGGTGGCCCGTTCCAAGGCCGATGCGCCGGAGATCGACGGCCTGGTGCATATCCAGAACGCAGACCAGGTGGCGTTGCGCGTGGGTGAGTTCGTCGACGTGGAAATCACCGAGAGCGACGAGCACGATCTCTACGGCGACGCACTGCCGCCGACCACGCGCCCGGCATTCGACCTCAAGGTGCTGTGACCGGGGCGGAGGCTGCTGATGGCGGCCCCCGCCGCTTCGTGCCGCCGCTGCGTGCGGCGGTGGACAGGGCTGCGTTCGATCATCCGCTGTTTGCCGGTATCGCCGGGTTCGGTGATCTGCTGACGGCAGCGGACTGGCCACGCGTGGTCGATCTGGACGCGCGCCTGGCGCTGCCGGGCAAGCGCGTTGTTGAACAGGATGCGGCGTTGCTGGCCGACGGCCTGCACTACGAAACGCGCATTGCCGAAGGGCGCATCGCAACCCGCGCGGGCAACTGGCACGACCTGTTCAACGCCCTGGTCTGGGCACGCTACCTGCCGATCAAGTGCGCACTCAACGCGCAGCAATGCCGGCACATCGAGGGCATGGCCGCAGGACAGCGCAACCGCGCGCAGGCCGCGCTGACCCAGTTCGATGAAACCGGCGTGGTGGTGCGCGTGTGCGATCCGGCGTTGCTTGCAGCCTGGGATGCTCACCAGTGGCGCGTGCTGTTCGAGCCGATCCATTGGCAGTCAGGACGGATCGCCATCGCCGCGGTATTCGGTCATGCCTTGATGGAACAGGCGCTGCTGCCGGGCCGGCTGCTGGTCGGCAAATGCGTGGTGCTGCAGGGCGATGACGATGCGGGCTGCATCGACACGGTCGCGCGCGCCATCGAGGAGGGCAGGGTGCTGCTCGATCCCTTGGAACTGCGTCCGCTGCCATTGGCGGGTATTCCCGGCTGGCACACCGACCAGGCGCCAGCCTTTTACGCGAACGACGATTACTTCCGTCCGCTGCGCGAAGGGCGCCGCTATCCGCCGCCGCTTCTGTAGAACCGGGCCCATGCCCGGCTGAGCGCCGCTGCCCGCCACAGGCTCAGCCGTTGGCCGCGGTCTCGTACTCCACACCGATCACCGCAAAGGTGTGGTTGCCACTGGGTAGTTCCACTGAAAACTCATCATCCAGGCGCTTCTTCAACAAGGCCCGCGCCAAGGGCGAATCGATGCTGATCCAGCCCAGCCCCGCATCGGTCTCATCCGGCCCGACGATGCGGTAGCGGCTGGTCTGACCGCTGTCCACGTTCTCCAGCTCAACCCACGCACCGAAGAACACCGCTTGCGGATCAGTCGGCGTGGTGTCGACCACGCGCAGCGATTCCAGGCGCTTGGTCAGGTAGCGCACGCGCCGATCGATCTCGCCCAGCTGCTTCTTGCGGTAGGTGTATTCGGCATTCTCCGAGCGATCGCCTTCGGCCGCGGCCGCCGCCAGTGCCTTGACCACCTCGGGTCGACGCACCCGCCACAACTCATCCAGCTCGGCCTTCAAACGTGCATGGCCGGCGGCGGTGATCAGCGCGGTGCTCTTTTCTGCGGGGGGACGCCAACGCGACATGTAATGCGGATTCTCGTGCGGAATGAAACAACTACGGCGCGCCGTCGCCGGCGCGCCGCAAAGGAACTGCCGGGGCTCTCAGCGCTTGCCGCCGAAGATGCCACCGAGGATGCCGCGCACGATCTGGTTGCCCAGCTTGGTGCCTACCGTACGCGTGGTCTGCTTGGCCATCGTCTCGATCATGCCCTGGCGGCGCTTGGTACCGAAAATGGCGTCCTTGATCGACTGCCCGAAACCGCCTTCCTGCGCCTCGTCCTGCTCACGGCTGCGTGCGGCCGGCGCATCGGTTTTCTCGACGGCCTTCTGCGCGCGCTGCGCCAGCAGTTCGGCTGCCGATTCGCGGTTGACGGCAGTGTCGTAGCGCGTGCCGACCGGGCTGCCGGCACGCACCTGCGTACGTTCGGTGTCGGTGACCGGTCCCATGCGGCAGCGGGGTGGCGCGATCATCGTCTGCTGCACCGGCATCGGCACGCCCTTGTCCTGTAGCGTGGAGACCAGCGCTTCGCCGGTACCGAGCTGGCTGAGCACCTTCACCACATCCAGCTTCGGGTTCGGCACGAAGGTCTCGGCGGCGGTCTTCACCGCCTTCTGGTCGCGCGGGGTGAATGCGCGCAGCGCGTGCTGTACACGGTTGCCGAGCTGGCCGAGGATGTTGGCCGGCACGTCGTCCGGGAACTGCGAGCAGAAGTACACGCCCACGCCCTTGGAACGGATCAGCCGCACCACCTGTTCGATGCGCTGTACCAGAGCGGGCGGTGCATCGTCGAACAGCAGGTGCGCTTCGTCGAAAATGAAGACCAGCTTCGGCTTGTCGAGGTCGCCCACTTCGGGCAGCTGCTCGAACAGCTCCGACAACAGCCACAGCAGGAACGTGGAGTACAGCTTGGGCTTGAGCACCAGCTGGTCGGCGGCAAGGATGCCGATGACACCGCGGCCGTCATGGTTGACCCGCATGATGTCGGCCAGTTCCAGCGCCGGTTCGCCGAAGAAATGCTCACCGCCGTCCTGCGCCAGCCGCAGCAGGGCGCGCTGGATGGCGGCCACCGACTGCGCACTGACCAGGCCGTACTCGGTGGAGATGTCCTTGCGCTCCTCTGCCACCAGGCCGAGCAGGGCGCGCAGGTCGTCCATGTCCAGCAGCAGCAGGCCGCGGTCGTCGGCCAGCTTGAACACGATGTCGAGCACGCCGGCCTGGGTGTCGTTCAATTCCAGGATGCGGGCCAGCAGGGTCGGGCCCATCTCGCTCACGGTGGTGCGAACCGGGTGGCCGAGCTTGCCGTACAGGTCCCAGAACACGGTGGGGCTGGCGGCCGGGGCATAGTCGCTCACGCCGATCTCGGCCGCGCGCTTGAGCAGGTTCTCGGCGCCGGTGCCCGGCACGGCCAGGCCGGAGACATCGCCCTTCACATCGGCCAGGAACACCGGTACCCCGATCCGCGAGAAGCCCTCGGCCAGGGTCATCAGGGTCACGGTCTTGCCGGTGCCGGTGGCGCCGGCGACCAGCCCATGGCGGTTGCCGAGTTTCGGCAGCAGGGTGACAGCCACATCGTCGGTGATGCCTTTGCCGAGCAGAATCGGATCCATGGTCCAGCCCTTGTGATGAATGTGCCAATGTTAACCGCCGACGGTGACGGGCCGAAGGTCGGCTTGCCCCGACCTTGGCAGCGCCGCTACTCTGCCTGCCTGTTTCATACACAGTGCCACCAATGCCCGTTCCTGTCCTGATTTCCCGCACCTGGCCGCTGCTGGCCCTGGCTGGCCTGGTTTCCCTGGCACCGGAGGCCCACGCACAGCGGGTTTCGGCCCGGGACAAGGTGAAGGTGGATGCCCTGCAGCAGCGCATGACCGCAGCCGAGAAGCGCTACAGCGATGCCGTTCTGCTGGTGGCCAACGCCGATCCGAAGGGGCGCAACGAGGCCGATGCCGCGCTGGAGGACATGGAAGATGTCATCAGCGAATGCGTGAAGCAGAAGGGCTGCCAGATGAGCAACATGCTGGCGACCTACAAGCGCCTGCTCAAGCACGATGCCGATGCCGCCGCCGATGATGACGTGGCCGATGAAGCCGGCGACCGCCTGGAAGCCGACCCGGACCATGTCGGCCCGCTGGCTGCCGACGTGCCCGAGGCGGCCCGCGCAGCGGCGCTGCTGAACGACAAGCGCCATGCCTTCGACAACATGGTCGAGTACAACCCCGCCGTGCAGGCCGGCATCCGCCGCTGGCTGACCGACATGCGCCCGGCGCTGATGACCACCTACGAGAACTACCAGAACCTGCGTGCGGTGATGTGGCCGGAATGGGAGAAGCGCGGCCTGCCCGAGGCGCTGCTGTTCGGCATCATGGCCAAGGAATCCAACGGCCGTGTACATGCGTCCTCGCGTGCGGGCGCCGCGGGCCTGATGCAGTTCATGCCGGCCACCGGCCGCCGCTTCGGCCTCGGCCCGGACGGTACCGGTTTCGATACCCGCTTCGATGCGCGCAGCGCCGCTGAAGCCAGCGCGACGTACCTCAACGAGCGGATGCGTGAGCTCAACAACAACGTCGAACTGTCGCTGGCCGGCTACAACGGCGGTGAGGGCCGCGCAGCGCGCGTCTACAAGCAGTACCCGGGCCAGAGCTTCTGGGTGGACAGCGTCTACAACCAGTTCCCGGGCGAAACCAAGGACTACGTGCCGATGGTGATCGCCGCGTCCTGGATCTTCCTGCACCCCCAGCAGTACGGCGTGGAGTTCCCGAAGATCAACGCGCAGCCGGCCACCATCCGCCTGGCCCGCTCGACCACGATCTACGAACTGACCATCTGCCTGGGCAGCCATGGCACCCGCGATGGCTACATGCGCGCATTGCGCAACCTCAACCCGCGCTATGAGGCCGATGGCTGGATTCCGGCAGGAACCCTCATCAACGCCACCAACCGCATTGCTGGCCTGTACGCGCGCAACTGCGTCAGCGGCCCGCGTGCCGATCTGGCCCGCACCCTGATCACCGCCGACCTCAATGCCGCGATCGTGCGCCCGAGCGCTGCCAGCTACACCGGCAGCGTGGCCGTGGGCGGGGTGGTGCCGGTGGTCGATCCCAATGCCGCCAGCAGCGTGCCGACCACGCCCGCCGCGCCGGTGGCTGCGCCGCGCCCGGCGCCGGCCCCGCGCGCCAAACCGGCCCGCAGCTACAAGGTCGGCAAGGGTGAGACCCTGGGCCGGATCGCCGCGAAGTTCCAGTGCGATGTGCCGGTGCTGGCCCGCGCCAATGGCCTCAAGGCCCCCGGCTACAGCCTGCGCCACGGCCAGGTGCTGAAGCTGCAGGGCTGCGACAAATAATCTCTCCGCACTCTGGATATCGCATGGACCTCGAAGACACCCGCAACCTGTTCACCAACCTCCGTGAGAACACCGATTGGGACCTGGATGCTCCGCTGCTGTGGGGGTACTTCTTCGTGCACTCCACCGCCGAGCCGCTGCACGCACTGGCCACCCACCTGCAGGCACAGGGTTATGTGCTGGTGGAAGTGTTCGAGCAGGAGCCGGAAGACGATGAGGCTGCATTCCACGTGCTGCATGTGGAGCGCGTGGAAGTGCACGACGAAACCTCGCTGGACAAGCGCAACCAGGAACTGAGCGCGCTGGCCACGCAGATGGGCGTGGAAGACTACGACGGCATGGACGTCGGCCCGGCGCCGACCCTGCAGTAACGCCCGCATCCGGTAGTGCCGGCCGCTGGCCGGCAACGCTCGATGCGTTGGATCAACGGAGATGCCGGCCAGCGGCCGGCACTACCGCAGGATCAGCGCAGCTTGGCCAGTGCCTGGCCCAGCTGTACCGGATGCTCGGCATCCAGGTGCGGGGCGAATTCGGCCACGCCCGGCGGCAGCAGCACGATCACGGTCGAGCCGTAATTGAAGCGCGCCATCTCTTCAAAGCGCTGCAGCGTGATGCCGCGGCCCCGGTAATCCTTGCGGGTGATGCGGTCGCCGTAGTGCGGAATCTCTTCGCCGCTCCACACCGTTTCCACGCCCGACACCAGCAGCGCACCGACCATCACGCTGACCATCGGGCCGAAGCTGGTATCGAAATGGCAGACCAGGCGTTCGTTGCGTGCGAACAGGCCAGGCACGTTGTTCACCGCGGCCGGGCCGACGCTGAACAGGCGACCGGGCACGTGCACGGTTTCGCGCAGGGTGCCGGTCCACGGCATGTGCACACGGTGGTAGTCGCGCGGCGACAGGTAAACCGTGGCATACAGGCCCTCGTTGAACGGCTTGGCGTCCTCGGCGCTGCCCAACAGCTCGGCGGCGGTGAACGACTGCCCCTTGGCCTGGAAGATGCGCCCGGCGTCGATCTTTCCGAGCTGGCTGATGCGGCCGTCCGCCGGCATCACCAGGCTGCGCGGATCGGCATCGGCCACGCGCGCGCCGGGTTTCAGCGCGCGGGTGAAGAACTGGTTGAAGGTCGGGTAGCTGCGCGGGTCCGGATTGGCCGCTTCATCCAGGTTGACGTTGAATTTGCGGGTGACCGTGTCGATCAGCCAGCGCGATACGCGCGGGTTGTCCGAGTACGCCAGCGAACGCGCCATCGAGGACAGCAGGCGGTGGGGCAGGACGTACGTCAGGGCGGTGGTCAGACTCATGGGGCGGATTTCTCGGTCAGCTTCTGCAGGTCGCGGGCGATCGCCGGCGCGTTGAACGGGGGCCGCACCAGGCCGGCGAGCCGGCCCTGCGGATCGAGCACGGCCAGGCTGGCGGAGTGCTCGAGGGTGTAATCCTCGGGATTCTCGTCGAAGTGCTTGCCCGGCACCTTCTGGAAGACGAAGCCCAGCGAGGTGGCAAAGCGCTCCAGCGAGGGGATGTCGGCAGTCGCCGCCAGGGTGTCCTTGTGGAAGCCATGGGCGTACTCGCCCAGGCGCGTGGCGGTGTCGCGCTCCGGGTCGACCGAGACGAACAGCACGCGCGGGCGCAGGCCGTCGGGCAGGGCTTCCCACTGATTCTGCGCCCCGGCCAGCTCGGCCAGGGTGGTCGGGCAGACGTCGGGACAGAACGTGAAGCCGAGGAACACCAGGGTCCAGTGGCCCTTCAGTTCGCCGGGAATCAGGCGCGTGCCGTCGGACTGGGCCAGGTTGTAGTCGGGCAGGGTGCGCGGCTGCGGGTACAGGGTGATCGCTTCGGTGGCCGGCTGCCCGGCCGGCGGCTTCGGCGCGAACACCTGCTGGGCGGCGAGCAGGCCAAGGCCCGCCGCCAGGGCGATCAGCAGGATGATGCCGACGTTGCGATTGAACATGGGATTCCGCCGCAGGAAGTGGCCACCATCATACCGGCTGCGGCTGGATCGTTTCTGCCGCAACGGATGCCGGCGCAGGCGGCAACCCCTATAATCGGGGGCCACTTTGCCCGCAGTACCGCCATGACCGCTGAAACGGCCGCCGAACTCCATACGATCATCGATCTGATCCGCTACGGCACCAGCCGTTTCAATGCTGCGGGCCTGACCTTCGGGCACAGCTACGACAATGCCCTGGACGAGGCCACCCAGCTGGTGCTGCACGGCCTGCACCTGCCGCACGACCTCGGCCCGGCCTACGGCCAGGCGCGCCTGCTGCGCGAAGAGAAGCTGGCGGTGCTGGAGCTGTTCCAGCGCCGCATCGACGAGCGCATCCCGGCCGCCTACCTGACCGGTGAAGCCTGGTTTGCCGGCCTCAGCTTCAAGAGCGACACGCGCGCGCTGGTGCCGCGTTCGCCGATCGCCGAACTGATCGAGTGCGGCTTCGAGCCGTGGCTGGCCGGCCGCGATGTCAACCGCGCGCTGGACCTGTGCACCGGTTCGGGCTGCATCGCCATCGCCATGGGCCACTACTATCCGAACTGGGAAGTGGACGGCGTGGACCTCAGCGATGAGGCGCTGTCACTGGCCGAAGAGAACAAGGAACGCCTGCAGGTGCACAACGTGACCCTGCTGAAGTCGGACCTGTTCAACGGCCTGACCGGTCGCCACTACGACCTGATCGTCACCAACCCGCCGTACGTCACCAACGACGAGACCGACGCCCTGCCGCAGGAATACTCCTACGAGCCGGAGATGGGCCTGCGTGCCGGCGACGACGGCCTGGACCTGGTGCTGAAGATCCTGCGCGACGCGCCGCTGCACCTGAGCGAGGACGGCCTGCTGATCTGTGAAGTGGGCGAATCCGAACAGCACCTGATCAAGCTGCTGCCGGAAGTGGATTTCGCCTGGGTCGAGTTCAAGGTCGGCCAGATGGGCATCTTCGCGGTCGAGTGCCGCGAGCTGATCGCCCACAGCGCGCGCATCACCGAACTGGCGGCGCAGCGCCCGTGAGCTCCAATTCGTTCGGCAAGCTGTTCACCGTCACCACGTTCGGCGAATCGCACGGGCCGGCCATCGGCTGCGTGATCGATGGCTGCCCGCCGGGGCTGGCGCTGGACGCGGCCGAATTCAACCATGACCTGCAGCGTCGCGCCACCGGCAAGAGCCGGCATACGTCGGCGCGGCGCGAGGCCGACGAGGTCGAGATCCTGTCCGGGGTGTACGAGGGCCTGACCACCGGCACTCCGATCGCGCTGCTGATCCGCAACACCGACCAGCGCAGCAAGGACTACAGCAACATCGGCCAGCAGTTCCGTCCGGGGCATGCCGACTACAGCTACTGGCACAAGTACGGTATCCGCGACCCGCGCGGCGGTGGCCGCTCCTCGGCGCGCGAGACCACCATGCGCGTGGCTGCTGGCGTGGTCGCCAAGAAATGGCTGGCCGAGCGTTTCGGCATCACCGTGCGCGGCTACCTGTCGCAGCTGGGCGGGATCACTCCGGCCGGTTTCGACTGGTCGGTAGTCGAGGAGAATCCGTTCTTCTGGCCGCACGCCGCACAGGTGCCCGAGCTGGAGGCGTACATGGATGCGCTGCGCAAGTCCGGCGATTCGGTCGGTGCCTGCGTGGACGTGGTCGCCGACAATGTACCGCCGGGCTGGGGCGAGCCGATCTACGGCAAGCTTGATGGCGAGCTCGCGGCCGCACTGATGAGCATCAACGCGGTGAAGGGCGTGGAGATCGGCGACGGTTTCGCCAGCGCCATGCAGAAGGGCACCGAACACCGTGACCTGCTGACCCCGCAGGGTTTTGCCAGCAACCACGCCGGCGGCATTCTCGGTGGTATCTCCACCGGCCAGCCAGTGGTCGCTTCGATGGTGCTCAAGCCGACCTCCAGCCTGCGCCTGCCCGGTGAATCGCTGGATACGGCCGGCAATGTGGTGGAGGTGGTCACCACCGGCCGCCATGATCCCTGCGTCGGCATCCGCGCCACGCCCATCGCCGAGGCGATGATGGCCCTGGTGCTGATGGACCAGGCGCTGCGCCACCGCGCGCAGTGCGGCGATGTCGGCACCATCACTCCGCGCATTCCCGGCCAGCTTGATGGCTGATACGCGGCCGACGGTATGGGTGAGCCAGCCGCTGATCGACGCGGCCATCGCGCCGCTGCGCGATCGCGTGCAGCTGCGCACCACCGATACCGTCACCGCCTGGTCGCCACAGCAGATCGCCGCGCAGCTGGCCGACGTTGACGGGGCGATCATCACCCTCAACGAGCGCATCGGTGCGACCCAGGTCGCCGATGCCGCGCAGTTGAAGGTGATCGCCAATGTCGGCGTCGGCTACAACAATCTGGATGTCGACGCGCTCAGCGCCGCCGGCATTCTCGCCAGCAACACCCCGGACGTTCTCACCGAGACCACCGCCGATCTCGGCTTTGCGCTGTTGATGGCCACCGCGCGCCGGATCACCGAATCCGAGCGCTGGCTGCGCGAGGGCCAGTGGGGGCAGTGGTCGTTCCAGACCATGCTGGGGGCCGACATCCATGGCAGCACGCTGGGCATCCTCGGCATGGGCCGCATCGGCCAGGGCATCGCCCGTCGCGGCGCGCACGGCTTTGGCATGAAGGTGCTCTACCACAACCGTTCGCGGCTGCCGGCCGATACCGAAGCCGCGCTCGGCGCGACCTACGTGGATCTGGACACGCTGCTGGCGCAGTCCGACCATCTGTTGACCGTGTTGCCATACACCGCCGCCTCGCACCACATCATCGACGCTGCCGCGCTGGTCAAGATGAAGCCGTCTGCCACCCTGGTGAACATCGCCCGCGGCGGCATCGTCGACGAACTGGCGCTGGCCGATGCACTGGCCAACGGTCGCCTGGCGGCGGCCGGCCTGGATGTCTACGAAGACGAACCGAACGTGCGGCCGGAACTGCTGGCCCTGCGCAACATCGTGCTGACCCCGCATATCGGCAGCGCATCGCTGGCCACGCGTACGGCCATGGTGCAGATGGCCGTGGACAATCTGCTGGCCGGGCTGGGCCTGGATGGCAGCCCGTCGCGCATGCCGAGCGCGATCAACGCCGACGCGGCCCTTGCCGCGCGCGCGACCTCGGACAAAAAAAGCGGGAAACGATAGGGAACCTCCGCGCATCCATCCGAGGAGGCTCCCCGAACCCAGCTGTCGTGCGTGAGTTTTCCCCCTTCCCGTTTTCGTGAGAGTTCCCCCATGAGCAATGCACAACGCAGCTTCCACGTCGCCATCGTCGGCGCCACCGGCGCGGTCGGCGAGACCATGCTGGCCATCCTGGCCGAGCGCGATTTCCCGGTCGGCACCCTGAGCCTGCTCGCTTCCGAGCGCTCGGCCGGCGGCGAAGTCGAATACAACGGCAACAAGGTCAGGATCCAGGACCTGGCCACTTTCGACCCGAGTGGCGTGGATATCGCCCTGTTCTCGGCCGGTGGCAGCGTGTCCAAGGAATACGCCCCGAAGTTCGCTGCCGCTGGCGCGGTGGTGATCGACAACTCCTCGGCCTTCCGTTACGACGATGACGTGCCGCTGGTGGTGTCGGAGGTCAATCCGGACCAGGTCGCCAACCGTCCGCGCGGCATCATCGCCAACCCGAACTGCTCGACCATGCAGATGCTGGTCGCGCTGGCACCGCTGCACCGCAAGTACGGCATCGAGCGCATCAACGTGTCCACCTACCAGTCGGTATCCGGCGGTGGCCGTTCGGCACTGGAAGAACTGGGCAAGCAGACCGGCCAGCTGCTGAGCTTCCAGGAAATCGATCCGCAGCGTTTCCCGGTGCAGATCGCCTTCAACCTGATCCCGCACATCGACGACTTCCTGGACAACGGCTTCACCAAGGAAGAGATGAAGCTGGTCTGGGAGACCCGCAAGATCCTGGGCGACGACAGCATCCTCGTGAACCCGACCGCGGTGCGCGTGCCGGTGTTCTATGGCCACTCCGAATCGGTGGCGATCGAAACCCGTGACAAGGTGACCGTCGCCGAAGCGCGCGCGCTGCTGGAACAGTCGCCGGGCATCGAGGTGGTGGATCGTCACGAGGCCGGTGGCTACCCGACGCCGGTCACCCATGCCTCGGGCACCGACGCGGTGTACGTCGGCCGCATCCGCGAGGACCTGTCGCATCCGCGCGGCCTGAACCTGTGGATCGTGTCGGACAACGTGCGCAAGGGCGCAGCCCTCAACGCGGTGCAGCTGGCCGAGCTGGTCGCCGCCGAGAAGCGCTGATCCCCGCTGTTGCCTGACCGGTAGTGCCGGCCGCTGGCCGGCACTAGCGCAGTCCGCCTCCCCGGTGGGTGCGGACCGTGGTCCGCACGCTTTATAGTGTCGCCCATGAATAAACGAGCCAAGGGCGCACGGCGTCCGCTCACCTGTCTTTCCGCCGCGCTGCTGGCCCTGGTCAGCAGTTCGGCCATGGCCCTGGGCCTGGGCGACATCCGGGTCCTGTCCAAGCCGGGACAGCCGTTGCTGGCCGAGATCCCGGTGATCTCGGCCGATCCGTCCGAACTTGAGAACCTGCGCGTCGCGCTCGCTTCGCCGGTCACCTTCGAGCGCGTTGGCCTGCAGCGCCCGGCGGGTCTGGTCAGCGAACTGCAGTTCGAGCTGACCCGCAATGCGCAGGGCAGGGCGGTGGTGCGGGTGACCTCGCAGACGCCAGTGGAAACACCCTCGTTGAGCTTCCTGGTCGAGGCCGACTGGGGCCAGGGCCGGCTGGTGCGTGAGTACTCGGCGCTGGTCGATGCACCGGCCAGTGCACTGGCCGTGGCCGAACCGGAAATCGTCGCGCCGGCCGGCGTGCTGTCGGACACCATCGTCCGTGATGCGCCTGCCGCCGCTGCAACCGCACCCGAGCCGGCACCGGTCACGGCGGCCGCCGCACCTGCTGCACCGCGTCCACGGGCTGCGTCACCTGCGCCAGCACCTGCACCTGCACCAGCGCTCGCTGCAGACGGCAGTGTGACCGTGCAGCGCGGACAGACGCTTTCGCAGATCGCCGGCTCGCTGGCCCGTGGCAATCAGATCAGTCGCGACCGGGCGATGATCGCGCTGTTGCGTGCCAACCCCGAAGCCTTCATCCGTGGCAACGTCAACCTGCTCAAGCAGGGCGCGGTGCTGCGCATGCCGGGCGATACCGCACTGGCCGCGGTGGATGCGGCCGAGGCGGCCGCGCTGGTCCGCGAGCATGCCGCACAGTGGCGGCAGGCACGCACCGTGCCACAGCCGGCTGGCGCCGCGATGCCGGTGGCCAAGGCCGATGGCGCCGCTTCTTCCCCGGCTGCGGCCACCGGGGCACGACTTGAAATCGCTCCGGCGCTGGCATCCGACGCCGCGCACGCGGGCACAACCACCGGCACCAGTGCCGGCAGCGAGGGTGACATGCTGGGCAACGAACAACTGCGCCAGGCCAAGGAGGACATCGCCACCCGCGATGCCGAAATCGGCGATCTGAAGCAGCGCGTGGCGGAGCTGGAGAAGCTCAAGGAGCAGCAGCAGTCACTGATCGCGATGAAGGACAACGACCTGGCCGCCGCGCAGCAGCGTTTGGCCCAGGCGCCCGGTGCGCCCGGCGCTGGCACGCCGTGGTACTGGCTGGGCCTGCCGCTGCTCGTGCTGGTTGCCCTGGGCGCCTGGCTGCTGCGTCGTCGCAAGCCCTCGCCGCTGCCGCCGCTGCGCGAGGAACACGATGCCGCCGGCCTGGCAGCAGCGCTGCCGGCAGGTGCCGCGCTGGATACCCTGACCGAACAGGACGCCGGGGTGAACTTCGCCGCCGATGGCGGACGCCAGGAACCGGCGATGCCGGCCTGGGCTGCCACCGACCATGACGTGCCGGCTGCGGACATCCATGAGGATGCCTCGCCGGCCGAGTGGCGGGCGGGTGAGCTTGATGAAGACGAACGGGTTGAACTGCCTGCTGCGGTGAACGATCTGCCGCGTTGGGACGATCCTGCCGGCGCTGCTGCGGTGGCGCCCATCGAGCCAGCCGAGGTAGCCGTGCCCGAATACGCGCTGCAGGCCGAACAGGAGCCGCAGTTCCGCGGTGTGTTCGATCTGCCGGCCGAACCGCATGAGCATGAGACGGCTGCACCGTTCGACCTGCACGACGACCGTGCTGCCGCCGGGGACGCCGTCGGGTCTGCTGCAGACAATGGCCATGACTGGGCACCGCGTATCGGCCAGGAGCGGCTGGAACTGGCCATCGCCTATCTGGACCTGGGCGACGCGCAGACCGCGCGCACCCTGCTGCAGGAGGTTGCCGAAGGGGGTGACCTGCATTGCCAGGCTCAGGCCCGCGAACTGCTGGCCCGTCTGCCCTGACACCCTTTCGACAAGGACCTGCGATGACCCGCGAACGCCGTCTCGACTACGTTGAATTCGCCTCGAGCGACCCGGCTGCGAGCCGCGCGTTCTTCGAGGTCGTGTTCGGCTGGTCGTTTGTCGATTACGGCAGCGACTACACCGCTTTCGATGATGGCCGCCTGCAGGGAGGCTTCTTCCGTGGCCAACCACAACGTGCCAGCGAAGGCGCGCCACTGCTGGTGCTGTATGCCGACCAGCTGGCGCCGATGGAGGCGGAGGTGCGTGCGGCCGGTGGTCAGATCGTGCGGACCGTGTTCTCTTTCCCTGGCGGCAGCCGTTTCCAGTTCGTCGAGCCCGGTGGCAACGAACTGGCGGTCTGGTCCGAGCGCGACCCGGCCTGAGCGCCGCCCCACCCGCAATATCGAGGTAGCACATGCGTTACGCGCTCGGCGTCGAGTACGACGGCAGCGATTTCAGGGGATGGCAGAACCTGGGCGAGGGCGGACCCAGCGTCCAGGCCAGCCTGGAACAGGCCCTGTCATCGGTGGCCGATACCCCGCTGCAGGTGGTCTGCGCCGGCCGCACCGATGCCGGCGTGCACGGCCAGTGCCAGGTCGTGCACTTCGACACCGACGTGGTGCGTGATCCGCGCGCGTGGATGCTCGGCACCACTACCCGCCTGCCGCGTTCGATCGCCGTGCGCTGGTGCGTGCCGGTGGCCGACGATTTCCATGCCCGTTTCTCCGCCCGCGCACGACGTTATCGCTACCGCCTGCTCAATCGCGAAGTGCGCCCGGCGCTGGGCCGGCAGACCCTGAGCTGGGAGCGGCGCCCGCTCGATGCCGAGCGCATGCACCTGGCCGGGCAGGCCCTGCTGGGCGAGAACGATTTCAGCGCCTTCCGCTCGGTCCAGTGCCAGGCCCTGCATGCCCGGCGAGAGCTGCAGTCGCTGCAGGTCAGCCGCCACGACGACGTCATCGAGGTGGCGGTGCGCGGCAATGCATTCCTTCATCACATGGTCCGCAATATCGTCGGTTCGTTGATACTGGTCGGCAGTGGCGAGCAGCCGGTGGAGTGGATCGCCGAACTGCTGGCCGGGCGCGACCGCACCGTGGCCGGTCCCACCGCTCCTCCGCAGGGACTGGTGTTCCTGGGGCCGCTGTACCCCGACAACTGGCATCTGCCCGCCGAGGTAACGCTATGAGCCGCTCCTACTACCGTACCCGCATCAAGTTCTGTGGCATGACCCGTGCCGGCGACGTGCGCCTGGCCGGCGAGCTGGGCGTGGATGCGGTGGGCTTCATCTTCGCCCGCGAGAGCAGCCGCCGGGTCGCGCCGGCCGAAGCGCGCGCGATGCGCCAGGCGATCGCACCGATGGTCGACGTGGTGGCGCTGTTCCGCAACAACAGCAGGGAAGAAGTGCGCGAGGTGCTGCGTACCGTGCGGCCGACCCTGCTGCAGTTCCATGGCGAGGAAGACGAGAGCTTCTGCCGCAGCTTCAACATGCCTTACCTGAAGGCGATCGCCATGGGCGGGCGCGAGGAGATCAATGCGCGCACCCTGCAGCTGCGCTACCCCAGCGCCGCCGGCTTCCTGTTCGACAGCCATGCGCCGGGCGGCGGCGGCGGTACCGGCGTGGCCTTCGACTGGTCGCGTATCCCCACCGGCCTGCACCGGCCGTTCCTGCTGGCCGGAGGCCTGACGCCGGAGAACGTGCATGACGCCGTGCTGGCGACCCTGCCGTGGGGCGTGGATGTCTCCAGTGGCATCGAACTGGAGCCGGGCATCAAGGACGGCTACAAGATGCGCACGTTCGTGGAAGAGGTCCGGCGCTCCGATTGCGCCGTGCTGGATTGAGACACGGTCACTTCCGAGGTGTCCGGTCTTCACATTTGAGCCTGCACACCCTCTTCACATAGGATGATCCCCAAGCGTGCTGGCCATGAGGGCCGGCACGAGGATCGACGGAGCCGCTGGTGGCGTGCTCCGAACGGGCGCCTGGCGCCCCCGCCCAGGAAGGCAAGCGATGCAGGAATTCCTAACCGTCGTACTCGGTTATCCGACCCTCCCGTACAGCGTAGCGCTGGCGGTGGCGGTTCTGTATTGGGGGATTGCCGCCTTTGGCCTGGTCGATGACGGTTTCGGCGAGGCCGGTGCCGATGGCGCCCTTGAAGGCGATGCCCATCTCAGTGGCCTGTCAGCGCTGCTGGCGCGCTGGGGCCTGGGCGGCGTGCCGCTCATGGTGGTGGTGACGCTGCTGAGCCTGTTCGCCTGGACCCTCACCTACTTCATCCATCTGTACCTGCTGCTGCCGTTGCCCGACCTGCTGCGCTGGTCATTGGGCACCGTCGTGGCGGTGCTCGCACCCCTGCCGGCCGTGCCGGTCACCGCGCTGCTGCTGCGTCCCATCCGCCGCTTCCTGCTGCGCCTGCGCCCGGTGCCGCAGGCCTCGCTGCTGGGCCGGGTCGGCGTGGTCGCTTCGCCGAAGGTCGACGCACGCAGTGGCCATGCCACCGTCGATGACGGCGGTGCCGGCCTGGTCCTGCAGATCCGCAGCGACATCGAACTGCAGCGCGGCGAGCGCATCGTGCTGGTCGAGCACGTGGCTGCACAACACCATTACCGGGTGGTCCGCGCCGACGCGGTCGCCCTCGACTTCCAGGACAACCTGCTTCCGGGCAACAAGGAGAAACATCAATGACGTTGGCATCCGCACTACCTTTCCTGGCCATCGTGGGCACCATCGTGGCCATCCTGCTCGGCGTGGCGGGCCTGTTCAAGGCGTTCTACCGCAAGGTCGACCAGGGCGTGGCCCTGATCGTCAACGACATGAGTTCCACCCCGAAAGTGCATTTCACCGGTGCGCTGATCATTCCCGTGCTGTACCGCGCCGAGCTGATGCGGATCAGCCTGATCACCCTGCAGATCGACCGCCGCGGCAAGGAAGGCCTGATCTGCCGCGACAACATGCGCGCCGACATCGCCGTGGCGTTCTACCTGCGCGTCAACGAGACCCAGGCCGACGTACTGCGCGTGGCCAAGGCGATCGGCGCCGACCGCGCGTCGGACAAGCATGCCGTCGATGAGCTGTTCAACGCCAAGTTCTCCGAAGCACTGAAGACGGTCGGCAAGAAGTTCGATTTCACCGAGCTGTTCGAGAAGCGCCAGGAATTCCGCGACGAGATCATCGCGGTGATCGGCAACGACCTCAATGGGTATGTGCTGGAAGACGTGGCCATCGACTACCTGGAGCAGACCCCGAAGTCGCTGCTGGACCAGTTCAACATCCTCGACGCGCAGGGCATCCGCAAGATCACCGAGCTGACCGCTGCGCAGAACGTGGTGACCAACGAGCTGGAGCAGAACGAGAAGCTGGCCATCACCAAGAAGAACGTCGAAGCCCGCGAAGCGTTGCTGGCCCTTGAACGGCAGCAGGCCGAAGCCGAGGCACGGCAGAAGCGCGAGATCGAGACCATCCGTGCGCGCGAGGAAGCCGAGACCGCCAAGGTGCAGGAAGAGCAGCGCCAGCTGTCCGAGAACGCCCGCATCGAAGCGCAGCAGGTGATCGACATCCGCGAGCAGAACCGCATGCGCGAAGTTGAAGTGGCCGAGCAGAACCGCCAGCGCGCCGTGGCCATCGAAGCCGAGCGCGTCGAGCGCGCACGCCAGCTGGAGCAGGTCACCACCGACCGCGAAGTGCAGCTGCAAGGCGTGGAGCGCGACAAGGTGGTCGAGCAGGGCAAGATGGACGTGGCCAACATCACCCGCGAACGCATCTCCATCGACAAGACCGTGGCGCAGGAAGAAGAGCGCATCAAGGAAGTGCGCGAAGTCTCCGAGGCCGACCGCCAGAAGCAGGTGTTGATCCTGGAAGCCGAGGCGAAGGCGCAGGAATCGCTGGTGCGCGAAGTGAAGGAAGCCCAGGCCCGCGAGACCGCCTCCAAGCATCGCGCGGTGGAGCTGACCACGCTGGCGCAGGCCGAGCACGAAGCCGCCGGCAAGCAGGCCGAGGCCAAGCGCCTGCTGGCCGATGCCTTCCGCGCCGAGCAGGCCGCACCCGGCCTGGCCGAAGCGCAGGTACGCGAAGCGTCGGCGCTGGCCATCGAGAAGGTCGGCATCGCCGAGGCGCGCGTGATCGAAGCCAAGGCCGAAGCGAACCTGAAGCAGGGCAGCAACGAGGCGCGCGTGCTGGCCGAGACGCTGCAGGCACAGGCACAGGGCGAGGAGAAGATGGGCCTGGCCCGCGCCACCGCCACTGAATCGCTGGGCAACGCCGAAGCCGGCGTGGTGCAGAAGAAGCTGCTGGCCGAGGCCGAGGGCCTGGTCCGCAAGTTCGAGGCCATCGCCTCGCTGAGCGACCAGGCGCGCGGCCATGAAGAATTCCGCATGATGCTGGACAACAGCCTGAAGCAGGCGCTGGCCTCGATCGAAGCCGGCAAGGAAGTCTCGCGCGAGAACGCCGGCGTCATCGCCAGCGCGCTGCGCAACGCCGACATCGACCTGGTTGGCGGCGACGGCGGCATGTTCGAGAACCTGATCAAGGCGGTTTCGCTGGGCAAGTCGATCGAAGGCTTCGCCGGCAAGAGTCCGATCGTGCAGGACCTGATGCAGCGCTACCTGGGCGTCAACGTGGCCGACAATGCACCGCGGCAGATCGCCGAGGACGCAGAGACCGTGCCCGTCGCGGCGACCGTCGTGGTCGACAGCGCGCGCTGATCCACCCGGCGATGGCCATCGCCATCGCCCACCCGTGCCGGCCGCATCGACGGCCGGCCGTCCGTGAGCCGGAAACCTGCTGATGTCCGAAACCAAACCGTCCACCGAGTCCGCCGCACCAGAGGCTGCCGGCGATACCGTCGACCAGGCCGTAGCCCGGGGCGGCGCCTATGAAGTCCTGCGGCGCCGTCTCGGCGAGCAGGGCCAGCGCCTGCAGGCCGTTGCCGAGCAGCTGAACCGCCAGCGCCTGGCCGAGTTCGGCGACAGCCGCCTGGAGGTGGTCGGCCGTTTCCGTATCCGCAGCGAGAACAACTGTGTCGGCCGCGACATCGTCCAGGTCGGCCCGGATCGCCTGCTGTTCGGCTACAACGTGTTCATCGGGCTCAAGACCCAGACCCGCATCGAAGATGTGTTCGGTCTGTACCGGCTGGTACAGGGCGCCGATGGCTACGACGTCGCTGCCCTTGAACTGAGGGGCAGTTTCCTCGACCAGCCCGGCTTCGTGCATGACTTCAACGAGCTGTACGCCTACTACAAGCATGCGCGCCTGCTGCAGCTGATCGTGGTGGGCGACAAGCTGCTGGCCTCGTTCCAGATCGGTGAGCGCAGCAGCGACGTGCGCGTGTTCCGCTGGGCGTTGTCACGCGAAGGTGAACTGACCTATCTCGATGCGCGCGGCGAGCGTGACATCGCCTTGCCGCCACCCTTCGATTTCGAATGGACCCGCGCCACGCGCGACCTTGCCGTCAACGGCCGCCATTCGCATCTGAACATCCTCGATACCCTGTTCGTGGAAACCACCGGTGGCGATCTCACCATCAAGGTGGAGAACAACACCGAAACCGGGCAGGGCATCTACAGCGAACCGGTGGAGGACAGCACGCAGTCGCTGGACGATGCCCAGTTCGAGTTCGCCCGGGTCGGCTCGCTGGTGCTGCTGAAAGTGCTGCCCTACCGCGAAACCGAATGGCGCGGACTGATCTACAACACGCTTACCGGCGACATCGTGCGCAACGATGCCATCGTCCAGGCCTGCGTGCAGCTGCCCGAAGACCACGGCATCATCTTCCCCGGCGGCTATTACCTGCAGGGTGGCGAGCACAAGGCGTTCGACGCCTCGATGGATGGCATGCAGTTCAAGCGCAGCATCCGTTCGCCCAACGGCGAGGACGTGCTGTACATCTTCTACGAGCGCGAAGGCGGGCGTTCGGCGCTGTTCGTCTACAACACCATCCAGCGCGTGCTGCAGAACCCCGTGTTCGGCCACGGCTATGCCTTCATGCAGGACGGGCGCATGGTGCTGTTCCATGCCGAAGGCACCGAGCCGACCCGCATCCATCCGATGCAGGTCTGGCAGACGCCCTTCAGCAGCGATGAGTTCGCCGCCAGCCGTCCGCCCGGCAATACCTTCATGGGGCGCATCGGCAACGCCGAGCTGGTTCGCGGCATCTCCAACCTGTTCAACCTGGCGCGCGAGATCGACGGCCAGGATGTATCGGTGCAGCGCTACCAGCGCCTGGTCGCCGACACCCGGCGGCTTTTCGATGCGCATCATTGGCTGGGTGACGAGGCCTGCGATGGCGCCGAGGCCCTGCTGCGGCAGATCAGCGCCACCGGCGAATCGGTGCTGGACGAATACGAAAAGGTGCAGTCGATCCGCCAGCAGTCGGCCCAGGCAATGGCCGAGGCCGAGGCCACGCACAAGGCGCTGCTGGGCCGGCTGCAGCCGGAAAACTGGAACGAGGTGCAGGCCTTCGTCGAAGCGCTCAACGCGATCACCGCACTGCGCGGTCGACTGCTGACCATCCGCGAACTGCGCTACATCGATACCGCGCGCATCGAGGCGATGGCCGCCGAACTTGTGCAGGCGCACGACCGTGTCGGCGCCGCCACCGGTACCTTCCTTGCCGGCGATGCAGCACTGGCCCCCTTGACCGTCCGCATGCAGGCGCTGGACGAAGCCGCACAGCAGGCCGCCAGTGCACGCCAGCTGGATGAGCAGCTGGACGGCCTGCGCGGCATGGCCGGCGATCTGGACATGCTGTCCGAGCTGATGGCCGGACTGAAGGTCGACGATGCGACCGCGCGCACCCGCGTCGTCGAATCCATCTCGCTGCTGTACGGGCGCCTGAACCAGGCGCGCGCACGCGCCGAACAGCGCCGCAAGTCGCTGGGTTCGGCCGAAGCCGTGGCCCAGTTCGCCGCCCAGTTCGCCCTGTTCTCGCAGTCGATCACCAGCGCGCTGGCGATGGCCAGCGACCCTGAGCGGGCCGACGAACAGTTGTCGCGCCTGCTGGTGCAGCTGGAAGAACTGGAAAGCCAGTTCGGCGAGCACGAGCAGTTCCTCGGCGACATCCTGAGCAAGCGCGAAGAGCTGGTCGAAGCCTTCGATACGCACAAGCAGGCCCTGCTGGATGATCGCCAGCGCAAGGCGCGCTCGGTGCTCGATGCCGCCAACCGCATCCTTGATGGCCTCGGAAAGCGTACCGAGCGGTTCGGCACGGCCGACGAGCTCAACGCTTTCTTCGCCGGCGATCCGCTGATCCTCAAGCTGCGTGAACTGGCCGAGCGCCTGCGTGCGCTGCGCGACAACGTCAAGGCAGACGATGTCGAGGCGCGCCTGAAGGGCGTGCGCGACCAGGCCGTGCGCCAGCTGCGCGACCGCAGCGACCTGTACGAGGCCGGCGGCAACGTGGTCCGCCTTGGTCCGCGTCATCGATTCAGCGTGAACACCCAGGCGCTGGACCTGACCCTGCTGCCACGGGGTGAAACCCTTGCCATCCACCTCACCGGCACCGATTTCCTGGAGACCCTGCACGATCCCGAGCTTGATGCGCTCAAGTCGTTCTGGCCGGTGACCCTGGATTCGGAATCGGCAGCGATCTACCGCGGCGAATACCTGGCCGGGTGCCTGTTGCTGGCTGCGGAGGAGGGCCGCGATGGCCTGGACCTGGCCCAGCTGCAGCAGGATGCAGCCGAACCGGAAGCGCTGGGCCAGCGGGTCCGCGCCTTTGCCGCGCCCCGTTACCGCGAGGGCTACGAGCGCGGTATCCATGACCATGACGCCGCCCTGATCCTGCGCGCGCTGTTGCCGCTGCAGCAGGCCGCCGGACCGCTGCGGCATTCGCCCCATGTGCGTGCGTTGGCACTGCTGTTCTGGGCCGCGCGGCAACGCGATGAAGCCGTGGCGCAGTGGCCCGGCCGGCAGGCCGGTGCGGAGGCCATCGCGCGCCTGTTCGGTTCCGATGAGGGGCGCCAGGCCCTGCGTGCGGAAATGGCCAAGGCGCTGCATGACCATGCACTCGCGCATGCACTGCCGTTCGACGCCGCCGCCGCCGATGCAGCAGCGGCATACCTGGGCGAAGAACTGGTGGCCGGCGAGCCGGTGTTCAGCACCAGCCGGCACGCGCAGGCATTGCTGGACGCGCTGTCGCAGCAACTGGAGCAGGCGGGCCAGCGTGATGCGCTTGAACGTGCGCTGCAGCGCTCGCAGGATCCGCTGGCCATGCGTTGGGCATTGGCCGGGCAATGGCTGCGGGCGCTCGCCGGGCTGCCGGCACAGTCGGCGCATGCCGGCTATGTCGAAGAAGCAGCGGCATTGCTGCTGGTGCAGCGACAGCTGCGCACCCGTGCCAGCGATGCACCGCTGCAGGCGGAGGTCAGCGGCCTGCTGGGTGAACACGCCCGCATCCACAACGGCAGCCTGACCGTGTCGCTGGACGATTTCCTGGCACGCCTGCAGCATCACCTGCAGGCGTTCGTACCGGCCTTCCATGCCTATCAGGCGGTGCGCCAGGGCATCATCGGTCGCGAACGCGAAACCCTGCGGCTGTCGGAGTTCAAGGCCCGGCCGTTGTCGTCCTTCGTGCGCAACAAGCTGATCAACGACGTATATCTCGGCGTGATCGGCGACAACCTGGCCAAGCAGATGGGTACCGTTGGCGAGAACAAGCGCAGCGACCTGATGGGCCTGCTGATGATGATCTCGCCGCCCGGTTACGGCAAAACCACGTTGATGGAGTACGTGGCACATCGCCTCGGCCTGGTCTTCATGAAGATCAACGGCCCGGCGCTGGGCCACGAAGTGCGGTCGCTGGATCCGCAGCAGGCACCGGACGCCACCTCGCGGCAGGAGCTGGAAAAGCTCAACCTGGCGCTGGAGATGGGCAACAACACCATGCTGTATGTCGATGACATCCAGCACACGCACCCCGAGTTCCTGCAGAAGTTCATCTCGCTGTGCGATGGCACGCGCCGCATCGAAGGCGTATGGCGCGGCCGTACGCGCACCTACGACATGCGTGGCAAGAAGTTCTGCGTGGTCATGGCCGGCAACCCGTACACCGAATCCGGCGAAGTGTTCAAGATTCCGGACATGCTGGCCAACCGTGCCGACATCTACAACCTGGGCGATGTGCTCGGTGGCATGGAATCTGCCTTCACGCTCAGCTACATCGAGAACAGCCTGACTTCCAACCCGGTATTGGCGCCGCTGGCCACGCGCGAGATGGCCGACCTGTACCTGCTGGTCGACCGTGCGATGGGCAAGGATGTGTCCACCAACGGGCTGAGCCACGCCTACAGCGGCGCCGAGATCAACGAGATCACCGCCACCCTGCAGCGCATGCTGCAGGTCCGCGATGTGGTCTACAAGGTCAACCAGCAGTACATCGCCAGCGCTGCCCAGGATGACCGCTATCGCACCGAGCCGCCCTTCCGCCTGCAGGGCAGCTACCGCAACATGAACAAGCTGGCGGAGAAGATTTCGCCGGTAATGAATGACGACGAGCTGCAGCAGCTGATCTCCGACCACTACCTGGGCGAAGCGCAGCTGCTGACCACCGGTGCCGAAGAGAATCTGCTGAAGCTGGCCGAGCTGCGTGGCGTGCTCGATGAAGAACGCGCGCAACGCTGGGCGCAGATCAAGCGTGATTTCCTGCGCAACAAGGCAATGGGTGCCGGTGACAGTGATGTCGGTGGCCGCGTGGTCGCGCAGCTGGCCGACATCGCCAGTGCGTTGCAGCTGCCACCGCCACCGCCGGCAGAGGTGGCCGTCGCACCGGAGCCTGCGCCATGGCCCGCCCTGCTTGCAGCGCTGCAGCGCCTGGCCGATGCACGTCCGGCCAGCGCGCCGGCTGCCGCCGTACCGCAGGCCGCAGCCACGCCATTGGCCGAAGACCTGCAGGCTGGTCTGGCACCGCTGCTGCAGCTGCTGGTCGCCTCGCAGGAACAGCAGGTGCAGTTGTCGCAGACGTTGGCGGCGTTTGCCGGGTGGGCCCGGCAGCAGGTGACTGCCGATGTGGCCACGACCGACACGCGTCGTCGCCCGCGGGTGCGTCGTGCAGCGACTCCGGAAGAACGTGCGCTGGACGAAGCGCTGATGCGCCACTTCTACGGTGAATCATTGCCGCCGGAAACGGTGGCTGATAACGGCCCACGGCCGCCGCCACTGCCGTGACCTGCGTGCGCTCCCTGCCCGAACCCACGCTTCCGGCGCGCGCCGATGTGGCCACGCTGGCAGCGTACGGCAGCCACTTGCTGCAGGTATTGGCCGAGCCTGCACCGTTGCGGGCCGGCGCGGAAGGCGAGGGACTGGTGGCTGCGCTGGCGCGGATCGCATTGGCGTTGCAGGCCAGCGATCCGGCGCGCCTGCGCCGGCAGGAGAGCTGGTGGGGGCGCCTGCTCGGCCGTGACGTTGAACGCCAGGCACAGGCGCAGGGGCTGCAGGCGCAGCTGGGCGTGCTGGCGCTGCAGGCGCGCGAGCAGGCGCAGGGTCTCGCGCAGCGTGTGCAGCAGCGTGCCCGGGCCATCATCGACAACGATGCGGCTGCCGCCGCGTTGGAGGCCTGGGCCACGTTCGGCGCCGCGCAGCTGGCGACACTGCAGGGAGCTGCGCAGGTCGCGCTGGCCCCACGCGTGGACCATCTGCAGCGGCTTGCCACGCTGCGACGCATCGAAAGCGGGCAGTGGCGGCTGCTGCAGGAGCAGGACGAAGCCCTGCTGCAGCGCTTCGTCCGCATCCACGATGTCCTGCTGCCGGCCTGGCGCCAGGCCGCATTGGCGCGCCAGGCACTGGCGCAGGCTGCACAGGCTGAGCAGGCAGCCACGCTGCAGGCCCAGATCGACGACGAAGTAGCCGCTGCTCAGGCTAGACTGCCCTGAGCCGGCCGCCGCTGCCGCTTATCCACCGCAAGGACACTGCCCGATGACCCAGGACAGCCAGAACTCCGGCACGCTCGTGCCCGCCACCACGCCCGCCCCTGAACTTGATGACAGCACGTTGAAGGCCCTCGGCCTGGTCCGCGACGACCTGCCGCGCATCGCCGAAATCGGCCGCGAGCTGGAAGACCTGCGTCCGGGCAACCTGCAGGTGTTCGGCCGTGAGGCCGCCGCTCGGACAACGGCCTTCTCCAGCCAGCTGCTGGACCAGGTGCGCAACCGTGACCTCGACGCCAATGGCGAGAAGCTCGGCGAAGTGGTGCGCATCGCGCGCGAGCTCAAGCTGGATGGTTTTTCCCAGCGCTCGAAGGTGCCGTTGATCGGTGGCCTCATCGATCGCCTGCGTTCTTCCAAGGGCGAGCTGGTGCAGAAGTTCAGCGATACCAATTCGCAGATCGAACAGCTGCTCGGCGACGTGGGTGCGCAACAGGCGCTGATGGGCAAGCGGGTAAGCGATTTCGACCGCATGCATGACATCGTCCGCGAGGAGCGTCATGCGCTGGGCCTGTATGCCGCCGCCGGCAAGCAGCGCCTGGCCCAGCTGCAGTCCGAGCAGTTGCTGGGTCAGGGCAGCGATGACCCGCAGCAGCGCATCCGCCAGAGCGAGATCGACAATGCGATCCGCCTGATCGAGAAGCGTGTCTCCGACCTGCAGCTGATGCAGCACGCGGCTGACCAGTCGCTGCCGATGATCCGCCTGATCCAGGCCAATGCGCTGCAGCTGATCGAGAAGTTCAACACCGTCCGCGACATCACCATCCCCTCGTGGAAGCGTCAGTTCGCGATCCAGTTGTCGCTGGGCGAACAGAAGAACGCCGCCGAACTGGCCAATGCCATCGACGATGCGACCAATGAGCTGATGCGACGCAATGCCGACCTGATGCGCCAGGCGTCGGTGGACACCGCACGCAGCAACCAGCGCGGGGTGATCGACGTGGCCACGCTGCGCCACGTTCACGATCAGCTGATCGCTACCGTCGAGGAAGTGCGCAGCATCCATCGCGAGGGCATGCAGCAGCGGCAGCAGGCCGAAGTCGAGCTGTCGCGCCTGCGCGAGGACCTGCAGCAGCGCCTGGCGGCGCCGACGGCGTCGTAGCGGTCACCCTACATCCACCAGGCATCTGGCCTGACACCATGCACCCAACCTGCCACGGCTGGGTGCCAGCCGTGCGCGTTCCACCACCGCGCGACGTCTGCGGTGCGACATGCCGTCAATGAGGTTGCAAATGGATATGCCCCTTCTCCGTTCGCGCATGGCCCGCATCGCCGCTGTTCCAGGTTTGCTGCTCGCTCTGGCTGCGTGCGCCGCCGGAGAATCGTCGAGCCCGGCCACTTCGTCGCCAACCATTGCAACGGCGCCCGCCACTGCTTCGACGGCCGCACCCGTGTCTGCATCAGCATCGGCCGACAGCGGGTTGGCCGCGTTGATCCAGGCCAGCGGGGTGAAATGCAGCGACGCCAGCAAGGGCGCTGGCTGCACGGCGGGTGACGTCGACAGCGGTGATTTCTACGACGTCGAGCTTTCCCCGGCCTGTGGCGAACAGGGCTTCTTCGCCGGCGTTGCCGAGGATAAGGGCGTGGACACCCTGGACGCAGTGCCGAGCACCGGCAGCAGGGTTTCGACGACCGCAAGGCTGTCGAAAGGGCAGCTGGTCTGCGTACAGGCCATCGGTCGTGCCGGACAGAATCCGCTCTTCTATTACGTGGTCGCCATTCCCGCCGCAACGGTCGGCAAGTGCAAAGGCAGCGCGTTGTGTGAGACCTATGGTGACAGGCCCATCAGCGGCATGAAGGAAATGGGAAGCGAAGCCTGCCACGTGGCAGGGCCGGGACACTACGCTGGCAACTGCGCGCAGGGCTGGGTCAGTGCTGACGTGCTCGACCTGTTTTCTGACGGGATGTAATCGACGTCAAGCGAGGTTGCCCGCCGTTGCGGCACTTCGTGGCGGCGATCTTCACTTCAGCTGGGCTACCGCCCAATCGGCCAACGCGTCCACGCGCGCATCGACAGGGCCGTCCGGCCGCGCCAGCACCCAGAACCCGCCGGTCGCGGCAAATCCCCACGGTGCCACCAGCCGCCCGGCTGCCAGATCCTCGGCCACCAGTGGCTCAGGCGCGATCGCCGGGCCCAGCCCCGCTACCGCTGCTTCCAGCAGGTAGTACAGGTGTTCGAAGCCGGTGCCGAGCTGCAGCTGGGCCGGGTCCAGCCCGTGCGACTGCGCCCATGCAGGCCACGCCTGCGGGCGCGAACTGGTGTGCAGCAGCGTTTCCCGCAGCAAGGCCGACGGGGGGACATGGCGCAACCGCTGCGCCGCCGGGTGCGAGGGCGCCACCACCACACCCACCCGTTCCGGTGCCAGCTCGCGCACCTGCCAGCCGCGCGGCCATGGTCCCTGTGCCAGCAGCAGCACCGCATCCAGCGTGGCCTGCGCCTCGGTGAAACTGCCATCCAGGGCCGACCACTGCAGGCGCACGCCGGGCAGGGCAGCCTGCAGTGCCGGCAGCCGCGGAATCATCCAGCGCGCCAGCACGCTGCCGCTGCAGCCCAGCACCAGGGCCGGCTCTGCGCTTGGCCGCCGCAGTTCGCGCACGCAGTCTTCAATGCCGCCGAACGCCTCGCTGCAGGCCTGTTGAAGGCGGATGCCGGCGGCGGTCAGGCGCAGTCCGCGGCCGGCGCGCTGGAACAGGGCCAGGCCCAGATGGTCTTCCAGCAGCTTCAGTTGCCGGCTGATCGCGCCATGGGTCACATGCAGCGCCTGGGCCGCGCGGCCAACGCCGCCCAGACGTGCGGTGGCCTCGAACGCCCGCAGGGCATTCAAGGGCGGCAGCAGTGACGTGCTCATGTGAGATTTCCTGACGGGATAGGCCAGATAATATCCATTTTCCGGACACAATCCGTGCGCTAGAGTATCCACCTGTCTGAACGACCGGTCGTCTCCATGCCTGACTCTCCCATCGCCGATTTCCATGCCTTCCCTGACGCCCAGGGCCACTTCGGCCGTTACGGTGGCAGCTTCGTCGCCGAAACCCTGGTAGGCCCGCTGCAGGAACTGGCCCAGGCCTATGACCAGGCCCGCCAGGATCCGGCGTTCCAGCTGGCCTATGACCGCGACCTGGCCCATTACGTGGGCCGGCCGAGCCCGATCTACCATGCTGAACGATTGAGTGACCACGTCGGTGGCGCCCAGATCCTGCTCAAGCGCGAGGACCTGAACCACACCGGCGCGCACAAGATCAACAACACCATCGGCCAGGCGCTGCTGGCGGCGCGGATGGGCAAGAAGCGCATCATCGCCGAGACCGGCGCCGGCCAGCATGGCGTGGCCAGTGCCACCGTCGCGGCGCGGCTGGGCCTGGAGTGCGTGGTGTACATGGGCGCCACCGACATCGAGCGGCAGAAGATCAACGTCTACCGCATGAAACTGCTCGGGGCGACGGTGGTGCCGGTGACCTCCGGCTCGGCCACCCTGAAGGACGCCCTCAACGAAGCGATGCGCGACTGGGTCACCAACGTGCAGGACACCTTCTACATCATCGGCACGGTAGCGGGTCCAGACCCGTACCCGCGCATGGTGCGCGACTTCAACGCCATCGTCGGCCGCGAGGCACGCGAGCAGATGCTGGCCGAGTACGGTCGCCTGCCTGATGCGATCACCGCCTGCGTCGGCGGCGGCAGCAATGCGATCGGCCTGTTCCATGCCTTCCTCAACGACCGCCAGGTCGAGATCGTCGGCGCTGAAGCGGCCGGTGATGGCATCCACACCGGCCGCCACGCAGCTTCCATCGCCGCCGGCCGCCCGGGCGTGCTGCACGGCAACCGCACCTATGTGCTGTGCGACGACGATGGCCAGATCATCGAGACCCATTCGGTGTCGGCCGGCCTGGATTACCCGGGTGTAGGCCCCGAGCATGCGTTCCTGGCCGACAGCGGCCGTGCGCGCTACGTCGGCATCACCGACGAAGAGGCGCTGCAAGCCTTCCATCTGCTGGCCCACACCGAAGGCATCCTGCCGGCGCTGGAGTCCAGCCACGCGCTTGCGCAGGCGATGAAGCTCGCGCGCGGGCGTCCGCGCGACCAGATCGTGCTGTGCAACCTGTCAGGACGTGGCGACAAGGACGTGCATACCATCGCGGCGCGCGAAGGGCTGGTGCTGTGAGCGCACTGATGCGCAGTACGGGCGTGCTGCTGGTGCTGGGCCTGGCCGCGTGCCAACCGCCGGAGCCGCCGGTGCTGGCGCCGGCGGCCAAGGCTGCTGCGCAACCGGCGCAGCCGATGGCGGCCAACGATGACGTCGACCCGATTGCGAGCACGCCCATCGATGATCCACCGGCCTTGGCTGTGGTCTCCAGCGATGACGCGCCCGCCGTGGCGTCGGTGGCGCTGGATCATGCCGGCGAGGTGCTGATCGGCCAGCACATGAGCGACCTGAAGGCCTTCGGGCCGTGGAAGGCAATGGGCGCGGTCGAAGCCATCGGCGGCAGCTGCGAGTACTACGACGGGAAGGGGCTGCCGCCCGGCGTGTCGATGATGACCGACGAAGACCGCGTGGTCCGTTTCGATCTTGGTCCGGGCGAGGACGCCAAGGCGCCGGTCGACCAGCCGGGTCCGTTCGGACTGCGCATCGGCATGACGCGGGCGCAGGCGGTGGCGCAGTTCCCCGGCGCGCCGGTCTCCAGCCCGCATGCCTACGACGGCGATCAGGGCGAGTACCTGACCTGGCAGGATCCGGGTTCCGACCTGGGCATCCGCCTGGAGGTGTTTGAAGGGAAGGTCATCCTGATGTACTGGGGGACCAGCGAAGCGATTGAACTGATTGAAGGATGTGCCTGAGATGCCTGTTTCCCGACTCGATGACTGTTTCCAGCGCCTGCACCAGCAGCAGCGCAAGGCCCTGATCCCCTTCATCACCGCCGGTGATCCCTCGCTGGAAGCCACGGTGCCGGTGATGCACGCGCTGGTCCAGGCCGGTGCCGATGTGATCGAACTGGGCGTGCCGTTCTCCGATCCGATGGCCGACGGCCCGACCATCCAGCGCAGCTCCGAGCGAGCGCTGGCGCGCGGTGCCGGCAACCGCTACGTGCTGCAGGCGGTGGCGCAGTTCCGGCAACAGGACACGCAGACGCCGGTGGTGCTGATGGGCTATCTCAACCCGGTGGAGATCCACGGTTACGTGGCGTTCGCCGAAGCGGCGGTGGCTGCTGGCGTGGACGGCGTGCTGCTGGTCGACCTGCCGCCGGAAGAGGCCGGCGAAGCCCAACAGGCCTTCGACGCTGCAGGCCTTGCGCTGGTTCTGCTGGCATCGCCGACCACCAGCGAGGCACGCGCCGACAAGCTGCTGGCGCTGGCCCGTGGCTATCTGTACTACGTCAGCTTTGCCGGGGTCACCGGCGCCTCGGAACGACTGGACAGCGACGCGGCCAGCGCACGCCTGCAGGCGCTGCGGGCCAGGGCCAGCGTGCCGGTGGTGGCCGGCTTCGGCATCAAGGACGCAGCCAGTGCGGCGGCCATGGCGCGCCAGGCCGACGGCGTGGTGGTCGGCAGCGCACTGGTGGCGGTGCTGGCCGAAGCGACCTCCGCCGAGGATGCGGCGCAGCGCGCCGCAGCGTTCCTGGCTCCGCTGCGGCAGGCATTGGATCAGTAATGGTAGCGCCGGGCCATGCCCGGCGTTGGGGCGCGCAAGAATATCCGCCGGGCATGGCCCGGCGCTACCCGGCACCTAAACGTACGTCCCAGCATGGTTTTTTCCAGCGGGCCCAAGGCTGGGCAGGGGGTGCACGGGCAGGGAAAGCGGAGCTAGACTGTCCGCCTTTGCGGCCCCCGGGCCGCCCTGAACGGAAGTGTCCTCCCGCATGAGTTGGCTCAGCAAGTTGATGCCGTCTGGCATCCGCACCGACAACACCCCCAGCAAGAAGCGCAGCGTCCCCGAGGGCCTGTGGGAAAAGTGCAGCAACTGCGGCAGTGCGTTGTACCGTCCGGAGCTGGAAGAGAATCTGGAGGTCTGCCCGAAGTGCGGCCACCATATGGCCATCCGCGCGCGCGCCCGTCTGGCTGCGCTGTTCGACGCCGACAGCACCACCGAGATCGCTGCCCGCCTGGGGCCGACCGACCTGCTGAAGTTCAAGGACCAGAAGAAGTACAGCGAGCGCATCAAGATCGCGCAGAAGAACACCGGTGAGTACGACGCGCTGATCGCCATGCGCGGCCTGCTCAAGGGCCGTCCCCTGGTGGCCTCGTCCTTCGATTTCGCCTTCATGGGGGGCTCGATGGGCTCGGTGGTCGGCGAGCGCTTCGCCCTTGCCGCCGAGACCGCCGCCGAGATCGGCGCACCCTACGTGTGCTTCTCCGCCAGTGGTGGCGCGCGCATGCAGGAAGGCCTGTTCTCGCTGATGCAGATGGCCAAGACCTCGGCCGCGCTGGGCAAACTGCGTGAAGCCGGACAGCCCTACATTTCGGTGCTGACCCACCCGACCACCGGCGGTGTGTCGGCATCGTTCGCGATGCTGGGCGACATCAACATCGCCGAACCGCGTGCACTGATCGGCTTTGCCGGCCCGCGCGTGATCGAGCAGACCGTGCGCGAGAAGCTGCCGGAAGGGTTTCAGCGTTCGGAGTTCCTGCTCGAGCACGGCGCCATCGACCAGATCTGTGACCGCCGTGAACTGCGCGACCGCCTGGCCGACCTGCTGGCGATGCTGCGGCGTGAGCCGGCACCGGAGGAGGTTTGATGGGGGGCCGCAAGTACTTCGGTACCGACGGCATCCGCGGTCGAGTCGGCCAAGGGGCGATCTCGGCTGATTTCGTGCTGCGCCTGGGCAACGCCCTTGGCCGCGTGCTGGTCGCCCAGCGCGGCCAGGAGGGGCGCCGTCCGATCGTAGTGATCGGCAAGGACACGCGGATCTCCGGCTACATGTTCGAAGCCGCGCTGGAAGCCGGGCTGGTCGCCGCGGGCGCTGACGTGCAGCTGCTCGGCCCGATGCCGACGCCGGCCGTTGCCTTCCTGACCCGTACCCTGGGCGTGGACGCGGGCATCGTCATCAGTGCTTCGCACAATCCGCATTACGACAACGGCATCAAGTTCTTCTCCGCCCAGGGCGAGAAGCTCGACGATGCCACCGAGCTGGCGCTGGAAGCCGCATTGGACGTGCCGTTCACCACGGCCGTTTCGGAAAAGCTCGGCAAGGCCTCGCGTGCACGCGAGGCCGTCGGCCGTTACATCGAGTTCTGCAAGTCCAGCGTGCCGCGCGCGTTCGATCTGCGCGGTGTGCGCCTGGTGCTCGACTGCGCGCATGGCGCCACCTACCAGATCGCGCCGCTGCTGTTCCGCGAACTGGGCGCGGAGGTCATCGGCATCGGTGCCGAACCCAATGGCGTCAACATCAACGACGGCGTCGGGTCGACCCACATCGACAACCTCGCTGCCAAGGTGCGTGAGACCCGCGCCGACCTGGGCATCGCCTTCGACGGTGATGGTGACCGGGTATTGATGGCCGATGACCGCGGCAACCCGGTCGACGGCGATGACCTGGTGTACATCCTGGCGCGCGCATGGCAGGCCGAAGGGCGCCTGCGCGGTCCGGTGGTCGGTACCCTGATGAGCAACTTCGGTCTGGAAAAGGCCCTGGCCGAACTGCAGATTCCGTTCCAGCGCAGCAACGTCGGCGACCGCTACGTGCATCAGGCACTGGTGGAGGGAGGCGGCGTGCTCGGCGGCGAAGCGTCCGGCCATCTGCTGTGCCTGGACCGGGCCACCACCGGCGACGGCATCGTCAGTGCCCTGCAGGTACTGGTGGCGCTGAAGCAGCAGGGAAAGAACCTGCGCGAAGCGCTGCAGCCGTTGTCCAAGGTGCCGCAGAAGACGGTCAACGTGCGCCTTGGCGATGTCTCGGCCAAGGCCACCGTGCAGGCCGAGAGCGTGCAGGCTGCGCTGCTCGAAGCGCAGCAGGCGGTATCCGGTCGCGGGCGCGCCTTCCTGCGTCCCTCCGGCACCGAACCGGTGGTGCGGGTCACGGTCGAGGCCGATGACGCGACGCTGATGCAGGACACCCTGGACCGGCTTTCGGCGGCGGTCAGGACAGCGGCTGCGGCCTGAACCCTGTCGCTGGATCGAACCGACAACATGGCCGCTTGTGCGGCCATGTTGCTGTCTGCCGCAAGCAAGGCATCAGGCGCTGCGCGTCATCTCCGTCTGCCATTTCCAGGTGTCGCGGCACATGTCCGCCAGGCCATGGCGCGCGGTCCAGCCCAGCTCGCGCAGGGCCAGGGACGGGTCGGCAAAACTCACCGCGATGTCGCCAGTACGGCGACCGGTGATCCGGAACGGAATCGGCCGGCCGACGGTCTGCTCGAAGGCCTTGATCAGTTCCAGCACGCTGTGGCCCTGGCCGGTGCCCAGGTTCAGGGTGATGCTGCGGCGCTTGTCGCGCAGGTACTGCAGCGCCAGCACATGGGCCCGCGCCACGTCCTGCACATGGATGTAGTCGCGTACGCCGGTGCCGTCACAGGTCGGATAGTCATCGCCGAATACCTGCACTTCGGGCAGCAGGCCGGCGGCCACCTGGGCGATGTAGGGCATCAGGTTGCTGGGCGTTCCGTGCGGCAGCTCGCCGATCAGCGCGCTTGAATGCGCCCCCACCGGGTTGAAGTAGCGCAGCGTTGCCACATGCAGCGACGTATCGGCGCCGACCAGGTCGGACAGCAGCTGCTCCACCACCAGCTTCGAACGGCCATAGGGCGTCATCGCGCAGGTCGAGGCCGTTTCGGCCACCGGGCAATGGTCCTGGTCGCCGTACACGGTTGCCGACGAGCTGAACACGAACGTGCCCACGCCGGCGTCGCGCATGGCGCCGAGCAGGGCGAGGGTGCCGCTGATGTTGTTGTCGAAGTAGTCCAACGGCATCTGCCGCGATTCGCCCACCGATTTCAGCGCGGCAAAATGCAGTACCGCATCGATCGAATGCTCGCGCAGCACCGCGGTGATCCGCGCACGGTCACGCACGTCGGCCTGTACGAACAGCGGCGCGATGCCGGTGATGTCGCCGATCCGGCCGATCACCCCGGCGTCGCTGTTGCACAGTGAATCGACGACGACCACCGCATGGCCCTGCTGCTGCAGTTCCACGCACGTGTGGGAGCCGATGAATCCAGCGCCGCCGGTAACCAGAACGTTCATTTCCTGTAGTCCTTCCACTCTGTTGGAGCTTCCTTGCCGAAGCTGTGCCAGCCCAGTGCTGGCAGCGCCATCACGGCCCCGGCACCATCTTCTTCTGCCGCGCCTTGAAGCCGTTGAACAGGGGGGCGATCAGCGGGTTGTAGCTCCACGCGATGCGCTTGCGCAGCCAGCTTGCCGGCCGGTTGCGGATGGCGAAGCGGTAGATGCGCTCGGGATCGCCGCCGACCACGTTGCGGCCGAACGGATGGGTGGTATGCAGGTAGCGGAAACCCTGCTCACGCGCCACTTCGATATAGTCCTGGTCGAAATCGCCGTACGGCCAGCACAGGGTGTCCGACACTTCGCCCAGCTTCTCCAGCAGCACTTCCTTTGCCATCGACAGGTCGCCACTGATGCCGGCGCGGCGCTGGGCGCGATCCAGGTCCTGGCGGCGCAGCCAGCGGGTGTGGGTGTGGGTATGGCAATGGATCTCGAACGTGCCCGCCTCGATGGCCGCACGTGCTTCGCTCCAGCGCATCATCACCTCGTCACTGCGGCCCTGCTTGTAGATCAGGTCTTCGCAGGCGCGATGTTCGGGCGTTTCCGGCAGCGTGGCGCCGGCGATGCCGGCATGCGGGCGCATCGGCCCCTCGTGCATCCAGCCGGTCACCACGAACACCACCGCGTGCATGCCGTACTTCTGCAGGATCGGATGGGCGTAGACCCAGTTGTCCAGGTAGCCATCATCGAAGGTGATCACGATCGATTTGCGCGGCACCGGCTTGCCGGCCAGGAAGCCGGCGTACTGGTCCAGCGTCAACGAGGTCCAGCCGGTGCGCGCCAGCCAGGCGATCTGGCTTTCGAAATTCTCCGGCGACACCGTGATCATGCCGGGCGAGTTGCTGACGTGGTGATGCATCAGCACCGGTACGGTTCTGGCATTAGCCATGACCCAGCTCCTTCATCCATTGGTGGTAATAGTGTTCGGTGGCTTCAGCGTGGCCCTCGGGGCTGAAACGCTTGGCGCTGCGGATCCAGTCCCAGCCGGAACGTCCCATCTGCCGGCGACGCTCGGGATCGTCCACCAGCAGCCGCAACGCGCCGGTGAGGGCGCCGCTGTCACCCAGTCGAGTGAGGATGGCATTGCTGCCTTCCACCAGCATTTCAGGCACGCCGCCGACCCGATGCGACACGATCGGCAGGCCGGCCTGGGCCGCTTCCAGGAACACCGTGCCCGATGCTTCCTTGTGTGTGGCCAGGGCGAAGATGTCAAAGCCGGGCATCAGCTGGCTGGCATCGCTGCGGAAGCCCAGCAGATGGACCTGGTGCTGCAGGTCGTGCTCGGCGCACGTGGCCTGCAGGCGCTGCATCACTGCCTGGCCATCGCCGACCACCACCAGATGCAGGCGGGGATTGGCCTTGCACAGCGGCACCATGGCCTGCAGCAGTTCGGCGTGGCCCTTGGGTTCGCGCAGCACGGCCACGCAGCCCACTACGATGTCCTGTTCGTCGAATCCGAGCTCGGCGCGCACGCGTGCGCGCGCCTCCTGCAACGCCTGCCAGGAGGGCTCATGCGTGGCGTCGGTTGGCGCAACCGCCATCGGCGGCACGATGCCGATGTGATCGGCGGGAATGCCACGGTCGGCCAGCAGTTGCTTGACGAAATTGCTCACCGTGATGACCCGGTGCGGCAGGCCGGTGTAGGTCAGCAGCGAATTCACCGGGCTCATCAGGTGGCGCGAGCGCACTACCAGCGGTGTGCCGCCCAGGCGTGCGCCCGCGGCGGCAATCAATGCATCGCGACGGCTGGTGGTGTTGACCACGTCGTAGCGCTCGCGGCGGACCAGCCGTGACACCGACCAGATGCCGCGCAGCAGCCGGGCCAGGCCGCCCATGCGCAGCGTATGCACGGTGAAGCCATCATCGCGCGCGCGCTTTGCCAGGCGCGCGTCCGGCTGGCACAGCAGGGCGACGTCATGGCCGCGCGCGCGCATCACCTGCATGTGGCGGAAAATGTAGATCTCCTGCCCACCCATGCCTTTGGCGGCTTCGGTATGCAGGATGCGCAGCGGACGGTTCATGGTGGATCGGTCCTTGGATTCAGCGGTTGCGGAAGCGCGTCAGCGCTTCCCATGCCGCGCGGATGCTGGCGGCGTCGGGGGTCTGTTGCGGCAGGGGGCGGTAGCGCGCATCGAGCGCGGTGGCGTTGCCGAATTTGTCGAACACGTAGATCGCCTCGCCATTGCGCACCGCACGCTGCGACCAGCTTTCCACCACCAGCGCACGCTTGCCGGTCGGTGCAGCCAGCAGGTCGTGGCCGGTGCTGTAGTCGGTCAATGCGTTCTCGCAGCCCAGGCCGTGGCGCATCAGCGTCGGCACCCAGTCTTCATGCGAACTGACCCGCGCGTCGCGGCCGCCACCCTGGCCGGGCCAATGCAGCACGAAGGGCACCTGCAGCTGGTGGTTGGAGAAGTTGCCGTTGTGGCCCCAGTAGTTGAGTTTGAGGTCGTTGAATTCCTCGGCGTGGTCACCGGTCACCAGCACGATCGTGTCCTGGTCCAGTCCCTGCGCACGCAGGTCATCCAGCAGCGATCCAATCAGGCTGTCGGCGTAATGCACCGCGGTGTGATAACGGTTCAATTCCGGCGTTGGATCGTGCTCGGGGCCGAACTTGAGAAAATCGATGGCATCGGCCATCGGCGTAGCGAGCGGCGGATAGCCGGCCGGCATGTGGTAGGGCGCGTGGGTGGAATCGAGGAACACGAAACCAAACCACGGGCGCTGCGCAGCCTGGCTGGCGCGGATGTCCTTCTGCAGTCCAGCGACGATGGCGGCATCACGGCCGTCGGAGGTCAGTTCGGACGGCCCCTGGTGCAACTGGTCGCGGACATCGGCGAACGCTGTGCGATCGAACTCCGGGCTGTACAGCGGCGCGCTGCCATACAGATGCAGGTCATAGCCCTGCTGTCCCAGCACCTTGAACAACTGCGAGCCGCGCTGCTCGTCGAGCATGCTGGGCCAGTAGCCACCCGGCAGGCCGTACAGCAGCCCGAACAGACCATAGCGGGTGGCGTTGCCGGTGCTGAAATGATGCTCGTACACCCGCGAGGACCGGGCCAGCGCCGAGGCGTTGGGCATGAACTGCGGGGTGAGCACGTCATGGCGCAACGACTCCAGTACCACCATCAGCACGTTCGGCCGCTGGTGGCTCTGGCAGCGAAGGGGCTGCAACGGATAGTTGAGCTGGGCATGGCGCGGATCGGGCAGGCCGACCTGATGCTGGCTGACCACACCGAAGCGGCGCATCGCGCTCTTGGCGGTGATCGGCTGCGCCCATGGCAGGTAGTTCCATTGGCTGATCACCGCGCGTTCGCCGAGCGCGTCGTAGTAGGCAGTGGCGACCTGGCCGCCGCCCATCAGCAGGGCAACCACCGCCCAGGCCTGCAGTACCCGCCGCCGCCGTGGCGCTGCGGGCAGCAGCTTCCAGCACGCCCAGGCCAGCAGGCCCTGCGCGGCGAAAATCGCCGATACCAGAGCCGCCGCCTGCAGCCAGGTCTTCCAGGACAGGCTGACCTGATCCTGCAGGGCGCCGCCGAACACCATGTTGGCAACCATCGCGTTGAGGTGGAAGCGATACAGCGCGAAGACCTTGGCATCCACCAGCAGCAGGCACAGCCACAGGCCCTGGCAGATCACCGCCGAGACGCTCAATGCGCGCGCGCTGCGCGGCCACAGGCCGATGGCCAGCGGCAGCAGGCCAGCCAAGGCACCGAACGCGAGCAGGTGGCCAGGCAGGGCGAACGCCAGATAAGCCAGGCCGAGCGTGCCGCCGGGGTTATCGCGTAGCGGCACGTTGCCCAGCGCGATGAGCGCGGCCAGTACGGCGTTGGCGGCCACGAACAAGGACCACCAGGCCAGCCGGCGCCAGCGTCGGGCAGGGCCGGAAATAACAGCGGCGGTGGCGTCGGGCAGGGCGGCATCCATGGCGGGGCGGGTTCAGGTGGGCAACGGGGCGATTCCCGGCGTGACGAAGTCGTTAAGCCGCGCGCGGGTGGCGCATTGTATCGGTTTGTTTCAGCGTGTCGGTGGCGTGTTCCGATCTATCTGTCACAATGTTCAGATCGGTCGCCATTGCATGGCGGGCCCGTACCGACTCAACGACAAGCTAGGAACCGCTGTGAGCCAGATCCCCACCCTCGACATCACCCGTTTCGACAGTGACCGCGACGCCTTCGTGGCCGAGCTGGGGGCGGCATATCGCCAATGGGGGTTTGCCGGCATCCGCAACCACGGCATTCCGCAGGCCGACATCGATGCGGCCTACGACGTCTTCAAGGCCTTCTTCGCACTGCCGGATGAGACGAAGCGGAAGTACCACGTGGCTGGCAGCGGCGGCGCCCGCGGCTATACCCCGTTCGGTGTGGAGACCGCCAAGGGCTCCAAGCACTTCGACCTGAAGGAGTTCTGGCACATCGGCCGCGAGATCGCCGACGACTCCAAGTACCGGGACGTGATGGCGCCGAACCTGTGGCCGTCCGAGGTCGAGGGCTTCCGCGAGCGTGGTTACGGCCTCTACCAGGCGTTGGACAACCTGGGTTCGCGCGTGCTTTCGGCCCTGGCCCTGCACATCGGCCTGCCGGAGCACTTCTTCGCCGACAAGACCAATTTCGGCAATTCGATCCTGCGCCCGATCCACTACCCGCCGATCACCACCGACGACATTCCCAACGTGCGCGCTGGTGCGCATGGCGACATCAACTTCATCACGCTGCTGGTCGGTGCCAGCGCGGCAGGCCTGGAAGTGCAGTCGCATGACGGGGACTGGGTGCCGTTCACCTCGGACGCGGACACCATCGTGGTCAACATCGGCGACATGCTGCAGCGCCTGACCAACCACGTGTATCCGTCGACCATCCACCGGGTGGTCAATCCCCCGGGTGAGCTGGCCCGTCAGCCGCGCTATTCGGTGCCGTTCTTCCTGCACCCGAACCCGGATTTCCTGATCGACGTGCTGCCTTCGTGCATCACTGAGGAGAACCCGAGCCGGTACCCGGAACCGATCACCGCGCACGGCTTCCTCGAAGAGCGCCTGCGCGAGATCAAGCTGAAGTAACAAAAAGGCCGCCGAAAGGCGGCCTTCTTGTTACGGCTAGCGCCGGGCCATGCCCGGCGAGCGCGGCGGAGGGGTTTCGGCAGGGTTGCACCCTGCACCCGCAGAGGCCAAAGCCAAGGCCAAAGCCAAAGCCAAAGCCAAAGCCAAAGCCAAAGCGGCTCTGGGTTTCTGTGGGTTGGGCGGGGCGGTGTGGGCTGGCAGGACACGCCGTAAACCCATCCCTGGGGGCTCGATGGCGCCTTGCTCGTGTGCGCTGTCCTGCGCACACGGCAAGACCGGGGTTGGGCGTCCTGCCCAACCCGCCCGAGGCATGCCTCGGGCCCATGGCGCCAACGGTCCTGCCAACCCACACCGCCCCGCCCCCGACAATTTCCCGCGGCTGTTGGTAGGTGTCGACCTTGGTCGACACGATCTATCCATTTATCCACGCCATGCGTGGATGAGATCTGTCAGGTCTCGAAGCAGGAAGGGGTTGAAGCTCTGCTTTCGCTTTTGGGGGTCAGATCCCGGCGGCCGCCCGGGATGCTGCCTTTGCCTTTGCTCTTCTTTTTTCTTTCCGTGGCGGGCGGAACCGCCGGAATGTGTCAGGGGGCCGGGTGGGTGGGGCTGCGCAGGGGCGTGAGCCGCATGGATGCGGCGACCGAGCTTACAGGGACGTACTTGCAGCGACCCCTGCGCAGTCCCACCCGCCCGGCCAACCCCGCAAATCCACCCGGGGCTCTCCGCGACCAACCTAAACCCGCCACGAGGGGCTGCGCCGTTGGCTGAAAATCCATGTAACCGCTTACACGGAAACGGTTTTTTGCCGCAGCAGGTATCATGGGCGGCTGAGTTCACACAGGAGCCACCCGCTCATGCGCCGCAAGATCGTCGCTGGAAACTGGAAGCTGCACGGCAGCCGTCAATTCGCCACCGAACTGCTGGGGCAGGTCGCTGCCGGGCTGCCCAAGAGCGGGGTGGAGGTGGTCATCCTGCCGCCGATGCCCTATCTGGGTGAGCTGGTCGAAGACTTCGGCGAGACCGGCCTGGCCTTTGGTGCACAGGACGTCAGCAGCAACGAGAAGGGCGCTTACACCGGTGAGGTCTGTGCGGCCATGCTGCATGAGGTGGGTGCCCGCTATGGTCTGGTCGGCCACTCCGAGCGCCGCCAGTACCACAACGAGAGCAGCGAACTGGTCGCGCGCAAGTTCGCTGCCGCCCTGCATGCCGGCCTGGTGCCGGTACTCTGCGTCGGTGAAACCCTTGAGCAGCGCGAGGCCGGGCGGACCGAGGCGGTCATCGCCAGCCAGCTGGCCCCGGTGCTCGAGCTTGTCGGGGCCGCAGGCTTCGCCAATGCTGTGGTCGCCTACGAGCCGGTCTGGGCGATCGGAACCGGCCGTACCGCAACCAAGGAGCAGGCGCAGCAGGTGCACGCGTTCATTCGTGGCGAAGTCGCGCGCATCGATGCTAGAATTGCTGATTCACTGCCCATTGTTTACGGCGGTAGCGTGAAGCCCGACAATGCCGGGGAACTGTTCGCGCAGCCGGATGTCGATGGTGGGCTGGTTGGTGGTGCCTCCCTGGTGGCCGCCGACTTCCTGGCCATCGCAGAGGCGGCGGCAAACAATTAGTTACGGTTGCCGGCTAGCCGCCGGCACTCTAGTCCGAGGGCGGATTTCCAATGCTGATGTTGATCCTCAATGTCGTCTACGTGCTGGTTGCCGTAGCCATGGTCGCGCTGATCCTGATGCAGCGTGGCTCGGGTGCGGCGGCAGGTTCGGGCTTTGGCGCTGGCGCCTCGGGGACCGTGTTCGGTGCGCGTGGCGCGTCCAACTTCCTGTCCAAGTCGACCAAGTGGCTGGCCGTGGTGTTCTTCGGCATCAGCCTCTTCATGGCCTGGTACGCCGGCCATGGCAACCGCCCGGCCGCCGATCAGGATCTGGGTCTGATGTCCGCCCCGGCGGCCAGCGCTCCGGCCGCTCCGGCGGGCGAATTGCCGGCCGTTCCGAAGGCCGATGCGGTCCCGGCCGCCCCGGTTCCGGCCGCAACTGTGCCGGCTCAGGCGGAATCTTCGGTTTCTGGTGAAGAAAAGCCTTCGGAAGGCTCCCAGAAAGACTGAAGCCGGTTACAATACGCGGCGCATCGGGAAGATAGTCTGATGTGATCGTTTGCCCAGGTGGCGGAATTGGTAGACGCACTACCTTGAGGTGGTAGCGACTTAGGTCGTAGGGGTTCGAGTCCCCTCTTGGGCACCATTTAGTAAGTAAAGCGGGTTGGTCTGGCGCGCAAGGCGCCAGGCAGCTTCCCGTCCACTCCCCCATGCCAAAGCGCCTGCAGGCGCAGCGGCAGAGGCAAGAGAGAATCGCTGTGCTGGCCGAATATTTGCCGTCTCTGCTGTTTCTGATCGTTGCCACCGGTATCGGCATTACGCTGATGCTGGTTGGTCGATTCCTCGGTCCCCGCCGCCCCGATCTGGAAAAGCTGTCGCCGTACGAGTGCGGCTTCGAAGCCTTCGAAGACGCGCGTATGAAGTTCGACGTGCGCTACTACCTGATCGCGATCCAGTTCATCGTCTTCGACCTGGAAATCATCTTCATCGTGCCGTGGACGCAGGTCTTCATGGAGCTTGGCGCGCGTTCGCTCGTCACCATGGGTCTGTTCGTCGGCATGCTGTTCCTCGGTTTCATCTATGTCTGGAAGAAGGGAGCGCTGGAATGGGAGTGATTCAGACTCTCGATGGCCTGATGACCAATCCTGTCCCGGAAGGGCGGGTTGACGACATCCTGCGGCCGGAAGGCGACAACCCGCTGCTGGAAAAGGGCTTTGTCACCACCAGCGTCGATGCGCTGCTGAACTGGGCACGCACCGGCTCGATGTGGCCCATGACCTTCGGTCTGGCCTGCTGTGCGGTCGAAATGATGCACGCAGGTGCAGCGCGCCTGGACCTTGACCGCTACGGTGTGGTGTTCCGCCCGTCGCCGCGCCAGTCCGACGTGATGATCGTCGCCGGCACCCTGGTCAACAAGATGGCCCCGGCGCTGCGCAAGGTCTATGACCAGATGCCCGACCCCAAGTGGGTGATCTCCATGGGCAGCTGCGCCAATGGCGGTGGTTACTACCACTATTCCTATTCTGTGGTGCGCGGCTGTGATCGCGTGGTGCCGGTGGACGTCTACGTCCCGGGCTGCCCGCCGACCGCCGAGGCGCTGGTGTACGGGATCCTGCAGCTGCAGAAGAAGATCTGGCGTACACAGACCATCGCCCGCTGACCCCTTCACCTGACAAGAGCGCGCCAAGCCCCCATGGCAGAGCAAGCATCCTTCATCGACCGACTCTCCGCACGTTTCGCTGGTGCGAAGGTCATCGTGGTCGAACCCCGCGGCGAAGTGACGCTGGAAGTGCCTGCCGCTGAGTGGCACGCCACCGCCCTCGCGCTGCGTGACGAGTTTGGTTTCGAGCAGGCCGTGGACCTCTGCGGCGTCGATTACCTCGGTTATGGCTCCGATGAGTGGGACACCGCCGACGTGTCCTCGCAGGGCTTCAGCCGCGGTGTCGAGGGCAAGGCCCAGGGCCGCTTCGCCTGGGGCGAATTCCCCAGCGAAGAGAGCGCCGACGGTGCCCGTCCGCAGCACATGCCGACCCAGCGCTTCGCCGTGGTCGCACAGCTGCGTTCGTACCAGCACAACCTGATGATGCACCTGCGCTGCTTCGCGCCTGACGAAGCGCTGCCGGTGGTGTCCTCGCTGACCAGCATCTGGCCGGGCCTGAACTGGTTCGAGCGCGAGGCGTTCGATCTGTATGGCGTGATCTTCGAAGGTCACCCGGACCTGCGCCGGATCCTGACCGACTACGGTTTCGTCGGCCATCCGTTCCGCAAGGACTTCCCGCTGATCGGCAACGTCGAAGTCCGCTACGACGAAGAAAAGAAGCGTGTCATCTACGAACCGGTCACCTCGGTGGAGCCGCGCGTCGGCGTGCCGCGCGTGATCCGCGACGACGCCCGCCTGCAGACCGCTGCCGGCGAGCGCTCGCAGGAGGCAGTGAAGTGAGTCACGTACACCAGGCCGGCGAAGCATTCGCCAGCAATGCTGCCGAAAGCCGGCAGGAAATCCGCAACTACACCATGAACTTCGGCCCGCAGCATCCGGCCGCGCATGGTGTGCTGCGCCTGATCCTGGAGATGGACGGCGAGACCATCATGCGTGCCGACCCGCACGTGGGGCTGCTGCACCGGGGCACCGAGAAGCTGGCCGAATCCAAGCCCTTCAACCAGTCGATCGGCTACATGGATCGCCTGGATTACGTGTCGATGATGTGCAACGAGCACGCCTACGTGCGCTCGATCGAGACCCTGATGGGCATCGAGGCGCCGGAGCGCGCGCAGTACATCCGCACGATGTTCGACGAGATCACCCGCATCCTGAACCACTTGATGTGGCTGGGTTCCAACGCGCTCGACCTGGGTGCGATGGCGGTGATGCTGTACGCCTTCCGCGAGCGCGAAGAGCTGATGGACTGCTACGAAGCGGTCTCCGGCGCGCGCATGCACGCGGCGTACTACCGTCCGGGCGGTGTCTACCGCGACCTGCCGGACCACATGCCGAAGTACAAGGAATCGCGCTGGCACAAGGGCAAGGCCCTGAAGAACCTCAATGCCTCGCGCGAAGGTTCGCTGCTGGACTTCCTGGAGAACTTCACCAATGAGTTCCCGGGTCGTGTCGACGAATACGAGACCCTGCTGACCGACAACCGTATCTGGAAGCAGCGTACCGTCGGCATCGGCGTGGTCACCCCGGAGCTGGCCCACCAGTGGGGCATGACCGGCGTGATGCTGCGTGGCTCGGGCGTCGCCTGGGATCTGCGCAAGAAGCGCCCCTATGCGAAGTACGATGCCGTCGATTTCGACATCCCGCTGGGCAAGGAAGGCGATTGCTACGATCGCTACCTGTGCCGCGTTGCCGAAATGCGCGAGTCCAACCGCATCATCAAGCAGTGCGTGGCATGGCTGAAGGCCAACCCCGGCCCGGTCATGGTCAAGAACTTCAAGGTCGCTCCGCCCAAGCGCGAGGACATGAAGGACGACATGGAAGCGCTGATCCATCACTTCAAGCTGTTCAGTGAAGGCTATTGCGTGCCGGCCGGCGAGACCTACGCCGCGGTTGAAGCGCCCAAGGGCGAATTCGGCTGCTACCTGGTTTCCGACGGCGCCAACAAGCCGTTCCGCGTACACCTTCGTGCGCCGGGCTTTGCCCACCTGTCCTCGATCGATTCGATCGTGCGCGGCCACATGCTGGCCGACGTGGTGGCGATGATCGGTACCTACGATCTGGTGTTCGGCGAGGTTGACCGGTAATGCCGTCCGCCACGCCAACGCCCGCTGCAGGCAGCCGGCGCAAGCCGGCGCCGCAGTTTCTGCAATTTCACGTTATGCATTTCGCTGAGGTCGGCCGATGAAGGCGACAGGTAATTTCGAGGCGGCGCGCGACGTCGACCCGATGGTGGTGTTGAGCGACAAAACCCGCGCTCACATCGATCACTGGCTGTCCAAGTTCCCGCCGGACCGCAAGCGCTCTGCCGTGCTGCAGGGTCTGCATGCTGCCCAGGAGCAGAACCAGGGCTGGCTGACCGACGAGCTGATCGCCGGCGTGGCCAGGTACCTGGACCTGCCGCCGGTGTGGGCCTACGAGGTTGCCAGCTTCTACTCGATGTTCGAGACCGAGAAGGTGGGCCGCAACAACGTGGCCATCTGCACGAACATCAGCTGCTGGCTCAATGGCGCCGAAGACATCGTGCGCCATTGCGAGAAGAAGCTGGGCATCAAGAACGGTCAGTCGACCGCTGACGGCCGCGTCTACCTCAAGCGCGAGGAAGAGTGCCTGGCCGGCTGCGCGGGTGCACCGATGATGGTCATCAATGGTCACTACCATGAGCGTCTGACCCTGGAAAAGGTCGACGAGCTTCTGGACGGGCTGGAGTAAGGGCATGGCACATCACCACGAATCCAAGGGTCCGGTCGGCCCCGCGCCGCTGCCGCACCAGGTGGTCTACACCACCCTGCATTACGACACCCCGTGGTCGTACGAAAGCTATCTGAAGACCGGTGGCTACGCTGCCCTGCGCAAGATCCTCGAAGAGAAGATCCCGCCGGAGCAGGTCATCGAGATGGTCAAGGCCTCGGGCCTGCGCGGCCGCGGCGGCGCCGGTTTCCCGACCGGCCTGAAGTGGTCCTTCATGCCCAAGGGCAACGTGCAGAAGTACATCCTCTGCAACTCGGATGAATCCGAGCCGGGCACCTGCAAGGATCGCGACATCCTGCGCTACAACCCGCATTCGGTGGTCGAAGGCATGGCGATTGCCTGCTACGCCACCGGTTCGACCGTGGGCTACAACTACCTGCGCGGTGAATTCCACCACGAGCCGTTCGAGCACTTCGAGCAGGCCCTGGCCGATGCCTATGCAAACGGCTGGCTGGGCAAGAACGTGCTGGGCTCGGGCGTGGATATCGACATCTACGGCGCCCTGGGTGCCGGCGCTTACATCTGCGGCGAAGAAACCGCGCTGATGGAATCGCTGGAAGGCAAGAAGGGCCAGCCGCGCTACAAGCCGCCGTTCCCGGCCAATTTCGGCCTGTATGGCAAGCCGTCGACGATCAACAACACCGAAACCTACGGTTCGGTGCCGGCGATCATCCGCAATGGTCCGGAGTGGTTCAAGGGCCTGAGCCTGACCGCCAATGGCGGCCCGAAGTGCTTCTCGGTGTCCGGCTGCGTGCAGAAGGGCGGCAATTTCGAAGTGCCGCTGGGCACCACCTTCGACGACCTGCTGGAAATGGCCGGCGGCCTCAAGCCGGGTCGCAAGCTCAAGGGCGCGATCCCGGGCGGCGTGTCCATGCCGGTGCTGACCGCGGCCGAGCTGAAGGGCCTGCCGATGGACTACGACACCATCCGTGCGCTGGGCTCCGGCCTGGGCTCCGGTGCGGTCGTGGTGCTGGATGACAGCGTCTGCTGCGTCAAGTTCGCCTGCCGCATCAGCCAGTTCTTCCACAAGGAATCCTGTGGCCAGTGCACCCCGTGCCGCGAAGGTACCGGCTGGATGCACCGCGTGCTGGAGCGCATCGTCGCCGGCAAGGCCACGATGGAAGACCTGCACCAGTTGAAGACCGTGGCCGGCCAGATCGAAGGCCATACCATCTGTGCGTTCGGCGAAGCGGCGGCATGGCCCATCCAGGGCTTCCTGCGCCAGTTCTGGGACGAATTCGAGTACTACATCGTCAACGGTCATTCGATGGTTGACGGCAAGAAGGTGGAGGCAGCCGCTGCATGAGCGCGCAACCCATAAATCCCAGCGTGCCACCGGACCACGTCACCATCGAGATCGATGGCAAGTCGCTGGTCGTGCCCAAGGGTTCGATGATCATCCAGGCCGCCGACAAGGCGGGCATTTCGATTCCGCGCTTCTGCTACCACGAGAAGCTGCCGATCGCTGCCAACTGCCGCATGTGCCTGGTGGATGTGGAAAAGTCGCCGAAGCCGGCACCGGCCTGCGCCACGCCGGTGATGGAAGGCATGAAGGTCGCCACCCGCAGTGAAAAGGCGCTGAAGTTCCAGCGCTCGGTGATGGAGTTCCTGCTGATCAACCACCCGCTGGATTGCCCGATCTGCGATCAGGGCGGCGAGTGCGAGCTGCAGGACGTGTCGCTGGGCTACGGCCGTTCGGTCAGCCGCTTCAACGAGCGCAAGCGCGTGGTGGCCGACGAGGACATGGGCCCGCTGGTCGCCACCGAGATGACCCGCTGCATCCAGTGCACCCGCTGCGTGCGCTTCACCGCCGACGTTGCCGGTACCTATGAACTGGGTGGCATGTACCGCGGTGAAAACCTGCAGATCGGCACCTACGACGGCAAGCCGCTGACCACCGAGCTTTCGGGCAACGTCGTCGACGTGTGCCCGGTCGGCGCGCTGACCAACAAGGTGTTCCAGTTCCGCGCCCGTCCGTGGGAACTGACCGCGCGCGAATCGCTGGGCTACCACGACGCGATGGGCTCGAACCTGTTCCTGCACGTGCGTCGCGGCGAAGTGCTGCGTACCGTGCCGCGCGACAACGAGGCGGTCAACGAGTGCTGGCTGTCCGATCGTGACCGTTATTCGCACCAGGGCCTGTACAGCGAAGACCGTGCGGTCAAGCCGCTGCGCAAGGTCAACGGCGAGTGGAAGGAAGTGAGCTGGGCTGAAGGCCTGGCCGCGGCCGCAGAGATCCTCAAGGCCAACCAGGGCGACAACCTGGGCGTGCTGGTGCACCCGTCGACGTCGAACGAAGAGGGCGCACTGCTGGCCCGCCTGGCCACCGGCCTGGGTTCGGCCAACATCGACCACCGCATCAACAACCGCGACTTCTCCGACGCCGCCACTGCCGAAGTGTTCGGCCTGCCGCTGGCCGAGATCGAAGGCGCGGACCGCATCGTCGTGCTCGGCAGCAACATCCGCCACGAGCTGCCGTTGCTGCACGCCCGCCTGCGCAAGGCGCAGACCCAGAACGGCGCGAAGATCCACGTGGTCAACCCGGTCGACTTCGACTTCGCGTTCAGCGTTGCCGGCAAGCAGATCGTGGCTCCGTCGAAGTTCGCCGATGCGCTGGCCAACGCCGAGCTGCGTTCGGCGGTGCAGGGCGGTACCAATACGGTGCTGATCGTCGGTGGCATCGCCGAGAACCATCCGCAGGCTGCCGCGATCCGCGCCGCTGCGCGTGATTTCGCCGCCGCCACCGGTGCCAAGCTGTGCCGCATCCCGCAGGGCGCCAATGCGATCGGCCTGACCCGCGCCGGCGTACTGCCGGCCGGCAAGGACGTCGCTGCGATGCTGGCCGATCCGCGCAAGGCCTACGTGGTCTACGGCCTGGAACCGGGCCTGGACTTCGCCGATGCTCCGGCCGCGCGCAAGGCGCTGGTCGGCGCACAGGTGGTGGCCTTCAGCCAGTTCGCCTGCGCCTCGACCCGCGACGTTGCCGACGTGATCCTGCCGATCGGTGCGCTGCCGGAAATCGATGCCACCCTGACCAACCTCGATGGTCGCGAGCAGTCGGCGCGTGCCGGCGGCAAGCTGCCGGGCGAGGCCCGCGAGGGCTGGCGCGTGCTGCGTGCACTCGGCGGTGAGCTGGCCGTGGCCGGTTTCGAGTTCATCGACCTGGCCGGCCTGCGCGCCAGCCTGGCACCGGTGAACGTGCAGGTGTCCGCTTCGGCACAGCCGGTGCTGGCGGGCGAGGGCATGGAAGTGGCCTCGACCGCTGCGATCTACCGCACCGATGCGGTGGTCCGTCGCGCCCCGGCGCTGCAGTCGCATCCGCTCAACAACGCCCCGCGCATCGTGCTCAACGCTGACGATGCCGCCCGCCTGCAGCTGCAGGAAGGGCAGATGGCCAAGGTCGGCACCGATGCCGGCAAGGCCACCCTGCCGGTGGTGGTCGACGCCCGCGTCGCTGCGGGTTCGGTCTGGATTGAATCGGGCCACGGCGCAACCGCGCCGCTGGGTGCCGCTCGTGTTTCGGTGGTGGCTGCATGAACGAATTGCTGATTAACGCTGTCGATCCGCTGCACCAATGGCTGCTTGGCCTGGGTGACATCGGCGCGCTGATCTGGATCATCCTGAAGATCCTGGTGATCACCGTTCCGGTGATCGTCTCGGTGGCCTTCTACGTGGTCTGGGAACGCAAGCTGATCGGCTGGATGCACGTCCGCCACGGCCCGATGTACGTGGGCATGGGCATCTTCCAGGCCTTCGCCGACGTCTTCAAGCTGCTGTTCAAGGAAGTCCTGCAGCCCAGCAGCGCCAACAAGGCGATCTTCCTGCTGGCGCCGCTGATCACCCTGGCCCCGGCCTTCGCCGCGTGGTCGGTGGTGCCGTTCGACCATCAGCTGGTGCTGTCCAACGCCAATGCCGGCCTGCTTTACCTGCTGGCGATGACCTCGCTGGGCATCTACGGCATCATCCTCGCCGGTTGGGCCTCCAACTCGAAGTACGCGTTCCTGGGTGCCATGCGCGCCTCGGCGCAGATGATCAGCTACGAAATCGCGATGGGCTTTGCCCTGGTCGGCGTGATGATCGCTTCGGGCAGCCTCAATCTCAGCAACATCGTGATGGCCCAGGCCGGCAGCTCCGGCTTCTTCGACTGGTTCCTGATCCCGCTGTTCCCGCTGTTCGTCGTGTACTGGGTGTCCGGCGTCGCCGAAACCAACCGCGCGCCGTTCGACGTGGTGGAAGGCGAGTCGGAAATCGTCGCCGGCCACATGGTCGAGTACTCCGGCGGTGCGTTCGCCCTGTTCTTCCTGGCCGAATACGCGAACATGATCCTGATCAGCTTCCTGATCTCGATCTTCTTCCTCGGCGGCTGGCTGAGCCCGATCCAGGGCTGGGTCAACCCGGGCGAGATCTCGCCGTTCATCGACTGGATCTGGAAGGGCGGCTGGCCGTGGCTGTTCGTCAAGGTCTTCTTCTTCGCCAGTGCCTACATCTGGTTCCGAGCAAGCTTCCCGCGCTTCCGCTATGACCAGATCATGCGCCTGGGCTGGAAGGTCTTCATCCCGCTGACCATTTTCTGGATCGCGGTTACCGCCGTCATGGTGTTCTTCGGCGTGATTCAAAAGGGCGTCTAAGTGATGAACAGGATTACCCATTACTTCAAGAGCCTGCTGCTGCTCGAACTGCTGGCCGGTCTCTGGCTGACGCTGAAGTACAGCTTCAAGCCGAAGTACACGATGATGTACCCGATGGAGAAGTTCCCGCAGTCGCCGCGCTTCCGTGGCCTGCATGCCCTGCGCCGTTATCCCAACGGTGAAGAGCGCTGCATCGCCTGCAAGCTGTGCGAAGCGGTGTGCCCGGCATTGGCCATCACCATCGATTCGGCCAAGCGCGAGGACGGCACCCGCCGTACCACGCGCTACGACATCGATCTGTTCAAGTGCATCTTCTGCGGCTTCTGTGAGGAAAGCTGCCCGGTGGACTCGATCGTCGAGACCCACATCCTCGAGTACCACTTCGAGAATCGTGGCGAAAACATCGTTACCAAGCCGCAGCTGCTGGCCCTGGGCGACCGTCTCGAATCCGAGATCGCCGAGCGTCGTGCCGCCGATGCCGCTTACCGCTGAGGTCGAGAGATGGATTGGGTAAATATCGCTTTCTGGGTCTTCGCCATCGCGGCAACGGTTTCGGCCGGTGCGGTGATCAGCGTGCGCAACCCCGTGCACGCTGTCCTGTGCCTGGTGCTGACCTTCTTCTCCATCGCCTGCGTGTGGCTGCTGGTCGGCGCCGAGTTCCTCGGCGTGGCACTGGTGCTGGTCTACGTGGGTGCGGTGATGGTGTTGTTCCTGTTCGTGGTGATGATGCTCGACATCGATCCGGACAAGCTGCGTGAAGGCTGGGTGCGCTACCTGCCGGTCGGCCTGATCGTGGCCGTGGCGATGCTGGTGCAGATGCTGATCCTGATCGGCGTGAAGGGCAGGACGGTCAACCCGTTCCCGGCCGACAACGCCGCCGCGCTCGCCGCCGACAGTTCCAACGTCACCTGGCTGGCACGCAGCCTGTTCACCGAGTACCTGCTGCCGTTCGAGTTCGCCGCCGTCATCCTGACCGTGGCCGTGGTCGCCGCGGTGATGCTGACCCTGCGCCGTCGTGAAGGCCTGAAGACGCAGAACCCGTCGCAGCAGACCATGGTCAAGGCACACGACCGCCTGCGCATGGTCAAGATGGACGCCGAACAGCCGCAGATCCACAGCAACAGCACGCCGGCCGCGGGCGACGAGGAGACCAAGGCATGATCTCGATCACTCTGGGCCACATCCTGGCGCTGGGCGCGGTGCTGTTCTGCATCAGCCTCGCCGGCATCTTCCTCAACCGAAAGAACATCATCGTCCTGCTGATGTCCATCGAGTTGATGCTGCTGTCGGTCAACATCAATTTCGTCGGGTTCTCCCGGGAACTGGGGGACACGGCCGGCCAGCTGTTCGTGTTCTTCATCCTGACCGTGGCTGCTGCCGAGGCCGCCATCGGCCTGGCGATCCTGGTGACCCTGTTCCGTACACGCCGCACGATCAATGTCGGCGAAGTCGATTCGTTGAAGGGCTGATCCACAGATGGAAATCACTCTCTCCAAGAGTCTGTTGATCGCAGTGGTGCTTGCACCGCTGTTCGGCAGCATCATCGCCGGCCTGTTCGGTCGCCAGGTCAAGCGCTTCGGTGCGCAGACCATCACGATCCTCGGTGTCGCGGTTGCCTGCGGCCTGTCGATGCACACGCTCTACCAGCTGCTGTGGGGCGGGGCGCAGCCGTTCAACCAGAACCTGTACACGTTCTTCGAAGTCGGCCAGTACTCGGCCCATGTCGGCTTCATGGTCGACAAGCTGACCGCGATGATGATGGTGGTGGTGACCTTCGTGTCGCTGCTGGTCCACATCTACACGATCGGCTACATGCAGGATGATCCGGGTTACCAGCGGTTCTTCAGCTACATCTCGCTGTTCACCTTCTCGATGCTCACCCTGGTGATGAGCAACAACTTCCTGCAGCTGTTCTTCGGCTGGGAAGCAGTGGGCCTGGTGTCGTACCTGCTGATCGGTTTCTGGTTCAAGCGCCCGACCGCGATCTTCGCCAACATGAAGGCGTTCCTGGTCAACCGCGTCGGCGACTTCGGCTTCCTGCTGGGCATCGCCGGCGTGTTGTGGGTGTTCGGTACCCTGGACTACTCGCAGGTGTTCTCGCAGGCCGGCATGCTCGCCGACCCGCGCGCCCAGCTGCAGATCTGGGACGGCACCATGTTCGGCATGCAGCTGCTGAACGAGCCGGTGATCTGGTCGATCGCCACCGTCATCTGCATCGGCCTGTTCATCGGTGCCATGGGCAAGTCGGCCCAGGTTCCGCTGCACGTCTGGCTGCCTGATTCGATGGAAGGCCCGACCCCGATCTCGGCACTGATCCACGCCGCGACGATGGTGACCGCCGGTATCTTCATGGTCACCCGCATGTCGCCGCTGTTCGAGCTGTCGCAGACCGCGTTGAACTTCATCCTGTTCATCGGTGCCACCACCGCGTTCTTCACCGGCCTGATCGGCATCGTGCAGAACGACATCAAGCGCGTCGTCGCGTACTCCACGCTGTCCCAGCTAGGTTACATGACCGTGGCGCTGGGCGTGTCGGCGTACTCCGCTGCCGTGTTCCACCTGATGACCCACGCCTTCTTCAAGGCGCTGCTGTTCCTGGGTGCCGGCTCGGTCATCATCGCGATGCACCACGAGCAGGACATGCGCAAGATGGGCGGCCTGCGCAAGTACATGCCGATCACCTTCATCACCATGTGGATCGGTACCCTGGCCCTGGTCGGTACGCCGTTCTTCTCCGGCTTCTACTCGAAGGACACCATCATCGAGGCCGCCGAGATCCACGCCCACATGCAGGACAGCTGGGTGGCCACCTATGGCTACTGGGCGGTGCTGGGTGGCGTGCTGGTGACCAGCTTCTACAGTTTCCGCCTGCTGTTCCTGACCTTCCACGGCAAGGAACGCTTCCGCGACGCGCACGATGGTCATGGTCATGGTCATGACGACCACCATGCTGCCGATGCACATCATGCCGACGCGCATGACGACCACGGCCATGGCCACGGTCCGCATGAGCCGCATGAAACGCCGTGGGTGGTGACGCTGCCGCTGATCCTGCTGGCCATCCCGTCGATCGCCATCGGTTTCTTCAGCATCGGTCCGATGCTGCACGGCACCGACTGGGCCGGTCACCACGCCCACGCGGCGATCAAGGGCCAGGTCAACACGTTCTTCACCGGCATCGTCGATTTCTACGATCCGGCCAAGAACACCGTGGCCTTCCTGGGCGAGGAGTTCCATGGTCCGGTGGCGTTCGCGCTGCACGGCATGATGCTGCCGCCGTTCTGGCTGACCCTGGCAGGCTTCCTGCTGGCTGCGTTGTTCTACCTGTGGAAGCCGGACCTGTCGGGCAAGGCACGCAAGACCTTCGCCCCGGTGGTGTCCGTGCTGGAAAACAAGTACGGCTTCGACAAGCTGTGGATCGATGGCTTTGCCGGTGGCAGCGTCAAGCTGGGCAAGGTCTCGCGCTGGATCGACAGCAACATCGTCGACGGCGTGGTCAATCTCTCGGCACGTGTTGTGGACGTCGCAGCCAGCGTGCTGCGCCGTACCCAATCCGGTTTCCTCTATCACTACGCCTTCGCGATGATCATCGGCCTGATTGCCCTCCTGGGCGTGCTGATGCATTACCTGCGTTGATGACCTGTACGGAATAAGAAGACGTGTCGAACTGGCCTCTACTCAGTGTCCTCATCTGGCTGCCGATCCTCGGCGGTGCCCTGATCCTTGCGATCCGTGATGCGCAGACCGCCCGCTGGGCGTCGCTGGGCGTCGCGGTGCTGACCTTCGTGGCGAGTCTGTCGCTGCTGGGCGGCTACAACCCGGGCATCGACGCGCTGCAGTTCGTCGAGACCCACGCCTGGATCCCGACCTACAACATCGGCTACAACCTGGGCGTGGACGGCATCGCCGTAGCGCTGATCCTGCTCACCACGCTGGTCAGCGTGCTCGCCCTGATCGGCGCCTGGAGCGCGATCGACAAGCGCGTGAACCAGTACGTCGCCGCCTTCCTGATCCTGGAAGGTGTCACCGTCGGCATCTTCGCCGCCACGGACGCGATGCTGTTCTACGTGTTCTTCGAGGCGATGCTGATCCCGATGTTCCTGATCATCGGTGTCTGGGGTGGCCCGCGTCGCATCTACGCCGCACTGAAGTTCTTCCTCTACACCTTCCTCGGCTCGGTGCTGATGCTGGTGGCGCTGATCTACCTGTACATGAAGGGCGGCAGCTTCCAGCTGGCCGACCTCTACGCACTGCAGCTGTCGGGCAAGGAACAGACCTGGATCTTCTTCGCCTTCCTGATCGCGTTCGCGGTCAAGGTGCCGATGTTCCCGGTGCATACCTGGCTGCCGGACGCGCACGTGGAAGCGCCGACTGCCGGTTCGGTGATCCTGGCCGCCATCGCGCTGAAGATCGGTGGCTACGGCTTCCTGCGCTTCAACCTGCCGATCGTTCCCGATGCCTCGCAGGAATGGGCATGGCTGGTCATCGCGCTGTCGCTGATCGCAGTGATCTACGTCGGCCTGGTCGCCCTGGTGCAGGACGACATGAAGAAGCTGATCGCCTATTCGTCGATCGCGCACATGGGTTTTGTCACCCTGGGTACCTTCATCGCCCTGTGGCTGGTGCGTGAAGCCGGCAACGTCGATGCGGCCCGCCTGGGCCTGCAGGGCGCCATGGTGCAGATGATCTCGCACGGCTTCGTGTCCGGCGCGATGTTCTCCTGCGTCGGCGTGCTGTACGACCGGATGCACAGCCGCCGCATCGCCGATTACGGCGGCGTGGTCAACGTGATGCCGTGGTTCGCCACGTTCGCCATGCTGTTCTTCATGGCCAACGCCGGCCTGCCGGGCACCAGCGGTTTCGTCGGTGAATTCATGGTCATCCTGTCGGCGTTCCAGCGGAACCCGTGGATCGCCCTGGGCGCAGCCACCACCCTGATCATCGGTGCGGCCTACACCCTGTGGCTGTACAAGCGCATCTTCTTCGGTGAGGTGGCCAACAGCCACGTCGCCGAACTGAAGGACATCAACGGCCGCGAATGGCTGGTGCTGGGCGTGTTCGCCATTGGCGTACTGGCCCTGGGCATCTACCCCAAGCCGCTGACCGACCTGATGGAGCCCTCGATCGCAAAGCTGGCGATGCAGATCGCATCCAGCAAGTTGCTGTAATTCCAGGATTTGATGATGACCACCTCGCCGCTGCTGCCACTGACCGCTGCTGACCTGCCACCGCTCGCTCCCGAGCTGGTGCTGATCGGCAGTGCCTTCGCCCTGATGATCCTCGACCTGTTCGTCAGCGAACGGAACAAGATCGTCACCCACCTGTTCTCGGTCGCCGCACTGGCCGTGGTGCTGTTCATGCTGGCCACCGGCGTGGGCGGGCAGGGGGAGGTCTTCCATGGCATGTTCGTGCGCGATACCGCCGCGGACGTGATGAAGACCGGGATCGTGCTGCTCAGCGGCCTGACCCTGATCTACGGCTGGGGCTACCTGCGCGAGCGCAAGCTGTTCCAGGGCGAGATTCCGGTGCTGATCCTGTTCGGCACCGCCGGCATGATGATCCTGGTGTCCGCCGGCAGCCTGCTGATGGTGTACCTGGGCCTGGAACTGCTGGCCCTGTGCTCCTACGCACTGGTTGCCAGCAACCGTGACAACGGCCTGGCCTCGGAAGCGGCGATGAAGTACATCGTGCTCGGTTCGCTGGCCTCGGGCCTGCTGCTGTACGGCATGTCGCTGATCTACGGCGCCACCGGCAGCCTGCACCTGGACGCCATCCAGGCCGCCATCCCGCACTCGGAAGAGCGCGTGCTGCTGGTCACCGGCGCGGTGTTCATGATTGCCGGCGTTGCCTTCAAGCTGGGTGCCGCACCGTTCCACATGTGGCTGCCCGACGTGTACCAGGGTGCCCCGGCGCCGGTCGCGCTGTTCATCAGCTCGGCGCCGAAGCTGGCCGCTTTCGGCATGGCTTACCGCCTGCTGGAAATGGGCGTGGGCCCGCTGTCCACCGAACTGCAGCTGCTGATCGCTGGCCTGGCCGCGGTCTCGCTGGTGATCGGCAACCTGATGGCCATTGCGCAGAGCAATCTCAAGCGCATGCTGGCGTTCTCCACGGTCTCGCATATCGGCTTCCTGCTGATGGGCATCGCCGGCGGCGGTTCGCAGGGCTATGCGGCCGCGCTGTTCTACGCCCTGGCCTACGCGATCATGTCGACTGCTGCTTTCGGCGCGATCATCGCGCTGTCGCGCGCCGGTTTCGAGGCCGAGAACATCGAGGACTTCAAGGGCCTGAACGCCCGCAACCCGTGGATGGCCGGCCTGGTGCTGTGCATCATGGCGTCGCTGGCAGGCATTCCGCCGTTCCTCGGTTTCTGGACCAAGCTGGCCGTGCTCGGCGCTGCCATCAATGGCGGCCTGCTGTGGCTGGCGATCCTGGGCGTGCTGTGTGCCGTGGTCGGCTGCTTCTACTACCTGCGTGTCATCAAGGTCATGTACTTCGATGAGCCGGTGGGCGAGGCCATGCCGCGCAGCAAGGATCGCGTGCTGGGTGTCGTGCTGGGCGTGAACGCACTGGCATTGCTGGCGCTCGGCCTGGCCTGGAACCCGATCATGGTCTGGTGCCAGCAGGCATTTGCGCATCTTGCATAAAAGTTGACACAAAGCTGCGCGATTCGTGTAATATACGCAGCTTGAGTTGTCACTGCAGCGGTTCAGCCAGAACATCGTTGCGGAGCGCCTCCCTCGCCAGAGTGGGGCAGCGGTTCAAACACTTCCGGTGCGGGGTGGAGCAGTCTGGCAGCTCGTCGGGCTCATAACCCGAAGGTCGCAGGTTCAAATCCTGCCCCCGCTACCAACACATCGAATCGGCGCCAACCAATTCGATGAATGAGGAAAAGCTTGCAGGTTTTGAAGTTATCCCTCATAATTCCGCTTCTGATGCGGGGTGGAGCAGTCTGGCAGCTCGTCGGGCTCATAACCCGAAGGTCGCAGGTTCAAATCCTGCCCCCGCTACCAAGTAAAGAATGCGCCTTCGAAGCTCTGCTTCGAGGGCGTTTTTCTTTGCGGCTTCCGCCGATCCGCCGGGCATGGCCCGGCGCTACCATCGCGCGGTCACCCGGTAGCGCCGGGCCATGCCCGGCGAGTGCAGCGGAGGGTTTCAGGACGGCCGCAGCCTTGCACCAGAGCGGTGCAGGGGCTATCATCAGCGGCCTAGAAGTACCCCTGACGGCGGCGCTCCCCATCGGAGATCCACCCGGAAGGAGGGCCGCAGCACGCTTGTTCAGCGCGTTGCAACCGGAATCCAGTCACCGGAGTCTTTCCGGAAAAGGGGCCCAGCGGGCCCTTCGTCGTTTTCGGGGCGTCATGTTTCCATGCTGGCCAAGGCCGGCACCCAACCAAGAGATCAAGGCAGGCTGTGAGCGACAAGGCAACCGACATCGCGAATCTGCTCGCCCCGACCGTTGTGTCGCTGGGCCTGGAGCTGCTGGGCGTTGAGTATCTGCCGGCCCCCGGCGGTGCGACCCTTCGCCTTTACATCGACGTGCCGCTGGCGGAACAGCCGGAGCGCATCATCAATGTGGACGACTGTGAGCGGGTAAGCCGCGAAGTGTCCGCACAGATGGACGTCGAAGACCCGATCAGCGGCAATTACACGCTGGAAGTGTCTTCGCCGGGCGTGGATCGCCCGCTGTTCAACCTGGAGCAGTTCGGTCGTCACCTCGGCGAATCGGCCAAGGTCACCCTGAAGCTGCCGCAGGAAAACCGTCGTCGCCTGCAGGGTCGCATCGAAGCGATCGACGAGGCGCAGGGCAGCATCACCTTCATCGTCGACAACGCCGCACTGGTGGTGTCGGCCGACAACATCGACAAGGCGCGGATCATGCCTGACTGGGTGGCGCTGGGGCTGGCCCCGAGCAAGCCGACCGGTCCGGCACCGAAGCGTCCGAAGCCGAACAAGAATTCTTCTTCCAACGAGCCGGCGGCAAAGAAGCCGCGCGCGGAGTGAGCCAATGAGCAAGGAACTGTTGCTGGTAGTGGACGCGGTCGCCAATGAGAAGGGCGTGCCGCGTGAGGTGATCTTCGATGCCATCGAGGCCGCCCTGGCCTCGGCAGCGAAGAAGCGCTATCCCGACGAGGAAGTGCTGACCCGCGTGGTCATCGATCACAAGGATGGCAACTACGAAACCTTCCGCCGCTGGGAAGTGGTGGCCGACGACGTAGTGATGGAATCGCCGGATCGCCAGATCCGCCTGATGGACGCCATCGACGAAGCCGAAGGCGTGGATGTCGGCGATTACATCGAAGAGCAGATCGAGAACCCCGACTTCGGTCGCATCGCCGCCCAGGCCGCCAAGCAGGTGATCGTGCAGCGTGTGCGCGAAGCCGAGCGCCAGCAGGTGGTCGATGCCTGGGCCGATCGCGTCGGTGAGCTGATCACCGGTGTGGTCAAGCGCGCCGAGCGCGGCAACATCTATGTCGACCTGGGCGGCAACGCCGAAGGCTTCATTCCGAAGGACAAGGGCATTCCGCGTGATGTCCTGCGTGCCGGCGACCGCGTCCGCGGCTACCTGGCCGAAGTGCGTTCGGAGCCGCGTGGCCCGCAGCTGTTCATCAGCCGCGCCGCACCGGAATTCATGATCGAGCTGTTCAAGCTGGAAGTGCCGGAAGTCGGCCAGGGCCTGGTGGAAATCAAGGCCTGCGCCCGCGATCCGGGCGACCGCGCCAAGATCGCCGTGCTCGCCCACGATGCCCGCACCGATCCGATCGGCGCCTGCATCGGCATGCGTGGTTCGCGCGTGCAGGCCGTGTCCAACGAGCTCAATGGCGAGCGCGTGGACATCGTCCTGTGGAACGAGAACCCGGCCAACTTCGTCATCAACGCGATGGCGCCGGCCGAAGTGCAGTCGATCATCGTCGATGAAGACAAGCATTCGATGGACCTGGCCGTTGCTGAAGACCGCCTGGCCCAGGCGATCGGCAAGGGCGGCCAGAACGTGCGCCTGGCCAGCCGCCTGACCGGTTGGCAGCTGAACGTGATGACCCAGGACCAGGTGACCGCCAAGTCGGAAGCCGAGCAGGCTTCGGCTCGCCAGCTGTTCATGGACAAGCTGGAAGTGGACGAGGAAATCGCTGGCATCCTGGTCAGCGAAGGCTTCGGCACGGTCGAGGAAATCGCATATGTACCGGTCGGCGAACTGCTGGCCGTGGAAGGTTTCGACGAAGACATCGTCGAAGAGCTGCGCGCACGTGCCCGCGATGCGCTGCTCAATGAGGCCCTGGCAGTCGAGGAAGGCCTGGAGGACGGCCAGCCGGCGCAGGACCTGCTGTCCCTGAAGGGCATGGACGAAGCCACCGCATATGCGTTGGCCGGCCACGGCGTGCGTACCAGCGAGGACTTGTCCGACCTGGCCGCCGACGAGGTCATGGACTTCGGCATCGAAGGGCTGGACCAGGAGCGCGCCGCGGCGCTGATCCTGGCCGCGCGTGCCGAGGAAATCGCCCGACTGGAACGCGGCGAATGAGCCGGCAATGAACAGGGCCCTGAGCCGATCAGGGCGTAGAATCCGCGCCACCTCCAGATGCGGGGGGGCGCCCACAAGATCATAGGATCCGAATGTCGCAGCAAACCACCATCCGCAAGCTTGCTGAACTGGTCAATACACCGGTCGAAAAACTGCTGGAACAGCTGGCTGGTGCCGGCATGAAGTTCAGCGGTCCCGACCAGGTCGTGACCAGCTCCGAGAAAGTGAAGCTCCTGGGCTTCCTTCGTCGCTCGCATGGCAAGCCCGAGCAGGCCCCGGAAGAGACTGATCAGTCTGCCAAGAAGATCACCCTCAACCGTCGCAAGCAGCAGGAAGTGACGGTCAATTCCGGTCGCAGCAAGACAACCGTGAACGTGGAAGTGCGCCAGAAGCGCACCTACGTCAAGGCCGATGGTGGTCGCGCGATGACCCCGGACGAAGAGCGTGCCGACATCCTGCGCAAGCTGGAAGAGTCGCGCGCACGCAACCTCGCCGAGCAGCAGGCACTGGCCGAGAAGGACCGCCTGCGAGACGAGGAAATCGTCCGCAAGCGCGAGGAAGAGGTCGCTGCCAAGGAGCGTGCCGAGGCCGAGAAGAAGGCGGCCGAGGAAGCTGCGGTCGCCGCCAAGGCTGCCGAAGCCTTGGCTGCCAGCCAGCCCAAGGTGCGCGCGCCGATCGACGAAACCGCGCCGCGCCCGCCGCGTGCTCCGGCTGCAGCCCCGGCTGCTCCGCGTAGTGCGCCGCCGCGCAGCGACGACCGCAACAATCGCAACGCGCCGCGCAACGAGCGTGGCCCGGGTGATCGCTTTGCCGGTCAGATGCACTTGTCCGCCGCCGATCGTGCGCGCCGTGGCAGCAGCAACAACAGCAACAACCGTGGTCGCCCGGGCAGCCGTCCGACGTCCGGCCGTCGCGACATGTCGCGCGGCGGTGGCAATTCCGGCCCGCACGCCTTCGAACGTCCGACCGCACCGGTCGTGCGTGAAGTGGCGATCGGCGACACCATCACCGTAGCCGACCTGGCGCAGAAGCTCGCGCTGAAGGGCGGCGAGGTGGTGAAGGCGCTGTTCAAGATGGGCGTGATGGCCACCATCACCCAGTCCATCGACCACGACACTGCGGCACTGGTCACCGAAGAACTGGGTCACAAGGCGATCCGCGCCAGCGACAACGACGCTGAAGACGCGCTGTTGGCATCGGCTGGCGAGAACCAGGGCGAGGCCGTGCAGCGTCCGCCGGTGGTCACCATCATGGGCCACGTCGATCACGGCAAGACCTCGCTGCTGGATTACATCCGTCGCACCAAGGTCGCCACCGGCGAAGCCGGCGGCATCACCCAGCACATCGGTGCGTACCACGTTGAAACGCCGAAGGGCGTCATCAGCTTCCTGGATACCCCGGGCCACGCCGCGTTCACCTCGATGCGTGCCCGCGGTGCCAAGCTGACCGATATCGTGGTGCTGGTCGTGGCTGCCGATGACGGCGTCATGCCGCAGACCAAGGAAGCGATCCAGCACGCCCGTTCGGCGGGTGTGCCGCTGATCGTGGCGATCAACAAGATCGACAAGTCCGGTGCCGACCCGATGCGGGTCAAGAACGAGCTGCTCTCCGAGCAGGTCGTGGCCGAAGACTTCGGTGGCGACACCCAGATGGTGGAGATCTCGGCCAAGACCGGCCTGGGCATCGACGATCTGCTGGAAGCTGTTTCGGTCCAGGCTGAACTGCTGGAACTGAAGGCGGTCGACGACGGTCGTGCCAACGGCGTGGTCATCGAATCGTCGCTGGACAAGGGCCGTGGCCCGATCGCGACGGTGCTGGTGCAGCAGGGCCGCCTGAAGAAGGGCGATTACCTGGTGTGCGGCATCCAGTACGGCCGCGTGCGTGCGCTGTTCGACGAAACCGGCAAGCAGCCGGAGTTCGCTGGTCCGTCCATCCCGGTGCAGGTCCTGGGCCTGTCCGGCGTGCCGGAAGCCGGTGACGACTTCGTCGTCGTTGACGACGAGCGTCTGGCCAAGGACGTTGCCCAGCAGCGTGAGACCAAGCGCCGCGAATCGCGCCTGGTCGCCACCGCGGGCAGCCGCATGGAAGACATCATGGCGACCCTGGGCAAGGGCGAGGGCCAGCAGGTCCTCAACCTGGTCATCAAGGCCGACGTGCAGGGTTCGGTGCAGGCGTTGAGCCAGGCTCTGGTGGCGCTGTCCAACGACGACATCCGCATCAACGTGATCCACTCCGGCGTGGGCGGTATCACCGAGTCGGATGCCAATTCGGCTGCCGCTTCGAAGGCCACCGTCATCGGCTTCAACGTGCGTGCGGATGCTTCGGCCCGTCGCATCATCGAATCCAACGGCGTGGACCTGCGTTACTTCTCGATCATCTATGACGTGATCGATCAGGTGAAGCAGGTGGCCTCCGGTCTGCTGGGCGTGGAGATCCGCGAAGAGATCATCGGTATCGCCGAGGTCCGCGACGTCTTCCGCAGCTCCAAGCTGGGTGCCGTCGCCGGCAGCATGGTCATCGAGGGCGTGGTCAAGCGCAACAAGCCGATCCGCGTCCTGCGCGACAGCGTGGTGATCTTCGAAGGCGAGCTGGAATCGCTGCGCCGCTTCAAGGAAAACGTCGAGGAAGTCCGCAACGGTACCGAATGCGGTATCGCGGTGAAGGCCTACAACGACGTCAAGCCGGGTGACCAGATCGAGTGCTTCGAGCGTATCGAAGTGCCGCGCACCCTGTAATGCTGTGCGGTGGCCCGACCAACGGTCGGGCCCTACCATGTACATGTAGCGCCCGACCGTTGGTCGGGCGACAACTCAATCAAGAGTCCCTCGTGCCCAAGACTTTCCATCGAACCGACCGTGTCTCCGCCCAGCTGCGCCGTGAACTCGGCACCCTGGTGCACAACGCCGTGCGTGAGCACGGGTTGCCCTCGGTGAGCGTGTCCGACGTGGAAATCACCCGCGACATGGCCCACGCCAAGGTGTTCGTCACCGCGCTGATGCCGGAACGTTCGGTTGAAGCCGTGAAGGGCCTGAAGGAACTGGCCTGGGGCCTGCGCATGGAACTGGCGCGCGCGATGAAGCTGCGGCATGTGCCGGAGCTGCATTTCCACTACGACGACTCGGTCGATCGTGGCGAGCGCATCGACAACCTGTTGCGCGACCTGCCCGATACCGTGGCCGCCGAAAAGCGTCGCGAAGGCGACGAAGAATAACCGCGCGACGCCGGGCATGCCCGGCGTTGTTGCATTCCGGCTGCGCGATGTCTGATGCAGACCGCGCTGCGCGCTCGCTGGGCATGGCCCGGCGCTACCCGTACCTGTCATGACCCGAATTCAGTTCCGCCGCCTGGATGGCATCCTGCTGCTCGACAAGCCGACCGGCATGAGCTCCAACGCCGCGCTGCAGGTCGCCCGTCGCCTGTTCCGTGCAGAGAAGGGCGGCCACACCGGCAGCCTCGACCCGCTGGCCACCGGCCTGTTGCCGCTGTGCTTTGGCGAGGCGACCAAGATTGCCGGCCTGCTGCTGGGCTCGGCCAAGGCCTACGACGCCGAGATCGTGCTGGGCCAGACCACCGATACCGACGACGCCGAGGGCCAGGTGCTGCTCGAACGGCCGGTGCCCGTGATCAGCGCCGAGGCCCTGCAGGCGGCGATCGCGCCGCTGCTTGGCGACATCCTGCAGCGTGCGCCGATCTATTCCGCGCTCAAGCAGGGCGGGGAGCCGCTGTATGTGAAGGCCCGCCGTGGCGACGCCATCGAGGCCCCCGAGCGCCAGGTCAAGGTCCACGCCATCGAGATTCTGGAGCAGCAGCCCGAGCGGCTGCGGCTGCGGGTCACCTGCGGCTCGGGCACCTATATCCGCAGTCTGGCCCGTGACCTGGGTGAAACGCTGGGCTGTGGCGCGCACATCAGCGCCCTGCGGCGCCTGTGGGTGGAACCGTTCCACGAACCGGCGATGGTCACCCTGGAGCAGCTGAGGGCTCTGGTGGAAGCGCAGGATGAGGCCGCCATGGACGCGCTGCTGCTGCCGCTGGCGGCGGGCCTGTCCGAATACCCCCGGGTTGACCTGGACGCCGAGCAGACCCAGCGCTTCTGCGTGGGCCAGCGCCAGCGCGACCTCTCCTGGCCGCGCGGCCTGGTGGCGGTGTTTGGCCCTGGATCGGTGGTGCAGGGCCTGGGCCAGGTCGACGACAGCGGTCTGCTGGCCCCGCAGCGCCGCTTCAACCTCTGAACGAGGAGGCCCGGTTCAGCCCCGGACCTTGTTCCAAAGCCCCCTGGCCGTTACAATTCCGCGGCCGTTTTACGGCAGCCTGCCGAAGGCGGGTTTCATCCATTGTTGGTTCACGGCGAGCCAGGCGGTGCGCGAAAGCGCGTTCCTGCCGGCCACGCATCACAGAGAAAAAAAGACATGTCGATCGACACCCAGAAGGTCATTGAAGACAACAAGCGCAGCTCGGCTGATACCGGCTCCCCGGAAGTCCAGGTCGCACTGCTGACCGCCCGCATCGAACTGCTGACTGGCCACTTCAAGACCCACAAGAAGGATCACCACAGCCGCCGTGGTCTGCTGCAGATGGTCAACCGCCGCCGCAGCCTGCTCGACTACCTGAAGAAGAAGGACGTCGAGCGTTACAAGGCCCTGATCGAGAAGCTTGGCCTGCGTCGCTAAGCAACGAATCCCCCGCGGCGCAGCGATGCGCCGCGGTTTTGTTTTGTAGCACCGCAATACCTTTTTCAGATCGGAACGACCGGTCATCCGTTGGCGGCAAGGGTCGCCCACGGTCCATTCGCAGACAGCATCCCCAAGGACACCCTCCGTGGCAAAAATCACCAAAACCTTCCAGTACGGCAAGCACACCGTCACGCTTGAGACCGGCGAAATCGCCCGCCAGGCCGGTGGCGCCGTCATCGTCAAGTTCGACGACACCGTGCTGCTGGTCTCCGCCGTTGCCGCCAAGAGCGCGCGTGAGGGCCAGGACTTCTTCCCCCTGACCTGTGACTACCAGGAGAAGTTCTACGCCGGTGGCCGTATCCCGGGTGGCTTCTTCAAGCGCGAAGGCCGCGCGACCGAGAAGGAAACCCTGATCTCGCGTCTGATCGATCGTCCGATCCGTCCGCTGTTCCCGGAAGATTACAAGAACGAAGTCCAGATCATCGCCACCGTGATGTCGCTGAACCCGGACATCGACGGTGACATCCCGGCCCTGATCGGTGCCTCGGCTGCGCTGTCGCTGGCCGGCACCCCGTTCAAGGGTCCGATCGCCGCCGCCAAGGTGGGTTACAAGAACGGTGAGTACATCCTCAACCCGACCGTGACCGAACTGAAGGATTCGGAGCTGGAGCTGGTCGTTGCCGGTACCGCCAACGCTGTGCTGATGGTGGAATCCGAAGCCGCGCTGCTGTCCGAAGACGTGATGCTGGGCGCCGTGACCTTCGGTCACCGCGAAATGCAGAAGGTCATCAACGCGATCAACGAACTGACCGTGGAAGCCGGCACCAAGCCGTCGACCTGGGTCGCCCCGGCCAAGAACGACGTGCTGATCAGCGCCCTGCAGGAAGCCATCGGCCCGCGTCTGGGCGAGGCCTTCCAGGTGCGCGACAAGCTGCAGCGCCGCGACGCCATCTCGGCGATCAAGAAGGACGTGGTCGAGTCGCTGGCCGGCCGCGTTGCCGCTGAAGGCTGGAACCCGGCCGAGCTGTCGAAGGAATTCGGCGAGCTGGAATACAGCACCATGCGCAACTCGGTGCTGGACACCAAGGTCCGCATTGACGGCCGTGCGCTGGACACCGTCCGCCCGATCGCAGTGAAGACCGGCATCCTGCCGCGTACCCACGGTTCCTCGCTGTTCACCCGCGGTGAAACGCAGGCCATCGTGACCATCACCCTGGGCACCGCCCGTGATGGCCAGGTCATCGATGCCGTCTCCGGTGAGTACAAAGAGAACTTCCTGTTCCATTACAACTTCCCCCCCTACTCGGTGGGTGAAACCGGCCGCATGATGGGCCCGAAGCGTCGCGAGATCGGCCACGGCCGTCTGGCCAAGCGCGGCGTGCTGGCAGTGATGCCGTCGCTGGAATCCTTCCCGTACACCATCCGCGTCGTCTCGGAAATCACCGAGTCGAACGGTTCCTCGTCGATGGCGTCGGTCTGCGGCTCGTCGCTGGCCCTGATGGACGCCGGCGTGCCGGTGAAGGCTCCGGTGGCGGGTATCGCCATGGGCCTGGTCAAGGAAGGCGATCGCTTCGTCGTCCTGTCCGACATCCTGGGTGACGAAGATCACCTGGGCGACATGGACTTCAAGGTTGCCGGTACCGCTGAGGGCATCTCCGCCCTGCAGATGGACATCAAGATCGAAGGCATCACCGAAGAGATCATGAAGCAGGCTCTGCAGCAGGCTAAGGCTGGCCGTCTGCACATCCTGGGCGAAATGGCCCACGGCCTGACCGCCCCGCGTGAGGAGCTGTCGGACTACGCGCCGCGCCTGCTGACCATCAAGATCCACCCGGACAAGATCCGCGAAGTGATCGGCAAGGGTGGTTCGACCATCCAGGCCATCACCAAGGAAACCGGCACCCAGATCGACATCCAGGATGACGGCACCATCGTCATCGCTTCGGTCAATGCCATCGCTGCCCAGGCCGCCAAGGCCCGCATCGAGCAGATCACCTCGGACGTCGAGCCGGGCCGCATCTACGAAGGCAAGGTCGCCAAGATCATGGACTTCGGTGCGTTCGTCACCATCCTGCCGGGCAAGGACGGCCTGGTCCACGTGTCGCAGATCTCCAGCGACCGCGTCGAGAAGGTCGGCGACGTGCTGAAGGAAGGCGATGTGGTCAAGGTCAAGGTGCTGGAAGTCGACAAGCAGGGCCGTATCCGCCTGTCGATGAAGGCCGTCGAGGAAGGCGAAGGCGCCACCGCCGAGTAATCGACCGCAGGTCGATGACGGTAGGTGTCACCCTTGGTTGACACGCCAGAATGAAAAAGCGGGCTTCGGCCCGCTTTTTCTTTGCCTGTCGTCCGGCGCTGCCGGCGTCGTACCGCGGCGCTATGCTTCACCCATGGACACCCTGCGCCTGCTTGACCTGCAGATCGACCGCCCCGCGCAGCGGGTCAGCCGCGCCGGCGACGTGCTGCCGATCCAGGGGCTGAGCTGGCGCCTGTTCGACGTGCTGCTGGCACACGGCAACGACGTTGTCGACTTCGACACGCTGGCTGCACAGGTGTGGGCACCTGCAGTGGTTGGGGAGGATGCGATCAGCCAGCGGGTCAAGCTGTTGCGGCAGGCGCTGGGTGATGACAGCCGACGCCCGCGCTACATCCGTTCGGTACGCGGGCGCGGCTATCAGTTGTGTGCAGTGCCGACCATCGCACCGCCGGCAGCGGCGGTGCCCATTACCGCGCACCGGAAGAAATGGCCATGGCTTGCAGGTGCCGGTGTCGTCGTTCTTGCCGCTGCCGCCTCGTTCTGGCCGCGCACGCCGGCGGCCGGTGGCCCGCTGCCGTTGCTGCAGCGCGCCGACTATTACGCCAGCATCGGCCAGGCCAGCAACAACGAGCGCGCCATCGCCCTGTACCGGCAGGCATTGCAGGTGGACCCTGATTCCAGTCCGGCGCGCCGCGGCCTGTCACGAGCGTTGTCCGCGCAGGGCTGTCTGTTCAATGGATCGCCCGAGCAGGTCCGGGAAGGGCTGGCGCTGGCCAACATCGAACGTGAACTCGCGCCGCAGGAGGGTGCTGTGTACGCGCTTCGAGGTTATGCCTACGACTGCCTCGGGCAGATGCCGCAGGCCATTTCCCAATACGAGCGGGCGATCGCGCTGGATCCGGACGACGAGCGCACCCGTGCCTCGCTCGCCTACCTGCACCAGGAGCGCGGCCACCTTGCCCTGGCCCTGCGTGCCAATCTTGCATTGACGGCGCCCGAGCGCCTGCGCTTCCGTGATGTGCAGGTGGCGCGCGAACTGGAGCTGCTCGGTTTCACTCACGCGGCCGCGCAGCGCCACGCGCGTAATTTCCAGCTGTATCCGGACAACGTCTTCGCCAACATCGCCTGGCCGCGCAGTCTGTTCGCGGCAGGTGACCCGGGCCGGGCGAGGCAGGCGTTGACCGAGGCGCTGGCACGCGGCACGCCACATCCGCAGTTGCTGCGGCTGCAGGGCGAACTGGCGCTGCTGGCGGGCGATCACGCCGGTGCTGCCGATGCCTTCGAGCGCGGGCGGCAGCTGCGTCCACAGCAATCGCTCGGTCAATCGCTGGCGGCCTTGTACGCGCAGCCCGCGGCATCGCCGGAGTGGGTGGCGTCGCGTCTTGCAATGTTGCAGGCGCAGCGCGGCGACGGGTGGTCCGATGCCGCGCTTGAGCGGGCCCTGCTGCTGCAGGCGCAAGGCGACCCGGAGGCTGCCGTCACCGCGCTGCAACAGGCGGTCGATGATGGCTTCCGCGATGCGGCGTGGTTGCGCTCCACGCCGCTGTTTGCGTCTCTGCACGAAGCGCCCGGCTGGGCGCCGCTGCTGGCGCGCATCGATGCCGATATCGGCCGCCAGCGTGCGCAGGTGCTGGCGGCCGACTGGCGTCCCGCCGGGCTGGCCGACCTCAGCGCAGCGCCGGCAGCAGGAATTCGGTGAGAATGCGGCGCGACTGCGGGTGAGCGATGCTGCGGTTGTAGGCCTGGCTGGTCACCACCGCGACAGCGCGCTGTTGCGGCAGCAGGAACACGTAGTTGCCGCCGTTGCCGGACATCGCCCATACGGTCTGTGGCTGGCCACCGACAGTCAGTTTCAGGCCCCACCATTGATAGCCGTAATCGCTGCCGTCGCCGGCCGTTGCCTGCGGTGACAGCATCGCGGCGACGTAGTCGCGTGGAACCAGCTGGCGCCCCTGCCAACGACCGCCATCAAGCACGAGCTGGCCAAGGCGGGCCAGGTCCCGGCTGCGGTAGCGTGTGCCGCCTCCGCCCATGCCGATGCCCTCCGGGGAACGGTTCCACTGGCTGTGGGTGATGCCCAGTGGTCGTTCCAGTGCATGGGCTGCGTAATTGGCCAGCGGTTGTCCGGTCGCACGTTCCAGTACCGCGCCGAGCACGAAGGAGTTGGCGGTGCAGTAGGCAAACGCGCGACCGTGAGGACTGTCCTCCGGGCGCGCCATCCAGGGCGCGAAGCCCTTCACCGGCAGCGCCAGGGCAAAATCGAGCCAGCGCTCGCCGACGTACATGCGCTCCTCGTGGCCGGCCGAGAACGGGTTCTCGTCGTCGCACTCCCACAGCGTGCTCATCGCCAACAGGTCCTCCACCGTGGTGCCACGCAGGCGGGGGGCCACGTCGTGGTGGGCGACGAAGGCCGGGAAGTAGTCGTACACCTTCGCGCGAACGCCCGGCAGCCGGCCGTCGCCGATCGCTGCGCCGACCAGCAGGGCGGTCACGCTTTTGCTGGCCGAGCGCACGTCGTGCAGGGTCTGCGCATCGGCACCGTTGAAATAGCCCTCGTACACGACCTGTCCATCAACCTGCAGCAGCACGCTGCGGATCTGTTTCAGCTCATCGCTGGCAATGGCCTGCTCCAGCGCGCGCATGCGGCCGGGATCAGGGTGGGCAGGGCCTGCGATGCAGGGGAGGGCGTACAGGCACAGCAGCAGGGTGGACACAGGCAGGGGCGAACGCATGATCGGACTCCATCGAAAGGAGTGCCGATTCGGCCAGAGGGTTGGCTGAAGTGCTGGAAGGACGCCTGAAGAATTCTGAAAGCCTTGTGCCGCAAGGCCTGCAGCGCCCTGCCGTCATTCGTCCGCTTGTTCGTGACCCAGCCACCACACCTGGCCCGGCTGCGGACCCTGCTGCGGGTGCTCACGGTGTTCGATCGCATCGAGCGTGCGCCCGGTGCCTGCCGCAGCCCAGGCTGACATCAGTTTTTCGACCGCAGCGCGGCCCTGTGCGGCAATACCGAGATTGCGCTCGCGCACCCAGCCGTCGTCATCCTCGCGGCTGTCGTCATCGTGCTGGTGCGGTGCCCCATAGCTGCAGCGCAGGCACAGGTGACGTACCGAATGGGTCCAGTCTTCGACCAGGCCGATGCCGGGCAACGTCATTGCGCGCAGCGCGGCGATGTCGTCCGGCGAACCGCATTGCACGAACACGGCGTAGGTCGCCATGTCCGACTGCTGCAGGCGCTGCATGGCATTGAACACCGGTACTTCGCGCTCGCCGTAGGTCCGGCGCCCGGTGGAGGCGCCGTCGTGCAGCACGATGTCGCCGAAGCGGAACCCGCTCTCCGCAAGCGGCACGTTTTCCAGCCGCGCGCGTACCGGATCGAGCCGGCGCATGTACACGGTCTCGCCGCCGGACCACGGATTCAGGCGAACACAGGCAACACCGAAATTGCCGTTGATCGGGCCTTCGCCCTCGGGGAGGGTGATGCCGCAGCGGGTCCATTGCCGGCGCGCCTCGGCCCAGTCGCCGGCGCCGGTGGCGGCAATTCCCGCATTCCACGCGGTCGCCTCATCGACTTCATCGCGCAGCTGCTCGGAGCGGAGATTGTCCTGCAGCGACAACGCCCACTCGCGCAGGTACTTGTGTGCCAGCCCGCGCATGTAGTGCAGGTGGGGGATGTCGGGTGTCCATTCGACGAGCTGGCCGAACAGCATTGCTGCGTCAGCCAGGTCGCCCGCATCAAAGGCCGCATAGGCGCGGGCCTCCAGCGCCTGCAGCTTTTCGAGGGTTTCGTCGTCCAGCAGTTCGCCGTCTGCGTCGTGGTCTGCGGTCATGTCCGTGTGCCAGTGAAGATCCAGCGCCACCTTAGCTCAGGCAGGTCGTGTGTTGTCCTGCAGCGAAGTGCTTTCGACGTTGTGCAGCCACGACCGTGTCAGCTTCCAGCGGCACGCCACTGTCCAGCGGACGACATGCACGGACATCCGCACCACGGGCCGATCTGTTTGCTAACGTGGCGGCGCCTTCGACCCGGGAGTTTCCATGTTCCGCCAGACCTTGGCCGTACTTGCAGTGCTGATCGCCGGCGCCCTGCCCATTGCCGCGCAGGCGCAACCGGCGCAACCGCCGATCTTCGGTGCGTACTATCCCGGCGGCTCCGCCGAGCGCTATCCGGTATCGAGCATCCCGGCCGAACGACTCACCCATCTGTTCTATGCGTTTTCCACCATCGAGGACGGACGCTGTGCGATCGGTGCCGAGGCGCCAGCCAACTTCGCCGCATTGGCCGAGCTCAAGCGCAGGCATCCGCATCTGCGCACGTTGATTTCGATCGGGGGCTGGGGCGCGGGCGGATTCTCCGATGCGGCGCTGACCGAGACCAGCCGCAGGCGCCTGGTCGATTCGTGCATGGCGTTGTTCTTCGAGCGCCATGCCGGCAGCTTCGATGGCGTGGACATCGACTGGGAGTTCCCCGTCAGCGGTGGCCCGAAGGAACTGGCGCACCGCCCGCAGGACCGTGCCAACCTGACCAAGCTTGCGCAGGCCTTCCGGCTGGCGCTGGATGCCCGCGGCAGAAAGGCGGGGCAGCCGATGCTGCTGACCGCCGCGCTGGCCGCTGGCCGTCTGCAGACCGATGGACCATACGACCCCGCCGCCAGCTACGATCTGCCCGCGTTGGCCAAGGTGTTCGATTTCATCAACCTGATGAGCTACGACATGGGCACCGGCTTCTCGTCGGTATCGACGTTCAATGCACCGCTGCATGAAGTGCCTGCCGACCCGCTGGCGCCGGAACTGCGGCGCTGGAACAACGTGGCCGGTGCCGTGCAGTACTACCGCGAGCATGGCGTGCCGGCGGGCAAGCTGGTGCTGGGCGTGCCCTTCTACGGGCGCGGCTTCAAGGTCACCGGCGAGTCGGCGGACGGCCTGTACCAGGCCTACAGCGCGCCGGCCGACGCCGGTGACTGGCGGGTGATCAAGGCGCGCTATCTCGACCAGCCGGGTTGGACGAAGCATTGGCAGCCGCAGGCGCAGAGCCCGTGGCTGTACAACCCGGCGCAGAAGATCTTCATCAGTTACGAGGATCCGCGCTCCATCGGCCTGCGTGCGCAGTTCGCGCGCGAGCAGGGCCTGGCCGGTGTCTTCATGTGGGAGCTGACCGGTGACGATGAGCAGGCCAGCCTGCTCAACGCCATGCTCGCTCCGTGGCAGAAGGCCCGCGTCGGCGACTGACCGGTTCGACATCTCCGGACCGGGGCTGGTACGGCGGTGACGGGCAAACGCTGTGGCCTGAAACCGCACATCGGCGCCATGTACGCAGCGCTAAGCTGCGTGCATGATCATCATCGACCGCCTGGACCATCTGGTGCTTACCGTTGCCGACATCGAGCGCAGCTGCGACTTCTACCAGCGCGTGCTGGGCATGCAGGTCGTGCGCTTCGGCGCCGGCCGCGTCGCCCTGCAGTTCGGCCAGCAGAAGATCAACCTGCACCCGGCCAGCGCGCCGTTGCAGCCCCACGCGCTGCTGCCGACCCGTGGCAGCGCCGATCTGTGCCTGATCACCCCGCTGGGCGTACAGGCGGTGCTGGCCCACCTGCAGGCCCAGCAGGTGACGATTGAAGAAGGACCGGTGCCGCGTACCGGAGCGCTTGGGCCGATCGAGTCGGTGTACTTCCGTGATCCGGATGGGAACCTGATCGAAGTGGCCCGCTACGTGGAAGCCATGTAAACCCGCGTGCTGCGAGCGGGCTTGGTCAGTTCGCCCACACGCTGTTGGGGTCACCGTTGCGGGCCCGCCGCTGGCTCGCATACGCCAAGCGCGCAAAGCCAAACGCCATCGCCAGTGCCATCGCATCGATCCAGAACAACGGCCAGTGGCCGCGTGCGGCGGCCAACCACAGCCAGTCACCGTTGAGGGCGCCGTGCGCCAGCGGCACCAGCGCGGTGCTGATCGCCGCAGCCCACAGCAGTTCGCGCGCCGCCTGTGCCGGGCGGCGCAGGGCTGCCCACAGCGCACAAGCCGCCCAGGTCACGAAGCAGGCCCAGCGGATGCCGTGATCGACCTGGGCAGGCGCTGCCCGCTCCAGCACCAGCGCGGCCACGAAGGTCACCGAGATCGCCACGCACAGGCCGATGCAGACGCCCACCGTGGCCCGCGCCATGTTGACGGCCGCGCGCGACTGCTGCGGCTGACGGCGCTTGCGACGCGACTCGATCCACAGCAGGTTGCCCGAATAGAACAGGAAGGCGCCGCCGAGGCCCAGCAGGAAGTACAGCCAGACCACCACGCCGTTGCCGAACTCGCCGAAATGCAGGGCGTAGGCGGCACTGAGCGTGGCGTGATTGGCATCGCGCTGGCCAGGCAGCTGGCTGGCCAGCACGCGGCCGCTTTCGACATCCAGCGCGACAGCGCCGAGCGGGCCAAGCGTACCGCTGGCCTCGCCGGTGATTTCGATGGTCGCGTTGGCATCACCGCCATTGGCCAGTTTCAGGTAGGCCGGTTCGAAGTTGGCCACGCCCTGCGCGCGGGCCACTTCCAGCGCCCGCGCGTGCAGTTCGCGCAGGCTGCCCGGTGCGGCAGGGATGCCACTGGCTTCGCGCAGCGGCGCGGTATCCATCGCCGTCGGTACCGCCTGCAGCGCCTTGCCGTCGTAGATCAGGGGATCGAGTACCGCCATCTGCATGAACACCAGGCAGAGCAGGGCGCCGGTCACCGCGAACATCAGGTGGAACGGCAGGCTGAGCACGCCGATCACGTTGTGCGCGTCCTGCCACTGCTGCTTGAGATTGCGGCCCGGGCGCAGCGCGAACAGATCGCCCAGCAGCTTGGGCAGGTGGATCACCAGCCCGCTGAGCAGGGCCATGCCGTACAGCAGGCTGACGATGCCCATCACGTAGATCCCGGCCACCGGCAGGCCCAGGCTGTAATGCAGTTCGTTGACCAGCTCGGCCAGCCCGGTCTGCGGTGGCGTCGGACTGCCGCCGGTCTGTCCTGGCCATGCATAGCGCCAGCTGCCGTCTTCGGCCTGCCAGTAGGCCAGCGGCTGCGGATGATCGGCGCCCGGGAAGGTCATGCCGACGTGGCGACGCGCTTCCGCATGCGTGGCCAGCACGTCGTCGAGCAGGTACTGGGCGTCATCCAGGCCGGCCGGCAATGCGGTTGCCGCGCCAGGCGTCTGCCACAGCGGGAGGTCATGGTGGAACAGGGTCAGTGCGCCGGCATAGAACGCCACGAACAGCCCGAAGCCGGCGACCAGGCCGACCCAGGTGTGCAGGGTGGTGAACGTGCGCAGGGTCTGTGAACTGAATTTCATGCGGTCGATCTCATTGCACTGCGCCGGCCAGGCGCAGCAGGCCGAGTACGGCGAAGCCCAGGGCCGCGCAACCGGCCAGGGTCAGCCAGGCGCGCAACGGGCTGCGGAAACTGAAGGCCCACAGCGCGGCCAGCATCCACAACGGGACGAACGCGATCAGGCTCGGCACCAGGGCCTTCTGCCAGGGGCCCGGCGGCAGCCATGCGACCAGGCCGGTCGCCGCAGCGGCAAGGAAGAAGCCGGCGAAGATGCCGGCCAGTGCGCGCGACCACATCAGCGCGGCTCCACATCGGGGCGGTGCCACGCGGCCAGTGCCGGCAGCAGCATGGCGGCCAGCATCCAGGTGCACAGCATCGCCACCAGGCCGGCGGCAAAGCCCAGTTCGGCCATCCACAGCCACAGCGCAGCGACTGCAGCGACCAGGCCGATCTGCCGGCCCAGGCGCCCGGCACGGCGCAGGCGTGGCCAGCGGCAGTGCGGGGAGGCGGCATAGAAGGCCAGCGCGGAGAACATCGCCGACAGCATGCCGAGGCTGCAGAAGCCCAGGGTCGACAGGCCAACGGTGATCATCGGGGGCTCCGGGCCCGGCATATGGCCGGTGAACGCGGGGCACGGGCGGGACCGGCAGGCGCCGGTCGGGGCGGGTGGCGCATTGCAGGATCCTGGGGGGAAGCGGGCAGGCCGGCACGGGGCGGGCTGCGCGGACATGGTAATCATTGCGTTTTCACGCCGCCAGCCAGCGCCATTCAGGCACCGCTTGGGCTTTGTCCGCCGCTGGTTTAAGATCACGGGCAACCACATCCTGGAACCAAGGTGGCCCGCGCACTGCGCCGGCCGAGCGTGCGACATGAGCACTACCACCGCCCACTGTTGACCTGCCCCGAAGGCCCTGCATTCCAGGCGCCCTCGCGGCGCTTTTTTATTGCCCGGACGACAGCCCGGGAGCGCTTTCCAGCCCGCTACGGCGGGCCCCGCATGAAGCCATTGCAATGATCACGATTACCCTTCCCGACGGCAGCCGCCGCGAATTCGAAAACCCCGTCAGCGTCATGGACGTCGCCCAGTCGATCGGCGCCGGCCTGGCCAAGGCCACCATCGCCGGTTCGGTGGATGGCGTGCTGGTCGATGCCAGTGACGTCATCGACCACGATGCGTCCCTGCGCATCATCACCGCCAAGGACGAGGAGGGCGTGGAGATCATCCGCCACTCCAGCGCCCACCTGGTCGGCCACGCGGTCAAGCAGCTCTATCCGGACGTGAAGATGGTGATCGGCCCGGTGATCGCCGAGGGCTTCTACTACGACATCTACTCCGAGCGCCCGTTCACCCCCGAAGACATGGCGGCGATCGAAAAGCGCATGGGCGAGCTGATCGCGCAGGACTACGACGTCATCAAGAAAGTGACGCCGCGCGCGGAAGTCATCGAGATCTTCAAGGCCCGTGGCGAGGACTACAAGCTGCGCCTGATCGAGGACATGTCGCCTGACATCCAGGCGATGGGCATGTACTACCACCAGGAATACGTGGACATGTGCCGTGGTCCGCACGTGCCGAACACGCGCTTCCTGAAGGCCTTCAAGCTGACCCGCATTTCCGGCGCCTATTGGCGCGGCGACGCGCAGAACGAGCAGCTGCAGCGCGTCTACGGCACCGCCTGGGCCGACAAGAAGCAGCTCGATGCGTACATCAAGCGCATCGAAGAAGCGGAGATGCGCGACCACCGTCGCATCGGCAAGCAGCAGGACCTGTTCCACCTGCAGGAAGAGGCCCCGGGCCTGGTGTTCTGGCACCCGAAGGGCTGGGCGCTGTGGCAGGTGGTCGAGCAGTACATGCGCAAGGTGTACCGCAGCACCGGCTACGGCGAAGTGCGCTGCCCGCAGATCCTGGACGTGTCGCTGTGGCAGAAATCGGGCCACTGGGACAACTACCAGGACGCGATGTTCTTCACCGAGTCGGAGAAGCGTACCTACGCGCTCAAGCCGATGAACTGCCCCGGCCACGTGCAGGTGTTCAACCAGGGGCTGCACAGCTACCGCGATCTGCCGATCCGCTACGGTGAGTTTGGCGCCTGCCACCGCAACGAGCCCTCCGGCGCGCTGCACGGCATCCTGCGCGTGCGTGGCTTCACCCAGGACGACGGTCACGTGTTCTGCACCGAAGACCAGGTCGAGGCGGAAGTGACCGCGTTCCACCAGCAGGCGCTGGCGGTGTACCAGCACTTCGGCTTCGAGGAGATCCAGGTCAAGATCGCGCTGCGCCCCGAATCGCGCCTGGGCGATGACGCCACCTGGGACAAGGCAGAGGGCGCGCTGCGCTCGGCGCTGTCCAGCTGCGGGGTGGAATGGCAGGAGCTGCCGGGCGAGGGCGCCTTCTACGGCCCGAAGATCGAGTACCACCTGAAGGACGCCATCGGCCGCACCTGGCAGCTGGGCACCATGCAGGTCGATTTCATGATGCCCGGCCGTCTGGGCGCTGAATACGTGGACGAAAACAGCCAGAAGAAGCATCCGGTGATGCTGCACCGGGCCATCGTCGGCTCGATGGAGCGTTTCCTGGGCATCCTGATCGAGCACCATGCCGGCCAGTTCCCGGCCTGGCTGGCGCCGACCCAGGTGGTAGTGGCCAATATCACCGATGCGCAGGCTGAATACGTCTCTGCGGTGACCAAAAGCCTTGCGGATCAAGGCTTCCGCGTCAGCGCCGATTTGCGTAACGAGAAGATCGGCTATAAGATTCGCGAGCACACGCTGCAGCGCGTGCCGTACCTGCTGGTCATTGGTGACCGCGAGAAGGAAAACGGCGCTGTGGCGGTGCGTACGCGTTCTGGCGAAGATCTCGGCAGCATGAGCCTCCAGGCTTTCACCGAGCGGCTCCAGGCCGAGGGCGCGTAAACAAAGGTCCGGCCCGTGCGCATTGGCGCCCGGGCCGGGTTCGACACCCTTGGGAGATCGCAATATCAGTACCCCTGACAACAAACAGAACCGCAAGAATCAGGAAATCCGTGTGCCGCGCGTCCGCGTGATCGGCAGTGACGGAGAAATGATCGGCGTGTTGACGCGAGACGAAGCGTTGTCCATGGCCGAAGATGAAGGCCTGGACCTGGTCGAGATCCAGCCGCAGGCCGACCCGCCGGTGTGCAAGATCATGGACTTCGGCAAGTTCAAGTTCGAAGCCCAGAAGAAGGCCAGCGAGGCCAAGAAGAAGACCAAGCAGGTCGAGATCAAGGAAGTGAAGTTCCGTCCGGTCACGGACGAGGGCGACTACCAGATCAAGCTGCGCAAGATGCGCGGTTTCCTTGAAGAAGGCGACAAGATCAAGGTCAACATCCGTTTCCGTGGCCGTGAAATGAGCCACCAGGAACTGGGCCGCGAGATGGCTGGCCGGATCGAAGCCGATCTGGGCGAAGACATCGTCATCGAATCCCGTCCGCGCCTGGAAGGGCGTCAGATGGTGATGATGATCGCGCCGAAGAAGAAGACCTGACGCCTGACGGGCTGCCTCGCGGGGCGCCTGGCGGCTGAATGGATGAAGGTGAAGGGACGCCGCTGGCGTCCTTTTGCTTTTCCGGGGCGGGCAGGGCCGGTCTCGGTGTGAAAACGGTGTGGGGGCTGGTTACAGGGCGGATTTGCCTGTATCATGCCCGGCTCGACCCACCCAGGACGGGTCGTACGCCGATCATGGCAGGACGGAAAGAGCGGCCCAGGCCGCCGCCAGATCAGTCAGAAACCAGGGTCATATCCCATCAAGGACATTGCAATGCCCAAGATCAAGACCAACCGGGCAGCGGCCAAGCGTTTCCGCAAGACCGCCTCGGGCAAGTACAAGTGCGGCCACGCCAACCGTAGCCACATCCTCACGAAGAAAGCGACCAAGCGTAAGCGTAACCTGCGTCAGACGAATCACGTCCGCGCAGAAGACGCAGGCCGTCTGGACCGCATGCTTCCCTACCTCTGAGGACTGATACATGGCACGAGTAAAGCGTGGCGTACAGGCGCGTCGCCGCCACAAGAAAATCCTTGATCTGGCGAAGGGCTACTACAACGCCCGTCGCAAGGTCTTCCGCGTCGCCAAGCAGGCGGTCATCAAGGCACAGCAGTACGCCTACATCGGCCGTAAGCAGAAGAAGCGCAACTTCCGTTCGCTGTGGATCACCCGCATCAACGCGGCTGCCCGCATCAACGGCCTGAGCTACAGCCGTTTCATGAACGGCCTGCTGAAGGCTGGCATCACCCTGGACCGCAAGGTTCTGGCTGACATCGCCGTGCACGACGCAGCTGGCTTTGCTGCACTGGCCGAAAAGGCCAAGGGCGCACTGGCGGCATAAGTCCTTCCCGATGCCGTTGCCGTTCACGGAGAACGGTGTCAGGTAGAGGCAATGCATGGGGAAGGGCGCAAGTCCTTCCCCATTCTTTTTTGTGCCGGGCGCAGCCGTGTAGATGGCGGGCGACCGGCAAGCGGTTGCGACGGCGCGGCCCTTCGCGCATCGCGATGGCAGACCGACTGGAGTTCCGGCTACCCATGAGCGACATCCAATCCCTCACTTCCCAGGCGCTGGCCGATGTGGCCGCCGCGCAGAGCCCGGACGCGCTGGAGCAGCTGCGCGTGGCCCTGCTTGGCAAGAGCGGCAGCATCACCTCGCAGCTCAAGCAGCTCGGTGCGCTGCCGGCCGACGAGCGCAAGGCGGCCGGTGAGGCCATCAACCAGGCCCGCGACGCGCTGAGCAGCGCGCTGGGCGAGCGCAAGGCGGTGCTGGAAGATGCTGCGCTCGATGCGCGGCTGGCTGCCGAGGCGATCGACATCACGCTGCCGGGCCGCAGTGGCGAACGCGCCGGCCTGCACCCGATCACACGCACCCTCGAGCGCATCACCGGCATCTTCGGCCGGCTGGGCTACGAGTTGTCCGAAGGGCCGGAGATCGAGGACGACTGGCACAACTTCGAGGCGCTGAACTTCCCGCCGCACCATCCGGCGCGCGCCATGCATGACACCTTCTACTTCGGTGACGGCCGGCTGCTGCGCACGCATACCTCCGGTGTGCAGGTGCGCTACATGGGCGAACACCAGCCGCCGCTGCGCATGATCGCCGCCGGCAAGGTCTACCGCAGCGACAGCGACCAGACCCATTCGCCGATGTTCCACCAGGTCGAAGGCCTGCTGGTCGACGAGCATTCGACCTTCGCCGACCTGAAGGGCACGTTGTCCGAGTTCGTGCGCGCGTTCTTCGAGCGTGATTTCGAGATGCGCTTCCGCCCCAGCTACTTCCCGTTTGTTGAACCCGGCGCGGAAGTGGACATCGCCTGGCAGCAGCCCGATGGCAGCACCCGCTGGCTGGAAGTGCTCGGCTGCGGCATGGTGCATCCGAACGTGCTGCGCAACGTCGGCATCGATCCGGAACGCTACACCGGCTTTGCCTTCGGCATGGGCGTGGAGCGTTTCGCGATGCTGCGCTACGGCGTCAACGACCTGCGCGCGTTCTTCGAAAATGACGTGCGCTTCCTCAAGCAGTTCGCGTAACGCATAAGGTAGCGCCGGGCCATGCCCGGCGGACTCAACAACGCAGGCCCAGGCGCATGCGCCGGGCCCACCAGGGTGAACCCATGAAATTCTCCGAAAACTGGCTGCGCAGCCACGTCCCGACCACTGCCTCGCGCGATGAGCTCAGCGCGGTGCTGACCGCCATCGGCCTGGAAGTGGAAGACGTGACCGCGCTTGGCGATGGCCTGCAGCACGTGGTCGTCGCGCGTATCGTCGAAGCCGAGCGCCATCCCGAAGCCGACCGCCTGCAGGTGTGCAAGGTTGATGCGGGGCAGGCTGAGCTGCTGCAGATCGTCTGTGGTGCGCCGAATGCACGACCGGGCCTGGTCGCGCCGCTGGCGATGGTCGGTGCGCAGATCGGTGAGTTGAAGATCAAGCCGGCCAAGCTCCGCGGCGTCGAATCCAACGGCATGCTGTGTTCGGCCAAGGAGCTGGGCCTGGACAACGATGCCTCCGGTTTGCTGGAACTGCCGGACGACGCGCCGGTCGGCCAGTCCCTGGTGGAGTACCTCGGCCTGCCGGATGCCAGCATCGAGATCAAGCTGACCCCCAACCGCGCCGACTGCTTCAGCATCCGCGGCATCGCCTATGACGTCGCCGCAGCGACGCGCAGCGAGGTACTGGATTTCATCGCAGCGCCGATCGCTGCCCAGAGCAGCCGCGAGCTGGCAATCCAGCTCGATGCCGGTGCCGAAGCGCCGCGGTATCTGGGTCGTGTCATCGAAGGAGTCAACGCTGCGGCGAAGACCCCGTTGTGGATGGCCGAGCGCCTGCGCCGCAGCGGCGTGCGCCCGGTATCGCTGCTGGTCGACATCACCCAGTACGTCATGCTCGAGCTGGGCCAGCCGATGCACGCCTACGATCTCGGCACCCTGCAGGGCACGATCAGTGTGCGTCGTTCGCGCGCAGGCGAAAGCCTTAAGCTGCTGGATGGCCGTGATGCTGCGCTGGACGACAGCTTCCTGGTGGTCACCGACGCCGATCGTGCGGTCGGCCTGGCCGGCCTGATGGGCGGCTTCGATACGCGCGTCACCGATGCCACCACCGCCGTGTTCCTGGAAGCGGCGCACTTCGCGCCGGCCGCGATCATGGGCCGCGGCCGCAAGCTGGGCCTGCACACCGATGCCGGCCACCGCTTCGAGCGTGGCGTCGACCCGGCGCTGCCGCGTACTGCCATCGAATACGCCACCCGCCTGGTGCTGGATCTGGCCGGCGGTACCCCCGCACCGGTTACCGAAGCGGTACGGGAGGCCGACCTGCCGCAGCCGGCGACGATCCTGCTGCGCCGCGCGCGCATCACCCGCGTGCTGGGCATCACCATCGAAGACGCCGAAGTCGAGCGCATCCTGCGCGCGCTGGGCATGGACGTGGTCGCCGCTGGCGAAGGCTGGCAGGTCACCGCGCCGAGCCGCCGCTTCGACGTCGCCATCGAAGAAGACCTGATCGAGGAGCTGGCCCGGATCCACGGTTATGAGCAGATCCCGACCACGCTGCCGGGTGGCGCATCGCGTGTCGCGATGCCGTCCGAGACCCAGCTGGATGCGCTGAGCGTGCGCCGCCAGCTGATCGCACGCGACCTGCAGGAAACCGTCAATTTCGCCTTCGTCGACGATGGCCTGCTGGGCCAGTGGCAGCTGCGCGAGGATCTGGTGCCGCTGGCCAACCCGCTGTCGGCCGAACTGGCGGTGATGCGCCCGTCGCTGCTGCCGGGCCTGGTCGCCACGCTGGGCCGCAACGCCGCCCGCCAGCTCGGCCGGGTGCGCCTGTTCGAACTCGGCCGGGTGTTCGCGCAGCAGGCAGGAGATGGCCAGCCGGCGCCGCTGGAAACCCCGCGCGTGGCCGCTGCGGTCTGCGGTGAAGCGCAGGCTGTGCAGTGGGGCCTGCCGACCCGCAAGGTTGATTTCCATGACCTGAAGGGCGACCTGGAATCGCTGGCCGCGGCCAGTGGCGCGGTCCTGGAGTTCCGCCCATCCTCGCGTGCCTACGGCCATCCGGTGCGTTCGGCCGAGGTGTTCCGCGACGGCCTGGCCATCGGCTGGATCGGCCAGATCCATCCGCGCCTGGCCAAGGCGATGGACATCGACGTGGACGTGTACGCCTTCGAGCTGGATCTGGAAGCGCTGTCGGCCCGTGCGCTGCCGCGCGCCGGTGAACTGTCGCGCTACCCGGCAGTGCGCCGCGACCTGGCCTTCCTGGTGCCTGAACAGGTGGCCTGGAGTGACCTGGCTGCGACCATCCGCCAGGCTGCCGGTCCGCTGCTGCGCGAGCTGAACCTGTTCGATCGCTATGTCGGCCAGGGTGTCGAGCCGGGATTCAAGAGTCTCGCTATGGGCTTGATTTTGCAGGACAAGTCGCGCACTCTGACGGACCGCGACGTGGAAGCGGTAGTGGCCGAGGCGGTCACTGCCATCGAGCGTGAACACCACGCCCGGATCCGCGGCTGAGCGGGCAGCACTCGGGGGTAGCAGGCAATGGCATTGACCAAGGCGGAGATGGCGGAAAAGCTGTTCGACGAAGTCGGTCTGAACAAGCGGGAAGCCAAGGAATTCGTCGACGCGTTCTTCGATGTGCTGCGTGAAGCATTGGAACAGGGACGTCAGGTGAAGCTGTCGGGCTTTGGCAATTTCGACCTGCGGCGCAAGAACCAGCGCCCGGGTCGCAACCCCAAGACCGGCGAGGAAATTCCGATTTCCGCCCGTACGGTGGTTACCTTCCGTCCGGGCCAGAAGCTCAAGGAGAGGGTGGAAGCTTATGCTGGATCCGGGCAGTAACCGCGAACTTCCGCCGATTCCGGCCAAGCGCTACTTCACCATTGGTGAAGTCAGTGAACTGTGCGACGTCAAGCCGCACGTGCTGCGCTACTGGGAAACCGAGTTTCCCAGTCTCGAGCCGGCCAAGCGCCGTGGCAACCGTCGTTACTACCAGCGCCACGACGTGCTGATGGTGCGGCAGATCCGCAGCCTGCTGTACGAACAGGGCTACACCATCGGTGGCGCGCGCCTGCGCCTGGATGGTCCGGATGCGCGCGAGGAATCGGCCTTGAGCAACCAGATCATCAAGCAGGTGCGGATGGAACTGGAAGAAGTGCTGCAACTGCTGCGTCGCTGACCCATTTCCGCCGTAATCCGCTATACTTCACGGCCCGCCGCACTGGCGGGCACATCGCAGCATCAGTCGGGGCGTAGCGCAGCCTGGTAGCGCATCTGCCTGGGGGGCAGAGGGTCGTCGGTTCGAATCCGGCCGTCCCGACCACTGTGATGTAACAGACAAGCCTGCGCAGCGATGCGTGGGCTTTTTTGTTGCGGCGTTGTATCCTGCGCGCACTCGTACTACCGCGGCTGCTGAACCCGGTACTCACGAGAACACGATCATGGAAACGCAAAGGAACCGCGCCTGGAGGCGCTCGCAGTCGCGCCACCACGCTGGCGACCACACGGCAGCACCGTCGATCTTCAAGCCGGAAAAGAACTGGAAGCTGATGTATACGCGCGGCGACAAGCTGCTGCGGGCGCGCCAGCTGGGTTTCACCTATCCAGTCCTCAGCTCGCGGCAACTGCTGGACCAGGAATGTTGAACCTGTTGTTTGTCTGCAGTCGCAACCAGCTGCGCAGCCCCACCGCTGAAGCGATGTGGCAGCGCCGGCCAGGTATCAGTGTGCGCTCGGCAGGCACCAGCCCGCATGCGCGCCGGCCCATCAGCCCAGCGGACATCCGCTGGGCTGATGTCATCTTCGTGATGGAGCCCAAGCACCAGCATCGGCTGCAGGCGAATTTTGCCCGCCTGCTTGAACACACGCCGCTGCACTGCCTGGATATCCCCGACGACTATCGCTGCATGGATCCGGCGCTGATGGCGCTGCTGGAAGCGAAGGTCGCGCCTTACCTCACATCGTCAGTAGCGAAGCGGTAGATCAACTCCGGATCGCCTTCGTCGAGGCCGTGCACGATGCCGCACTGCTGGAAACCAGCGGCTGCCAGCAGCCGCTGCATGTTGGCGTTGGATTGGTTGGTGGAGGTGAAAAGCCTGGCACCTGCGCTGCACGACGTGGCATGCAGAAGCAGCGCGCTGCCGACGCCGTGTCCGCGCAGTGGCGCGGCGACCATCAGCATCTCGATGAAGGCTTCACCGAAGAAGTGCCGGTGCTGGACCCGGTAGCCGGCCAGCGTGCCGTCGAGTTCGGCGACGTGCATGTGGCCGTCCGCCAGCCATTGGCCGATCTGCACGGCACGCCGTGGGTCATCGGCCGCAACGCTGTCCAGGGCGATCAGTGCCGGAAGATCCGTGCACACGGCCGCGCGTATCCGAACTGCTGGAGCCCCCACGTTCATCGCCGACGGCTGCGCAGCAGCAAACCGCTGCCGCTGAGCAGGCAGGCCAGAAGCGTGAGCAGCGACAGCGGCAGGTGGAACTCACCACGACCGGCCGCAGCAAAGCCTGCATGGATGAGGGCTGTGCCGATACCCAGCGCGCCGCACAGCAGTGCGTAGCGGCGCGCAGAGCCCAGGCCGAGCACGACCTGACGGTAACCGTGCAGCAGTACGCCGATGGCAAGCAGATTGAAAAGCAGGAATCCCTGGATGCCGCCGGGCACCTGGAACATCCGCCACTCCTGCCAGAACGCGGCATCGATCTGATGCAGCAGCAAGGACATCATCGTTGCCAGGTACCAGCGTTCCATGCGGTGTTTCCTGCTGCGGGAGCTTCATTCTAGCGATGATGGGCCCGCAGCCATCGCACTCAGTAGACGCGGAATTCGGCGCGGCAGCCGTCGCTGACCCATACACCGCGTCGGTCCCAGCCCCAGTTGCGGTCCTCGGTGCAGGTGGTGACCGATTTCTGCTTGACCAGCCGCACGTCATGACGGACGCGGATGCGGCACTGTTTCTCCTTGTTTTCGTAGGATTCGCAGACCAGGCGCTCGCCATCGCGATCACGGTCACGCCCACGCCCGGGCCAGCGGCCACGCCCGCGCTCTTCGGCGACGAATTCGGCGCGGCAGCCGTCGGTAACCCACAGCATGCCGCGGCGCTGTCCCCAGTTGTCATCTTCAACGCATCGCGTCACCGACAGCTGCCGCGCCAGTCGCGCGCGTCCTTCGAACGGGCACTGCTGGGTCTTGTTGAAGTGCGATTCGCAGGTCGTGCGCGGTGACGATTCGCTGTCGTAATCCTGTGCCGAGACGGTCGTTGCGGCCAGCAGCAGGGCAAGTGCAGAGCCGCCCAAGGGCAGTAGCAGGCGAAGGCTCATTGAAACCTCGGTTTGGGGATGGGACGCAAGAATGGCGCACGTATGGCGCTCTGCGACGACTGCGGGCTGCGCTGGCTCAGGACGGATTTATAAGTGTGCGACGGCGCATGCAGGGCGTTACATCCCGTATCATCCCGGGCACATCCGATTGCATCGGTTTACAGTTTTTTACACGTTCCAGCGCTTTCGGACGCGGCCTTCGGGCATCGCCCGTGGCCGCTGGCGCGGGTGCGGACAAGGATGTGCGGACCACGACGACCACAGGGGGTTGCGTTGATCAGCAGTATCGTCATTCATCGGTCGGCCGGCACAGGCGCGGCCGACGTGCAGGTCCTGGACACGACGTTCAAGGGCAAGCGTGTTTTTGTTGCGTGGGGCCTGCGTGGCCTGGAACTGACCCGCGAAGCCGAGCCGGAAGATACGGTTGCGGCCCGCGATGCCTTGCGGCGGGTTTCCCGCCAGGCCGACGGGCCGCGCAGCAGCGAGATTTTCATTGCCAGCCAATCGGGCGTGGCCATCAGTGTCTACCGGATGCTGACCGAAGCCCGCAGCGGCGACGCCGTGTTCTTCCTGTGCGATTCGCCACCGGTGGTGGAATGGCTGGTTACTTCGCTGGAAGTGCAACCCGAATCGCCTGCGTGACCGGACGCCTGACCGTGCAGTCGAGCCTGCTCGACTGCACCCCGCCGTGGGTTACGCCAACGCTGCGTCCACTGCCGCGCGCGCATGCAGGGTCGTGGTGTCGAACAGCGGCACCGGGCTGTCTTCGGCGCGTACCAGCAGCATGATCTCGGTACAGCCGAGGATGATCGCCTGGGCACCGCGGGCAACGAGGCGTTCAATCACTTCGACGTACACCTGCCGTGATCGCTCGTTGACCACCCCGGCGATCAACTCCTCGTAGATGATCGCGTGCACCTCGCGGCGGTCATCGGCCTCCGGAACCAGTACGTCCAGGCCGAAGCGCTCGCTCAGGCGGCCACGGTAGAAGTCTTCCTCCATGGTGAAGGCGGTGCCGAGCAGGCCGACGCGCTGCAGACCGGCCTGCACGATCGCCGTGGCAGTCGGGTCGGCGATATGCAGCAAGGGCAGCGGGCAGGCCGCCTCGATCTCAGCAACGAGCTTGTGCATGGTGTTGGTGCAGATCAGCAGCAGGTCGGCGCCACCGGCCTGCAGCCGCTGTGCGGCATCGACCATCTCGTTGCCCAGGGCATTCCAGTCGCCGTCGTGCTGCAGCTGCTTGATGCGGGCGAAATCCAGCGACCACATCAGCAGCTGCGCCGAATGCGCGCCGCCCAGCCGCGCGCGTACCTCTTCGTTGATGAGGCGGTAGTACTGCGCCGAACTCTCCCAGCTCATGCCACCGATCAGGCCAAGCGTCTTCATGCGTGTCTCCGTGCCGGGGAAGCGCCATTGCAGCACAACAGGGGCCAGGACGTGCAATTGTGGGTGGACCCGCCGCAGCAGCTGCCGACGGGCCTGATCGGCGTGATAATGGGGTACGACAGGCAGAGGGCAGGGCGATGGGCGAATGCTGTGGCTGCGGCAAGACGCTGGATGTGGCAGCCATGCAGGCGCGCCACCGGCGCGTGCTGTGGATCGTCCTGCTGATCAACCTGGCGACCTTCCTGATGATGGTCGGCGCGTCCTGGTACAGCCATTCGTCCTCGTTGCTCTCCGGTGCGCTGGACAACCTGGGCGATGCGGCCACATACCTGCTGAGCCTGCTGGTGGTGGGGGCCGGCGTGGCGGCCAAGGCGCGGGTTGCGTTGTTCAAGGGCGTGCTGATCCTGGCTGCGGCCGTGGCAGTGGCGGCACAGATCGGATGGCGGCTGGCGCATCCGCAGGTCCCCCTGTTCGAAAGCATGGGCCTGGCCGCGCTGTTGAACCTGGCTGCCAACGGTTTCTGCCTGTGGCTGCTGACGCCGTATCGCAATGATGACGTGAACCTGGCATCGGCCTGGGAATGCGCACGCAACGATATCTTCGAGGGCGTTTCGGTGGTGCTGGCGGCGGGGCTGGTGGCGCTGTTCGGTGCCGGTTGGCCGGACCTGCTGGTCGCCATCGCGCTGCTGGTCGTGTTCCTGCGCTCGGCGCTGCGGGTGCTGCGCATCGCGATGACCGAGCTGCGCGCATCGCGCATTGCCAGCAGCTGAGCCGCAGCAGCTGTAACCGTCGAATCGACCCCGGACTGTACATGGTGGTGGCAGCCGCTGCGCACTATCCTTGCAGGGATTACTACGGTGGATGAAGTGATGGCCCTGCATACCTGGTGGTGGTTCCTGGCGACAGTCTTCGTGCTGTGTGGCACGCCGGGCCCGAACATGCTGCACATCCTGGGGCGCAGCGTCGGCCTCGGCTTCCGTCGCAGCGTGCCGGCCATGGCCGGTTGCCTGCTGGCGATGCTGCTGGTGCTTGCGGCGTCCGCGGCCGGCTTGAGCGCGGTGCTGCGATCATCGCCGATGCTGTTCGATGTGCTGCGCTACCTGGGTGTGGCCTACCTGGCCTGGCTGGGCATCAAGGCGTGGCGGGACAGCTACCGGCAGGCGCCGGTGGTGACAGACGTCGATGCAGCAGCGCTGCCGCCGGTGCACGGTGCCTGGGCAGTGTTCCGTGGTGGCCTGCTGGTGGGGTTGAGCAATCCCAAGCTGCTGCTGTTCGCCGCCGCGTTCCTGCCGCAGTTCGTCGACCCCGCGCGTGGCCAGGCCGTGCAGTACACGGTGCTGGTGGCGACCTTCGCCACCTGCGAACTGTTCTGGTACGTGATGTATGCCGCAGGCGGACATGGGCTGCGCCGTTGGCTGGCAAAGCCATTTGCGCAACGCTGGTTCGAACGCCTGGTCGGCAGCGTGTTCCTCGCTTTCGCAGTGGCGCTGCTGCGCTTCCGGCCGCGCTGAGCGGGTTCGTTTCACGCCGCGCCTGCGACCTGTTCACGCGTGTGGCATCGCGGCGTACCTAACCTGATCCCACCTTCAGTATTCCCGCCAGGGAGAGGATCAACATGATCAAGTGGGCCATCATTTTCGCCATCATCGGCCTGATCGCAGGTGCGCTGGGTTTCGGCGGCATCGCCGGCGCTGCCGTGGGTATCGCCAAGTTCCTGTTCTGGGCCGGCATCATCATTGCCGTTGTGCTGTTCGTGCTTGGCATGACCGTCGCCAAGAAGGTCGCCTAGCCCGGGTGTTCGTGCAGCAGCGCGTTCAATGCGCGCTGCTGTGCGAGAACAGGTTGATGACCAGCACGCCGGCACAGATCAGGCCGATGCCGATCAGCGCCGGAGCGTCCAGGCGCTGCTTGAACACCAGCAGTCCGATCAGCGAAATCAGCACGATGCCGACGCCGGACCAGATCGCATAGGCAATGCCGGTGGGGATCGACTTCATCGTCAGCGACAGCAGGTAGAAGCACACGCCGTAACCGGCAAGCGCGCCCAGCGTGGGACCGAGCCGGGTCATGCCTTCGGATGCCTTGAGCAGGGACGTGGCGATCACCTCCAGCACGATCGCACCGGCCAGGTAGAGATATGGGTTCATCGAATCCTCCTGCTCATGCCGGTTCGCACAGCTTCAGTGCCTCCAGGGCCATGGCCTGGGCATTCTGGCGCTCGTTTTCGTCCAGCGGCCGCCCATAGGCGGTGGCCCAGTAACCATCGGCAACGCAACGCGCGGCGTACAGGCGCGGATCGCTGGCTTCATCCGGGAACTCGGCGAGCATGCCGCGGAGCCACGTGCGCCAGTAGACCAGAAGCGCCGGCTCCAGCATGTTGCCCATGGTGAGCCCGATGTCGTTGATCTGCTCCTGCTGCAGCAGATGCTCGAAATTCACCTGCACATAGGCACGGCTGAAGCCGCCATGGCGGCGCGGGGACTGTCGCAGCACCGCACGCACTCTGTCCTCGAAGTCGGCGATGAGCGAGGTCAGCGTCGCCTCGATCAGGTCCTGCTTGCTGCTGAAGTGATGGAACAGCGCGCCCTTGCTGACACCGGCGGCGTCGGCGACGTCCTGCACGGTGAGGGCCGCCAGCCCATTCTGGCCGAGGGTATGGGCGGTCGCGTGCAGCAGTGCCTGGCGCACGCTGTCGGGCGCCTTGCGGCGGGAGCGGGGAGGGGATTCTGTCATGGGGGGAACGAAACCGACTGGACGGTATGATTGTAGCGCGGGGGCGATGCGCCCGGCGCGCACGATCAGGTCTTGAGCTCACTGCATATAGAACGCGATGCCGGTGCCGAGCTGCAGGTCAGGGCTGTTGCGATTGAGGCCCAGGTCGAACGAGGCGTCCAGCTGCACGTTCGGCCGCAGCATCCAGGTCAGCCCTGCGCCGGCGATGGCCTGGTCGGGTTGCTGGTTGGCGTGGGTGAAACCGGCTTCGAGATAGGTGCCCAGCCGCTCGGTCACGCTCAACGAGAGGCTGGGCGACCAGGTGGTGCTGCGCTGGCCGGCGCCACGCTGATGACTGCCATACAGCGCGCCGCTCCAGCGGTCGTTGAAGCTGTGCTCGACGCTGGCGGCCAGCGCGTACTGGCGGCCGTCGCTGAAGGCTGCATCGCCACGCGCGATCACCCCGCTGGCCAGCAGCGCCCACGCCGTGCGCTCGGTACTGCCGGGACCTGCCCATTTCACTCCGACGGTGCTGTCGCCGGTGCCGCGCTGCTGCGTGCGCGGCATGTCGGGGCCACGTTCTCGCTGACGCTGCCATGGCGTGGACGCCAACTGCAGTTCCCAGCCCGGAGCCAGCCCGGTGCGCAGCAGCAGGTCGCTGGACAGCGTCGTCGTGCGCAGGCCGTCGCGATCACGCTCACGTTGATAGCTGGGCAGGCCCAGTTCGACGGCAAGGCCGCCACGCGGCACCGTGTCGGTGCCGAAGCCGATGCCGGGACGATCGAAGCTGGGAGGTTCCGCGCCCAGCACCGGGGTGCTGGCCAGCGACAGGGCGATCAACAGGGTGTGGCGCATGCGGGTTCCGTCTCGCAGGGGGTCTTCAGCATGCCCGGCGGTACCGTGCGCGCGGCGTGAGCCGCACCGCTCAGTCGCTGATGCGGGCGAAACGCGCCTGCGGGCCGTGCTCGCCGGGCACCTGCTCAATGAACATCGCATAGGGCCGCACCCACAGGCCGCCCTCGCCATACAGAGCGCGGTAGAGAACCATCGGCTGCAGCGTCTCACTGCTGCGGACGATGTCGATCACTTCGTACTCGCCACCCTTGAAGTGGCGGTAGCGGCCAGGTGCCAGCGCGGGCAGCGGGGTCAGGTCGGTCATTGGTGGGCCCGTTACCTGCGTGCCGGCGACGCCGGGGTGGCGCAGTAGGCATCGATGGCTTCGGCGGTGTTGGCCAGGCCCTGCGCCTGTGCCAGTTCCCACGGGCGCTCGCAGCGCTGGCTGCGTTCGCACCACTGATAGCCGGCCGAACCGATGCAACCGTGCGCATCGCGATCGCCACCAACCACGGGTGTGGCGGCGTCATGGGTGACTGGTTTTTCCGGGCTGGCACACGCGGCCAGAGCCAGCAGCGGGATCAGCATCAGGACTTTCATGGGCGCGGCTCCGTGCCGTAAACCGACAGTCTGTTCGGTCCCGGCAGCAGCGGCAAGCATCGCTGGCCGATCCTCAACTCAGCGATGCGCGGACCAGTTCCTCGATCAATACCACGTAGCTGGCGGCGAAATAGAACTTCAGCAGCGTCGAACGCTGCAGTGGAAGCGAGGTGCGCATGTGGAAGGGGCCCCTGTTGATGACGATAGTGTGAAGCGCGGCTGACTTCGTGACAAGGGTCACGGAATGGGTTTCCTAAATGGCCTCAGGGATGTGATGGGGGGCGCTTTCTGAGGCGATGGTGGGGAGTTTTCGGATAAATCCGATAGGTCTTCTCCGGGGCGCTGGCTAGGCTGGTCGGGCATCGGAGATCGGCCTTGCGCCGGTCCCCCGATTTCCCAGAACCGCAGGAGCCCACCATGGTCATCACTGTCCAATGCACCGCCCAGCGCTGGTCCGTCCTGGATCCGCAGACACGCGCGACCGAAGTGTTCAGCACCGGTGCGGCCGCCTTCGATGCCGCTGCCTCTCGGGCCAGCGAGCATCACTGCCGTACCGGCCAGCACAGCACCGTGCGCGTGGAAGCGCTGGGCACCGCGGTCGACGCGCTGCACTTCGGCCGCTGAGCCACCGCAGCCGCAGTCAGTTGCGGTTGGGTTGGTTGAATGGGGGAAAAACCGCCATCGCGGCTCCCTCTGTGCGCAACGCCGGGAATCCCTGATGCTTGCCTCCACCGTATTCACCTGGAGACAAGGGATGGGCAAGGGACTCACTTGGCGCACCGTAGCGTGCGCCGTGTTGCCGATGATGGCTGCCGCTGGCGGCGTGCAGGCGCAGAACTATGGCTACGACGATCGCTACGATGATCGTGGTGGCAATGGCATCGTGCGCTGCGAATCGATCAAGAACCGCAGCAACGAGTGCCGGCTGGAAGGGCGTGCGCGCATGATCCGCCAGTTGTCCGGCTCCCCCTGTGTGGAAGGTGAGACCTGGGGCCAGTCCCGTTACGGTGTCTGGGTTACCCAGGGCTGCCGTGCCGAATTCGTCGGTGAATACCGGCGGCCGGGCGGTGGCGGCGGTGGTTGGGGTGGCGGTGGTGGCAACGGCTGGGGCGGGAGCCAGTGGGGGGGTGGTGGCCAGGTGATTGCCTGCCATTCCAATGACCGGCGCCAGCAGTACTGCGATGCGCAGGTTCGTCGCGGCGTGCGTCTGGTACGACAGGAATCGCGCAGTGCCTGCATCGAAGGCCAGACCTGGGGCTGGGACCGCCGTGGCATCTGGGTCAGCAATGGCTGCAGGGCCCAGTTCCAGGTGAACTGAGCGGCTGTCGCAATCGGCTCAAGATCAGAAAAATCTGATAGCGATCACACTTCTTTCCTCGTATTGTCGACTCCCGGGACGCCTTGCGCGTCCCGGTTCGCACTGGCCATTCCTGTCGCGCCTGGTGCGGTCATTCTCTCGTCGTCGATACGCTGTTCAAGGAGTGAGCAACGCATGTTGATCCGACTGCAATGTGAGCAGCGCCAATGGCGCGTGCTGCACCCGGACAAGCCGGAGCCGATCGAGTTCCGCGATGGCGTCCGTGCCTTCGATTTCGCCGAAACCCTGGCCCGCCTGCATTTCACCGATACCGGCCAGCGCGCCTCGGTGCGGGTGGAGTCCAGCGGTGCGTTTGTCGAGGCGATCAGCTACGGCTGAGCACGCCGCGTGTCGGCACGGTCCGCGCCATCCACGCTTGGCGTGGATCTGCTTTTGCGCCACCAGCAATCTGGTAGATCCACGCCATGCGTGGATGAGGAACCTGGGGAGCCACGCATGGCCTGGCCCCACCAGACCCCTGCAACGCTCTCAGCCCGCCGCGCTCAACGGCGGGTTGCCGGCGGCCAGCTGCGGCCAGCGCTTGAGCAGGGCCGCACGGATGCCGGCCGCATCGATGCCGGCCTCGGCCAGCAGGTCCTCGCGGCTGGCGTGATGCTGGAAGGCATCGGGCAGGCCCAGGTGCAGGATCGGACGCAGCACGTCCTCGGCATTGAGCAGTTCGGCCACGGCCGAACCTGCGCCGCCCGCCACCACGTTGTCTTCGATCGTTACCAGGGCGTCGTGCTGGTTGGCCATGGCCAGCACCAGCTCGCGATCGAGTGGCTTGATGAAACGCATGTTGACCACGCTCAAACCCAGTTCGCGACCCACCTGTTCGGCGGCGGCGACGGTGCTGCCGAACGCGAGCAGGGCGACGCGGTTGCCTTGCAGGCGCAGCTCGCCCTTGCCGATCGGCAGGGTCGACAGATCGCTGCCGGCATCCACGCCGGTACCGCTGCCGCGCGGGTAGCGCACCGCAGCCGGGCCGGGGTGCTGCAGGCCGGTGCTGAGCATCTGCCGGCACTCGGCTTCGTTGGAGGGTGCCATCACCACCATGTTCGGCACGCAGCGCAGGAAGCTGAGGTCGAGGTTGCCGGCGTGGGTTGCACCATCCGGGCCGACGACGCCGGCGCGATCGATCGCGAACAGCACGTCCAGGTCCTGGATGGCCACGTCATGCACCAACTGGTCGTACGCGCGCTGCAGGAAGGTGGAATAGATCGCCACCACCGGCTTGCCGCCCTGGGTGGCCATGCCTGCGGCCAGGGTCACCGCGTGCTGCTCTGCGATGGCCACATCGAAGTAGCGCTGCGGATATTCCCTGCTGAAGCGCACCAGGCCCGAGCCTTCGCGCATTGCCGGAGTGATGCCGTACAGACGCGGCTCGGCTGCGGCGGCGTCACACAACCAGTCGCCAAACACATCGGTATAGGTGGGCTTCTTCGCGCCGGTCTTGGCCACCAGGCCCTTGTCCGGATCGAACGGGCCCACCGCGTGGTAACCGATCTGGTCGCCTTCGGCCGGCTCGTAACCCTTGCCCTTGGTGGTCATCACATGCAGCAGCTTCGGGCCCTTGGAGGCACGCAGCGTCTTCAGCGCGGACAGCAGCGCCGGCAGGTCATGGCCATCGATCGGGCCGGTGTAATGGAAGCCCATTTCCTCGAACATCGTGGACGGCACGAACATGCCCTTCCAGTGTTCTTCCCAGCGCTTCACGAAACGCGCGGGATTGTTCTTCTTGTCGCCGAGGATCTTCTTGCCGCCTTCGCGCAGCGCATTGAGCGTGCGGCTGCCGGTGGCGCGGCCGAGCATCTTGGTCAGCCCGCCCACTGCCTCGGAAATCGACATGTTGTTGTCGTTGAGGATCACCAGCAGGTTCGGTTCCGGTTCCATGCCGCCGGCGTGCATCAGCGCTTCGAACGCCATGCCGGCGGTCATCGCACCGTCGCCGATCACGGCCACGACCTTGCGATCATCACCTTCGGTCTGGCGCGCGATGGCCATGCCCAGTGCCGCCGAGATCGAGGTCGAGGAGTGGCCGACACCGAAGGTGTCGTACTCGCTTTCCTCGCGCTTGGGGAACGGCGCGACGCCATCCTTCTGCTTGACGGTATGGATCTCGTCGCGGCGACCGGTGAGGATCTTGTGCGGATAGGTCTGGTGGCCGACGTCCCAGACCAGCTGGTCAACCGGGGTCTGGTACAGGTAGTGCAGGGCCACGGTGAGCTCGATCACGCCCAGGCCGGCGGCGAAATGGCCACCGCTTTTGCCGACCGATTCGATCAGGTAGGCACGCAGTTCATCGGCGACCGCCGTCAGTTCGGATTCGTCGAACGTGCGCAGGTCATCCGGTGTCTGGATGCGCGCGAGGCGGGGATAGCGGGCAGAGTCGATCATCATGTTCGCACTTGTTCTGAACGCCCATTTTCGCCCTCAAACGGGGGTGGGGCAAGCAAACGCCGCCGCCCGTGACAGGACGGTGAGGGTTGCATTCCCGGATGTTCAGGTGCAGAGCTTGGAACGCTTGGGCAGCTGGGCCCTCAGGAACGCCATCTGGTCGGCCAGGATGTTGCGGTTGGACAGGATCAGGTGCTCGATCCAGCTCGGCCGGTACGGCACCGCCAGCAGCGGCATGCCGGCCTGTTGCGGGGTGCGGTCGCTCTTGCGCGAATTGCAGTGGAAGCAGGCGGTGACTACGTTTTCCCAGGTATCCAGGCCGCCTTTGGACAAGGGCATGACGTGGTCGCGGGTCAGGGTCGGGCGTCCGAACTGCTGTCCACAGTAAAGACAGAGATGGGCATCGCGGGCGAACAGGGCCGGGTTGGTCAGGTTCGGTGTCGGGTCCAGTGCACGGGAGCGGGCATGGCCGCGCGCGGCGATGATCGGGTGCAGGTCCATTCCGCTCTGCATGCCACTGCGACGATTGGTCCCACCGTGGATGTGCAGGCAGGGATCGCCGAGGGTCCAGGCGACGGCATCGCGGGCGTAGAGACAGGCGGCGTCCTGCCAGGTGATCCAGTCCAGGACCCGGCCATGACCATCCAGTGAGAGCAACCGGACCGTGCCGGGTCGATGCAGCGTCGTGGCGTTGGGCGATGCTTCGGCGCCCGGAGCAGAAAACGGAGCTCCGGCTTCGATCAGACCCAAGCGTGTAGTGTCTGTCTCCATCGGGAAAACAGCTTATACCTGAATGTTGACGATTTGTGTATCGCCCGCTGGGCGATACACAAATCGTCAACATTCAGGTCCGCGCATTCTTCCTATCCCCCGCGCCGTCGGCGCGCCCCCCTTAGCAAAGGGGGGCTTTTCTCCAGAGGGATTTCGGTGGTTTCCATCCACGCTTGGCGTGGATCTACCGGGAAATTGTCGAAGGCGGGGTGGGGCCGGTTGCGGGGGCGTGAGCCGCATGGATGCGGCGACCGAGCTTACATGGACGTACTTGCAGCGTCCCCCGCAATTGGACCCACCCCGCCATCCCGCAGGAAACCAGCTGTTGCTGTTGCTCCAGCTGTTGCGGTTGCCGGCCAGCGGCCGGCACTCCCGTGGATGCCGGCTGCGGCCCGGCTCAGGCGCCGAAGCGTTCGTCGTCCATTGCCATCAGCGGTGCGGCGCCCGCCTGGATGGCGGCGGCGTGGCTGAGGGTGCGCGGCAGCACGCGGGCGAAGTAGAAGCGCGCGGTCTCGCGCTTGCCTCGGGCAAATGCCGCACCGTGTGCGCTGGCATCGGCGGCGGCAACGCTGCGGGCCCACCAGTAGGCCAGCACCACATAACCCGAATAGAACAGGTAGTCGTAGCTCGCTGCGCCCAGTTCGTCCGGATTGGCGGCCGAACGCTGCAGCACGTCCATCGTCAGCTTGCCCCACTCGGCGGCCTTGGCGCGCAGCGGGCCGATGAACTCGGCCAGGCTCTCGTTGCCTTCATTCGCCTTGGCGAACGCCTCGATCTCGGCCAGCATCAGTTTCAGGCCAGCGCCCTGGCTGGACGCGGTCTTGCGGCCGATCAGGTCCAGCGCCTGGATGCCGGTGGTGCCTTCATACAAGGTGGTGATGCGGGCATCGCGGGCCAGCTGTTCCATTCCGTGTTCGCGGATGTAGCCGTGGCCGCCGAAGCACTGCAGGGCGTTGTAGGTGTTCTCGATGCCCCATTCGGTCTGGCAGGCCTTCGAGATCGGTGTCAGGAAGCTCACCAGGGTGTCGGCGCGCTCGCGTTCACCGGCATCGTCTGCATGGTGGGCGACGTCGATCAGGGTGGCCGCATGCAGGGCCAGCAGGCGGCTGCCTTCCACCAGCGACTTGATGGTCAGCAGCATGCGACGCACGTCCGGATGCACCAGGATCGGGTCGGCTGGCTTGTCCGGGAACTTGGCGCCGCTGAGCGAACGCGACTGCAGGCGCTCGCGGCTGTACTTCAGCGCGTTCTGGTAGGCGCGCTCGGACAGGCCGATGCCCTGCAGGCCGACACCCAGGCGAGCAGTGTTCATCATGGTGAACATCGCCTGCAGGCCCTTGTGCGGCTGGCCGACCAGGTAGCCCTGGGCGCCATCGAAATTCATCACGCAGGTGACCGAGCCCTTGATGCCCATCTTGTGCTCGATCGAGCCGCAGCGCAGCGCGTTGCGCTCACCGACGTTGCCGTCGCGGTCGACCTTGAACTTCGGGGTGACGAACAGCGAGATGCCCTTGGCGCCCGGGGGAGCATCGGGCAGCTTGGCCAGCACCAGGTGCACGATGTTGCCGGTCAGGTCGTGCTCGCCGGCGGTGATGAAGATCTTGGTGCCGGTGATCGAATAGCTGCCATCGGCGTTCGGCTCGGCCTTGGTCTTGAGCAGGCCCAGGTCGGTGCCGCAATGCGGCTCGGTCAGGCACATGGTGCCGGTCCAGCGGCCTTCGATCAGCGGCTTCAGGAAGGCCTCGTGCTGCCAGGCTTCGCCGTGCTGCTTCAGCGCTTCGATGGCGCCGTGCGACAGCAGCGGGAAGTTGCCCCACGCCAGGTTGGCGGCGTTGATCATTTCATTGAGCGGCACGCCCAGCGTGTGCGGCAGGCCCTGGCCGCCCAGTTCCGGCGCCGCGGTCAGGCCGGTCCAGCCGCCGTCGACGAACTGGTCGTAGGCCTGCTTGAAGCCGGGCGGCGTGGTCACTTCGCCGCTGGCCTGGTCGAGCACGCAGCCGATCTCGTCGCCCACGCTGTTGAGCGGGGCCAGCACGCTGGCGCTGAAGCGGCCGGCTTCTTCCAGCACGGCATCGACGACATCGGCGGTGGCGTCGGTGAAGCCAAGACGGGCGAACAGCGGCTCGACCTTCAGCACATCGTGCAGGCCGAAACGAAGGTCGGAAAGCGGGGCGGTGTAGCTGCTCATCGGTGCGTCTCGATTTGATCAGTAACAGGGGGGGCGGCGCGATGCGTCGCGGCGGAAAGCGGAGATCAGCGCAGCACGCCGGGCAGGCCCGGGGCCTGGTTGAGCGTGCTGCGGCTGTTGATATCGAAGGTGCGCTGCTTCTTTTCCTGCGGCGTGGCCGACACCGTGCCCTTCAGGCTGTAGGCAAGGGTGCGATTGCTGGCCAGTGCGTCGGCGATCACCAGGCGTGCGGCCGGGCTGGGCTTGAAGTTGACGTTGATGACATCGGCAGAGACGCCGCCGATGGAGATGCCCGGCTTGGCCGACAGCGGGCCGGCCTCGGTGTCGCCGATGGTCAGGGCCAGTGCGACGTCGTCGAAACTCATCGGCATCGAACTGTAGTTCTGCAGGCGCAGGGCGACAGTCCAGTCGCCATTGGCCTGCACGGTCAGCTGCTGCAGGCTCGCGGCCGGTTCCGAAACACGCTTGACGATGCCATCGCCGCAAGCGACCAGGGCCAGGGTGCACAGGACGATCAAGACGGTACGGAAGCGGTGGAACATGGGCGCAGGTCCTCTGAAGGCGGTGCGTGGGGTAAGCATACTACGGCGTATGGTGGAAAGGGTCGCCCGCGGCGACCGGCCACAGAGGGTAGCGCGTGAAGATGCACGCGAGGCGTGCGCGATGCCGGATTGCGGACGTTGCGTGCGCCGGTTGGGCAGCGCCTCAGTCGGCGGGCGCGTCGCGCACGGGCGCGTCGTGCACGGGCGCCATCAAACGCAGCGGCGCCAGGTCGTAACCCATCGCTTGCGCCTTCGCCTTGAGCTGGTCGAACAGGGCGCGGTCCATCTCCGGCAGGCGCGCGAGGATCCACAGATACCTGCGGCCGGGTTCACCGACCATCGCCCACTGGTAGTCCGGGTCCAGCGCGATCACCCAGTAGTCGGCCCAGACCAGGGGCACCCAGCTCAGCCAGTCGGGAACGAAGCGTACCTGCAGTTGGCCGGGCTGCCCGGCAACGGGCCGCGCCACACCCTCGGCGACAATCCGCTCGCCATCGGCCTTGCGGCAGGCGTTGGTGACGCTGATCCGGCCATCGCGGCGCAGCCCGTAGTTGGCAGTGATCTCGCCCACGCATTGCTTCTGGAACGACACCGGTAGATGGGCGATCTCGTGCCACTGGCCGGCATAGCGATCGATGTCCAGTTCGCTGACCGCGCGCACGGGCTCGGCAGCGAGTGCCGGTGCGGCGAAAAGCAGCAGGCAGGCGAGCAGGGCAGGGTGCAAGCGCATTGGTCGGCTCCGGGCAGGAGTCTGGAGCGTAGGTTGCGAAGCACGCGGAGGTGTGAATGTTTCGTCAACCCACGTGCCGCATCCGCGCAGGATCGATGCGGCGCGATCCATGTCGTGCGTGGACGGAACGTCACGGACAAAAAAAAGACCTGCATTTCTGCAGGTCTTTGAACATGGTGGCCGAGGACGGAATCGAACCGCCGACACGGGGATTTTCAATCCCCTGCTCTACCAACTGAGCTACTCGGCCATGTAGAAAAAAAAGACCCGCATTTCTGCAGGTCTTCGAAAGTGGTGGCCGAGGACGGAATCGAACCGCCGACACGGGGATTTTCAATCCCCTGCTCTACCAACTGAGCTACTCGGCCACTTGTTTCGTTGCAGCGATGTCGCTGCCGAGGACGCGCATATTACGGACGTAGGACAGGTTCGGCAAGCGTTTTGGAAAAAAACCTTCACATTGGTGTCTGCGGCCAGCGGAAGTACCTGCAAGTGGTTGATCCTGCGTAGAGCCGGCCTGACCGGGAATGCCGGACGCGGAAAACAGCGGCCCGTCGCTGGCGCCAAAGGTGACGGGGCAAGCGATGCAGCGGCGGAGTGGGGAAGGCACCGATGGAACGCTGTTTTCATGGCACCCACGAGGGCAGGGCGCGGCGTACTGTCGCGGTTCCTCTCCCGACGCTGCCCGCAGCAGAGCCATTGGACATGTCCGATTCAACTACCCGCATTGTGCTTGCCTCGCGCCCGCAAGGTGCGCCGGTCGCCGCCAATTTCCGCCTCGAACAGGTGCCGCTGCCGGCATTGGGCCCGGGCCAGGTGCTGCTGCGCAACCGCTACCTGTCGTTGGATCCGTACATGCGCGGACGCATGGACGATGGCCCGTCGTACGCACCGCCGGTGGCAGTGGATGCGGTGATGGAGGGCCAGACCGTGGCCGAGGTGCTGCAGTCGCAGGTGCCTGGCCTGGCGGTGGGCGAGCTGGTGCTGGCCCCCGGCGGCTGGCAGACGCATGCCGTGGTGGCGGGTGATGCGATCAGCCGGCACCTGGATCCGGCCGGGCTGCCGCTGAGCACAGCGTTGGGCGTGTACGGCATGCCGGGGTTCACCGCGTACTCCAGCCTGATCGAAATCGGCAAGCTGCAACCCGGCGAGACCCTGGTGGTGGCCGCTGCCAGTGGACCGGTCGGCGCCACCGTGGCCCAGTTGGCAAAGCTGCAGGGCGCGCGCGTAGTTGCCATCGCCGGCGGTGAGGCCAAGCGTGCCTATCTGGAAACACTGGGCGTGGACGTGGCGCTGGACCATCGCGCCTCTGGTTTTGCCGAACAGCTGCGCGCTGCCGTGCCGGATGGCATCGACGTGTACTTCGAGAACGTGGGTGGCCATGTGCTCGATGCCGTGCTGCCGCTGCTCAATGATTTCGCGCGCATTCCGGTGTGCGGCACCATCGCCACCTACAACGCCCGCGGCGTCGCGCAGCCCGGACCGGATCGGCTGCCTGCGCTGTTCAGCCAGATCCTGCGCCAGCGCCTGACCGTGCGTGGCTTCATCGTGCATGACTTCAAGCATCTGTGGCCGGATTTCGAGCGCGACATGCCGCAGTGGCTGCGCGATGGACGCATCCAGTATCGCGAGGACGTCGTGCAGGGCCTGGAAAATGCACCCGAAGCCTTCTTCGGCCTGCTGCAGGGGCGCAACTTCGGCAAGCTGGTGGTGAAGCTGGATTGAGCGACCGCGTCAGCGACGGGTCATCTTTTCCCGCCGCAGCAGTTCGCGCTTGCGTTCCACGCCCCAGGCATAGCCGGACAGATCTCCGTCGCGCCGCACCACGCGGTGGCAGGGGACCGCCACTGCGAGAGGATTGCTGGCACAGGCGCGGGCTACCGCACGACTGGCACGCGGCGCGCCGATCCGCGCTGCGATGTCGGCGTAGGACGCAGTCTGTCCGTGCGGAATGCGCTGCAGTGCCTGCCATACCCGCTGCTGGAAGGCGGTGCCACGGATATCCAGCGGCAGCGCGGTGCCGCGCGCGGGCTCTTCGACCAGGCCGATGACCTGGGCGATGAGGTGTTCGTAGCCCCGATCGGCACCCACCAGTTCAGCTTGCCGAAAGCGCTGCTGCAGGGAGTACAGCAACGCTTCTGGATCATCGCCCAGCAGGATCGCGACCACGCCGGTGCTGCTGCTTGCCACCAGTACGCTGCCCAGCGTGCTCTGTGCAATCGCGAATCGGATGACCTCGCCGCCGCCACCCGCGCGCCAGCGCTTGGGTGTCATCCCCAACAGGCGGGGTGCATTTTCGTAGAAGCGTCCGCTGGAACCGAATCCCGCCTCGTGGAAGGCATCGGTGATCCGGTCCTGGCGTTGCAGCCCTTCGCGCAGGCGGTCGGCGCGCAGGGCAGTGGCGTACTGCTTCGGGGTCACGCCGGTGGCTTGCTTGAACAGGCGATGCAGGCGGGACGGGCTGCAGCCGGCGATGTCGGCCAGTTCCTGCAGCGACGGTTCGTCAACGCTGGTCTGCAGATGACGGCAGACCCGTTCAATACGGGCATCCAGATCGATATCGGCGGTGCTGTCCATGTCGTGATTCTGGCATGCACCAGGGCAGTGGAAACTCCGTTTCCTGCACCCGCCGGCCGGGTCTGGAAACGGAGTGTCGGCGTGGCCGTGCAGGCGCATGGTTGCGGGCATATCCCAACCCGGAGCACATCCATGCGGCTGCACGAAAAGATCATCCTCATCACCGGCGCCAGCGCCGGCATTGGCCGCGCCAGCGCGCTGCGTTTCGCTGCTGAGGGCGCGCGACTGGTCCTCAATGCGCGGCGCCCACAGCCGCTTCATGAACTGGCTGCGCAGATCCGCGCAAGCGGCGGCGAAGTGGCCGTGCATGCGGGTGACGTGGCCGATGCTGCCACCGCGCAGGTGCTGGTCGATCTGGCCCAACAGTCATTTGGCGGATTGGATGCCGCCATCAACAACGCCGGCATGCTCGGCCCCAGCCTGCCCACCGCAGAGCTCCCTGCCGATGCCTGGCGCGAGGTGGTGGCCACCAACCTGGATGCCGCTTTCCATGCGGCGCGCGCGCAGTTGCCGGCATTGCTGGCACGCGGCGGTGGCTCGCTGGTGTTCGTCGGCACGTTCGTCGGCCACACCGTGGGATTCCCGGGCATGGCGGCCTATGCAGCGAGCAAGGCCGGGCTGATCGGCCTGAGCCAGGTGATCGCCGCCGAGTACGGTGCGCGCGGCGTACGCAGCAACGTGCTGCTGCCCGGTGGCACCGACACCGAAATGGGCCGGCAGGCCGCGCCCACGGGCGATGCGCGTGATTTCGTGCGCTCGCTGCACGCCCTCAAGCGCATGGCTGAGCCGGAAGAGATCGCCAACGCGGCGTTGTTCCTGGCCAGCGATGAAAGCAGTTTCGTCACTGGCAGCGCGATGCGTGTCGAGGGAGGAGTGTCGATTACCCGCACCTGAGCATGCTCACCGGAGTGGCCGGTAGCGGATGCCGCTGCTGGCCATGAACCCCTTCGGATCGAAACCGGCCCAGGCGTCGCCCCAGTCGAAGCGGGCGTGCCCACCTGCCAGCGTCCGCCCCAGTGCCGCGCCGAGCGTGCGCTTCATGAAGGCGACCTCGGCGTCGATGGTCGCCTGGGTCGGCCAGCCCTCCTGCAGCTCTGCACCAGGCAGTTCGACGCCCATCGTCACCATGTCCAGTTGCTGGCCGCGGAAGCACAGGCTGATGCCTGCGCGGGCGCCGCCCAGGCTCAGCCCCTGTAGGCTCAGCCACAGATAGCCTGTGCCGACGTTGCGTTCGCCTTGGATCCACGCGGCAAACGCGATGCGCGCCTGGTCCAGTGACAGCGCGGGGCCGATCCGGGTCGGCAGGTTGCCGATCTGGATGCGTCCATCGGCGGCGTCGATGGTCATTGGCGCTGCTGGCGAAGCGGACTGCGCACGAGAGGGCATGGCATATTCCGATAAACATGATGCTTTCTGATTCTGGGGGTGAGCCGAGTGCGGTCGCAAGGCCGAGGCTGCACACGGTGTTGGCGCCGGACTGACCTGCGGCTCACGCCCCACGCTCTAGCGTAGCCGGGAGCATCGGTCCCCCGCCGATGACGGAGCTTTCGATGAGCGAGCGCGACAAGGACCAGGCTGACCCCAAGCAGGGCGTGCAGGAAAGCCGGCAGGACAAGCAGCAGGATGAAGTGGCCAAGCAGCGTCCCGGCCAGCAGGACCAGAAGGTGCGCGATGCACATTCGCGTGCACCCGCGCGCAAGGACGGCGGGCAGGACCCGGCCTGAGCGGCTGGCCAGAACAGAAAGCCCCGGCAGTGCCGGGGCTTTCTGTTTTTCATATGGTGGAGCCAAGGAGGATCGAACTCCTGACCTCGTCATTGCGAACGACGCGCTCTCCCAGCTGAGCTATGGCCCCATGGGGGTGTTGCATCCCGTGGGCAGCGGAGCTGGCGCCACGTGACGGCCCTAGCATAGCGCTGGCCGGTGCCGGCTGCAAAGGGGCGGGCCGGACACAGCGGCGCAGGTGCTCTGCGCCGCTGCAGGCCTGGCGCAGGGCAGCAGGGCCGCCGCGCGTTGGATCGCGATGTCGGTCGCCGCCGACACACCATGCAGGTGGATGCAGGCGTGGATCATCCCCGGCAGGCGCTCCTGCGTGCAGTCCACACCCGCTTCCCGCAGGTTGGCGGCGTACTGTTCAGCTTCGTCGCGCAGCGGATCGAACTCACAGCTCAGCACCGTGGCCGCCGGCAGGCCACGCAGATCGCGGGCGTGCAGGGGCGAAGCCAGCGCCTGTCGGCGGTCACTGTCGCCGAGGTAGGCCTGCCAGCAGCGCTGCATCAGTTCAGCGCTGAGGTAGTGGCCGTCGGCGAACTCGCGGTAGGAGCCGCTGGCCATGGTGGCATCCAGTGCCGGGTACAGCAGCAGTTGATGCGATGGCAACGGCAGTCCCTGATCGCGCAGCAGCAGGCAGCACGCGGCGGCGAGATTGCCGCCGGCGCTGTCGCCGCCGATGACCAGCCGTGCCGGATCAAGACCCAGCGCGGCGGCATGGGCCTGCAGCCACAGCCACGCATCGGCGACGTCGTGCAGCGGCGTCGGGAACGGATGCTCCGGCGCCAGGCGATAGCCGACGGCAGCGACGACATGGCCGCTGGCATTGGCCAGGGCCCGGCAGGGGCCGTCATAGACCGCCAGCGAGCACTGGAACCAACCACCGCCGTGGGCGAACAACATGGCAGGGCGCAGCTCGGTGCCGTTGGCTGCGGGCGTATACAGGCGCACGACGAGCGCATGGCCGTCGCGCGCGCTGATGACGTGCTCCACGACATGCGATACCACCTCGGTGGCACCCTGCAGCGTGGGCAGCGCCTGCTCGCTCAGTGCGCGCAGTTCGAGCAGATCGTCTGGCAGTGGTTGCGCCGCCACCGCATCCACGAACGATTGCAACGCAGGTTCAAGCGGCATGGTCAGCCTCCTGCAGGAACGGCAGCAGCTGGGCGAGGAAGGCGTCCGGTGCTTCTTCCATGATGAAGTGGCCACAGCCCGGCACGACGCTGCCGCGCAGGTCATCGGCGTGCGGCTGCAGGGTCAGCATCGGCGCGTTGCCGGTGGCGTGCTCGGCGCCGATGGCCAGCACCGGCATCGTCAGCCGGCGTTGTGCGCGGAGCTGGTTCTGGCGGATGGTTTCCGGAATCGCGCGGTACCAGGCAAACCCTGCACGCAACGCGCCGGGGCGGCTGTAGGCGGCGATGTAGGTTTCGCTGGCCACCGCGTCGCGCCGGTACGACCAGCGGTCGAACATGAAGTCCAGGTAGGCACGTTCGCGACCGGTGATGAGGGCCTCGGGCAGATCGGCCACCTGGTTGAACATGAAGTGCCACAGGAAGATGTTGTCGGCCGGCGCGGCGAAGATGCCCGGCTCGGGTGCCAACCCGGGAATCACCGCCTCGGTCACGGCCAGGCGCTGCACCGCCTGCGGCTGGTCGCTGGCCAATGCATAGGCGATCCACATGCCGATGTCATGGCCGACCACCTGATAGCGCTCGTGGCCCAGCGCCTGCATGGTCTGGTGCAGTACTGCGGCGGCGCTGCCGGTGTCGTAGCCGTGCGCAGGGCGATCGGATTCGCCGATGCCGGGCGGGTCGACCGCGATCGCTTCGAAGCCGGCCTCGGCCAGCGCATGCAGCACGTGGCGCCAGGCGTACCAGGTCTGCGGCCAGCCGGGAATCAACAGCACCGGTTGACCGCTGCCGGCGGAGACGCAATGCACGCGCTGGCCGTCGATGCGCAGGTAGTGGTGGCGCAGGGTGTCGTCGCCGGGGGTACCAGCGGTGGAAAAATTCGTCATGGGGATGTTCCTGTGGGGGCTCAGGCGATGCCGAGCATGTGCTGCATCTGGGCGCTGCTGATCGGCGCGCCGGCGAAGTCGTCGAAGATCTTGTCGGTGACCGGGATGATGTGGTCGCGGATGAAGGCGGCACCTTCGCGCGCGCCGGCTTCCTGGTCCTTCAGGCAGCACTCCCATTCCAGCGTTGCCCAGCCGGCGTAGTCGTGCTGCGCCAACTTGGAGAAGATCGACTTGAAATCGACCTGGCCATCGCCCAGCGAGCGGAAGCGGCCCGCGCGTTCGGTCCAGTCGGCGTAGCCACCGTAGATGCCCTGGCGACCATTGGGACGGAACTCCGCATCCTTGACGTGGAACATGCGGATCAGTGGATGGTAGATGTCCAGGAACTGCAGGTAATCCAGCTGCTGCAGCACGAAGTGGCTGGGATCGAACAGGATGCGGCAGCGCTCGTGCTGGCCCACACGCTCGAAGAAGCGTTCGAAGCTGGTGCCATCGTGCAGGTCTTCGCTGGGATGGATTTCGTAGCAGAGGTTGATGCCGTTGTCCCCGCAGGTATCGAGGATCGGCCGCCAGCGGCGTGCCAGCTCATCGAATGCGGCATCGATCAGGCCCGGCGGACGCTGCGGGAAGGGGAACAGGTAGGGCCAGGCGAATGAGCCGGAGAAGGTGCCCATGTCCTGCAGCCCGAGCCGGCGCGAGGCGCGGGCGGCCAGATGCAGCTGCTGCTGTGCCCATTCGCTGCGTGCCTGCGGGTTGCCGCGCAGTGCTTCCGGTGCGAAACCATCGCACAGCTCATCGTAGGCCGGATGCACCGCCACCAGCTGACCCAGGATGTGGGTGGTCAGCTCGCTGACCTGCAGGCCGTGCTCGGCCAGGGTGCCACGCAGGTCATCGCAGTAGTCCTGGCTGTCGGCGGCGGTGGCCAGGTCGAACAGGCGCGCGTCCCATGCCGGAATCTGCAGGGCCTTGAAACCATGACCGGCCGCCCAGGCGGCGATGCCGGACAGGCTGTCGAACGGCGCCTGGTCGCCAGCGAACTGCGCCAGATGCAGGCTGGGGCCTTTGAGGGTTTGCATGTGTTGCTCCAATTGTTTGTCGGTCGACAAAGAATAGGCGCGTGCATCTGGATGGTCAACACCCGCGTTACACTGCGCGCCTCAGAACGGCAGGCAGGCAGATGGCAGGGCGACCGCGCGAATTCGACAGGGACCAGGCATTGCGCAAGGCGATGCTGCTGTTCTGGCAGCACGGCTATGAGGGCACCTCGATGTCGGCCCTGGTCGAAGCGCTTGGCATTGCCTCGGCGCGCATCTACGCCGCGTTCGGCAGCAAGGAGCAGCTGTTCCGCGAAGCGGTGGCGCTGTACGAGGAAGGCGAGGGCGGCTTCGCGCCGCGCGCGCTGGAGCAGGCGTCACTGCGCGATGCGATCGGCAGCATGCTGCGGGATGCCGTGTTGACCTACACCCGTCGCGGTCGTCCGCATGGCTGCCTGGTAGTGTCCTCGGCCAGCAGCGTGTCACCGGATGGCGAGGGCGTGCGCGACTGGCTGGCCAGCCACCGCCGCCAGCGCACGGCGGCGATCATCGCGCGGCTGCAGCAGGCGCAGGCGGCTGGCGAGCTGGCGGCCGATCTATCCGTGCAGGCGCTGGGCGATCATTTCGCCACGGTGCTGCATGGCATCTCGGTGCAGGCGCGAGACGGCATCAGCCGCGAACGCCTGCTGGCGATGGTCGAGGTCGCGCTGGCGCCGTTACCGCAGCACGGCTGAGGCGGGGACTGTGCCGAAAACGGCCTGATCCCCCTGCTGTCTGCCGGCGCAACGAAATTGTAACAATTTGGAGGATAATGGCCGCTTGCGCAGTTTTCCTCCTATTTGCCGCCCGGTCAGCGCAGGCCGCACGGACGCCTCCTCAGAGCTTTCGATGCCTTCCCATTCCGATTCCCGCCGTTCGTCGGGCATGTCGTCCTCCTTCGTTTCCTTCCGTCGCCATCCGCTGGCCCTGGCCTGTGCAGGCCTGGCGCTGGCTGCCAGCTTCGGTGCTGCCGCGCAGGACAGTGCACCGACCCCGACCGGGCTGGACACCATCACCGTGACCGCCGAGCACCGCGAGCAGAACCTGCAGGAAGTGCCGGTGTCGGTAGGCGTGGTGCAGGGCGAGCGCATGCGCGACTTCACCGCCGGCGGCGACGACACCCTGCTGGCGCTGTCCGGCCGCGTGCCGAGCCTGTATGCGGAAACCACCACCGGCCGCATCTTCCCGCGCTTCTACATCCGCGGCCTGGGCAACATCGATTTCTACCTCGGTGCCTCGCAGCCGGTGTCGATCATCCAGGACGACGTCGTGCTGGAGCACGTGGTGCTGAAGTCCAACCCGGTCTATGACGTGGACCAGGTGGAAGTGCTGCGCGGTCCGCAGGGCTCGCTGTTCGGTCGCAACACCACCGCCGGCATCGTCAAGTTCGACACCCTCAAGCCGACCCAGGACTACAGCGGCCGCGTCAGCGCCAGCTATGCCTCCTACAACAGCGTGTCGATCGACGGTGGCTTCGGTGGCCCGATCAACGACATCGCATCGTTCCGCGTGTCGGCGCTGTACCAGCACCGCGACGACTACGTCGACAACACCTACACCGGCCCCAGCGCCGACGGCACGGTCAGCCCGAAGAAGAACGCCATGGGCGGCTTCGACGACCGCAACGTGCGCGCGCAGCTGCTGCTGACCCCGAGCGACCAGTTCTCGATCCTTGCTTCGGCCCACGCCCGCGACTACGAAGGCACCTCGACCCTGTTCCTGCGCAACGCACTGACCAAGGGCTCGAACAAGACCGACGTGCCGCGTGACCAGGTCGCCTACGACGAGGCCGACAACAACCCGCAGGCGTACAAGACCTACGGCGGTTCGGTGAAGGCGCGTTATGACTTCGGCGCGATCGACTTCACCTCGATCACCGCTTACGAGACCACTTCCGGCTACAGCCGCGGTGACACCGACGGCGGCGCTGCGGTCAACTTCCCGGTCAATGGCGTGCCGAACGGCTACGGCCAGTCGATGGGCCAGATCCGTGACCTGGACCAGTGGACCCAGGAGTTCCGCCTGGCCAGCCATGACGACAGCGCCCTGCAGTGGCAGGCCGGTGCGTTCTACTTCAACGGCAGCGACACCACCGACTTCTACCAGCGCGGCTGGTTCCTGAAGGGCGCTGCGCGCAACCCGAACAACTGGGTACGCCTGCGCAACAAGAACACCTCCTGGGCCGGTTTCGGCCAGCTGAGCTACGCCTTCACCGACAAGTTCACCGTCACCGCCGGCCTGCGCCAGACCCGCGATGAGAAGCACACCCGCCTGCTGAAGACGGCCGATACCGCTGCCGGCCTGGTCACCTACAAGGGCCGCACCGACGTCAAGATGACCGACACCACCCCGAGCTGGGATCTGAGCGCGATGTATCAGATCACCCCGGACGTGAGCGTCTATGCGAAGGTCGCCCGCGGCTTCCGTGGTCCGACCATCCAGGGCCGTTCGGCGGTGTTCAATGCCGACTTCACCACCGCCGATTCGGAAACGATCCTGTCGTGGGAAGCGGGCGTGAAGAGCAGCCTGTGGGACAACCGCCTGCGCCTGAACGCCACCGCGTTCACCTACACCGTCAACGACATCCAGCTCAACGGCAACGATTCGGACGGCAACGGCGTGCTGTTCAACGCAGACAAGGCCAAGGCCTACGGCTTCGAAGCGGACATGGAGCTGCGCCCGATCCAGAACCTGACCCTGAGCGCCGGCTTGAGCCTGCTGCACAGCGAGATCAAGGACAAGCGCGTCTACGCGCAGGTCTGCGGCCTGAACGGCCAGGTGGTGTGCACGGTGAACGATCCGACCATCAAGGTCGGTGCCAACACCTTCGCGCAGATCGATGGCAACCCGCTGCCGAACGCACCGAAGTACAACATCAACCTGGCAGCGCGCTACGACTTCCCGGTCAGCGACGCGGCCACGATGTTCGTGTCCACCGACTGGAACAAGCAGGGCTACACCAGCTTCGTGCTGTACGACAGCAAGGAGTTCAACTCCAAGGGTGATTTCGAGGGTGGCCTGAAGATCGGCTATTCGGGCAACTACGGTGCCTACGAAGTGGCGCTGTTCGCGCGCAACATCACCAACGAGAAGAACCTCAAGGGTGTGATCGAGAACTACATGGCCGCGGTCTACAACGAACCGCGCACCGTGGGTGTTTCGTTGAACATGAACTGGTAAGCACTACCGGTTGGAGTATCGAAAACGGCGCTCATCGAGCGCCGTTTTTCGTTGTCCGCCCGGTTCCTCAGACTGCGGGCAACAACGCCTGCAACCGCGGCTCCAGTTCCTGCTGGCGCCAGCCGGCCAGTGCAGCCGGCCACTGCTGATGCTCCAGATAGCTTTCCAGATGCTTGCGTGAGGCCAGCACGCCGTCGGCAAGGCCGAGCTCGCGGCTGCGTTCGGCCACCGCATCCTGCAGCTTCTTCAGCAGCTGCTTGCTGGCATCGCTGGCCTGCATCGCCAACGGCGCATCGGCTTCGTCGGCCAGCGGCGTGTCCAGCGCCTGCCATACCGCAGCGGCCAGCTTGCGCGGCGCCTTCGGGAACTGTTCGAACAGCTTGCTCACTGCAGCGGCATCGGCTGGCGGGGTGCGTGCCAGGGTGGCGGCCAGTTCGTTGTCCAGGATCCAGCTGCGCGGGCGGTCGCTGGCGCGCGCCTGCACGTCGCGCCAACGCAGCAGGCGCAGCAGGCGGCGCTGCGCGGGCGCGTCCAGGAACTGCGCCGAGCGCATGCCCAGGTGGGGCCAGCGGTCTTCGTCATTTGCCACGCTGGCCAGCAGGCGCTCGCCATCGTCGTGCAGCCACTGCTGGCGCCCCAGCGTTTCCAGCTTGGCGGAGATGGCGTCGTGCATCGCGAACAGATGCTCGACGTCGTCGGCGGCGTACTTCAGCTGGGAGTCCGACAACGGCCTGCGCATCCAGTCAGAGCGGGTTTCGCCCTTTTCCAGTGCCACGCCGATGATCTCCTGCACCAGCTTCTGGTAGCCCATGCCAGCACCGATGCCAGCCAGCGCGGCGCCGATCTGGGTGTCGAACAACGGACGCGGCAGCACGCCACAGGTCCACTTGAACGCCACCAGGTCTTCGCTGGCACTGTGCATGACCTTGGTGATGGATTCATCGGCCAGCCACGGCGCCAACGCCTCGGGCATGCCGGGAATCAGCGGGTCGATCAGCAGGATGTCCTCGCCGACGGCCATCTGCACCAGCGCCAGCTGTGGCCAGAAGGTGCGTTCACGGATGAATTCGGTATCCAGGCCGATGCGGGTCGGCCGCTGCTGGCGGTATGTGTCCAGCTCGGCGGGGGTGGTGATCCAGGTTGCCACGTGTCAGGGCCTACTACTCGGGTTTGCTCAGGCAGGGGAGAATAGCCTAACGTCGGTCCGCATCCGTGCCGAAGGAGGCCCTGCTTGCGTTTTCTGCTGTCGCCCGCGCTGTTTACCGCCTTGGCCGTGAGCCTGGCCGGTTGCACGCCGTCGCCCCCTGCGCAGACCGCCGGTGCCACCGCAGCCCAGCCGGCCGATCCCGCACCAGAGGCCGGTCCGGCGCGTGGTACCGGGCGGGGCACGGTGACCATTGCCGGTGACGACGCGGCCGAGGACATCCAGCAGTGGACGCCGCCGCGGGTCGATCGCCAGGGACGTACGCTGACACAGCTGCGCCGGGCTGCCGACCAGGCATTCGCGCGGGGGCATCTGTATGAAGATGGCGATGCGGCCGTGCCCCTGTGGCTGGCAGTGCAGGAGGAGGAACCCGACGATCGGCAGGCGCGCCTGGGCCTGCAACGCGCGAAACAGAAGCTGCAGCAGCAGGCCGATGCGTTGCTGCAGCGGCCATTGCAGCAGCGTGAGGCGCTGGCCGAAGCCGGGCGCCAGGCGCTGGTGCTGCTGACCCTGGCGCCGAAGGACGAGAAGGTGCGCGCGCTGCAGGGGCGGGTCGAGACCGCGCAGCGTGTGGTCGCCTACAACCGCGCGGGCGAAGACGATCTGCGTGCCGACCGTATCGGCGAAGCGGGGGATGGTGCGATTGGCAACTTCCGTGAGGCACTTGCGCTGGACCCGGCGAATCGTCGCGCGCGGCAGGGCCTGGCAGCTGCTGAAAGTGGGCTGATCCGGCGTGCCGAGGATGCCGCGCGTATCCGCGATTTCGCCAGTGCCGGCGCGTGGTTGGCAGAAGCCAGCAAGGTGCGGGACTCGTCACCGACCATCGCCGATGCGTTCGAGCGCATCGAGCAGATCCGTGCAGCGGCACTGGTCCAGCTGCGCGATGGCGGCCTGCATGATCTGACCACCCCGCAGGGGCTGAAGCCTGCGCGCGAGAAGTTGGCCGAAGCGCTGCGCATTGCGTTGCCGGGCGACGCGGTGGTGGCGCAGTTGCGCGAACGCATCGAACTGGCCACCCATTACGGCAGCTTCCGGCCGGGGCAGGTGTTCAGCGATGCGCTGCGTGATGGCGGCCGTGGACCGCAGATGATCGTGGTACCGCATGGTGGATTCCAGATGGGCGCCAGTGATACCGAACCGGGCGCAACCGACGCAGAGCGGCCATCGCACTATGTGCGTTTCGAGCGTGGGTACGCGATGGCGATCACCGAGATCACCGTGGGTGACTTCGAGCGCTATGTGAAGGCGACCAATGCCCGCCCACGTGCGACCCGGCGTGGACATTCGGTGGTCTATGACGAGCGCAGCGGCAATTTCATCCGTCGCAGCGGCGTGGACTGGCGGTCCGACTATGACGGCGGGCGGGCACTGGGCAATTCGCCGGTGATGCACGTGAGCGTTCGTGATGCCGAGAACTACGCGAACTGGCTGTCCGAACAGACCGGTCGCAGCTACCGCCTGCCCAGCGAGGCCGAGTTCGAGTACGCGATGCGTGCCGGCAGCAGTGGCCGCTACCCGTGGGGCGATGCCGGGCTGCCACCGGAAGGCAGTGGCAATTACACCGGCAGCAAGGATGTTTCGCCTTCGGGCAGGCATTGGCACAACGCCTTCGTCGGCTATGGCGATGGTTGGTGGGGACCGGCCCCGGTCGCCAGTTTCCAGGCCAACGCCTTCGGGCTGCATGACATGGGCGGCAATCTGAGCGAGTGGGTGGCCGATTGCTGGCATGCCAGCTATCGGCGCGCGCCGGCTGATGGTGTGGCGTGGTTCAACCCGGGCTGCCGTTCACGGGTGATCCGGGGTGGCAACTGGGCCAACGCGCCGGAGCAGACCCGGGCGGCGTGGCGGCAATCGCAGGATTCGGATACCACCAATGCGCGCATCGGCTTCCGACTGGTGCGAGGGATCTGACGGGCACGACTGGATCGGCGCCGGTTTCACCCGCCGCAGGCAGCGCCGCACTAAGATTGCGCCGTACCCGCCGGCCGGCGGGGTCAGCCGGAAGACCAGCCGATGCGCAACGATCCTTTTTCCCGCTCGCCGCAGCAGCGGCGTGGCCTGTTCGGCAACATCCGCTGGTGGGTGCTGCTGCTGGCCGCCGGCTACGCGGCGTTCTACTGGTTCTCCAACCGTGCGGTCGACCCCTATACCGGCGAGAAGGTGCTGATCGACAGCAGCCTGGACGCCAGCCAGGAGAAGGCGCTGGGCCTGCAGGCCTACCAGCAGATCCTGTCGCAGGAGCGCCCTTTGGGCCCGAATGAACAGGTCTCGCGGGATGTCCGGGCGATTGCCGAGCGACTGATCGCCAAGGTGGACGTGGTCGAAACCGCGCTGGCGCAGGAACACGGGCTGCAGCCGGCACACTTCGCACGCGACTTCGAGTGGGAAGTGAACGTGATTCCGTCCGAACAGGCCAATGCGTTCTGCCTGCCCGGTGGCAAGATGGCGGTCTACACGGGGCTGATTCCGGTGGCGCGTACCCGCGATGCGATGGCGGTGGTGATGGGCCATGAGATCGCCCACGCATTGCTGCGCCATGGTGCACAGCGCATGGCCCAGCAGAAGCTGACCCAGATCGGCCAGGTAGCCGGCGCCGCCAGTGGCATGGATGCGCAGCAGCAGCAGATGATGATGTCGGCGATGGGCTATGGGTATCTGTTGCCGTACGCGCGCAGCCACGAGACGCAGGCCGATGAAGTGGGCCTGATGCTGGCGGCCGCGGCGTGCTTCGACCCGCGCGAGGCGGTGCCGCTGTGGCAGCGCATGGGCCAGGCCGGTGGTGGCCAGTCACCGCCGGAGTTCGCCTCGACCCACCCCAATCCGGGTACCCGTATCCAGAACCTGCAGGCGTTGATGCCGAAGGCACTGGAGTATCGGCAGAAGTTCTGCGAGCAGGCCAGGTAAAGGGTGGTTTGGCAGGGCTGCGCCCTGCACCTGCCGAAGCGGTAGTGCCGGCCGCTGGCCGGCAACCTCAACAGCAAAAGCTGGCTTCCTGTGGGATGGCGGGGTGGGTCCGGTTGCGGGGGACGCCGTGAACCCGTCCATGGGGGCTTGGCAGCCGCATCCATGCGGCTGACACCCCCGCAACCGGACCCACCCCGCCTTCGACAGATTTCGCGATCTGTCGGAACGGCATGGCCTGCCCTTGGTGGGTGTCGACCTTGGTCGACACGGTAGATCTACGCCATGCGTGGATGCATTTCGATCAATTGTCGAAATATTCGATCTCGATGGAGATTCATTCACGCATGGCATGGATGTACCAACCGCCACCGGGAAACTCTCGAAGGCGGGGTGGGTCCGGTTGCGGGGGCGTGAGCGCCATGGGCTCGAGGCATGCCTCGGGCGGGTTGGGCAGGACGCCCAACCCCGGTCTTGCCGTGTGCGCAGGACAGCGCACACGAGCAAGGCGCGACCGAGCTTACATGGACGTACTTGCAGCGTCCCCCGCAACCGGGCCCACCCCGCCATCCCTCAGGAAACCCGCTTCTGCCGTTGCTTCGGCTGTTGCCGTTGCTTCTGCGGGTGCAGGGCGCAGCCCTGCCGAACACCCCTTACTTGACCGCAGTCACTTGTATGTCGATCACGCCGTCGCCGACCCGGGCCTGCAGTGCGTCACCCGGTTGTACCTGCTCGATCCGGCGCACGAGTGCGCCATCCTCTGCACGGGTCACGATGCTGTAGCCACGCGCGACGGTCGCCAGCGGACTGACCGCTTCCAGCGAACGTGCAAGGCCACGCAGGCGCAGCGCATCACGCTGCAGCAGGCGCTGCAGCGCCGCTTGTGGGCGCCCGCCCAACGCGGCAAGGCGGCGTCGCAACGCCTCCATCTGCCGCTGCGGATGATGGCCTCGCAACACTGCAGCAGCGTGGCGCAAACGGGCTGCGCGACGCTCCTGCTGCTGGTTGTGCGCCGCATGCAAGCGACGTCCGAGGTCCAGCTGACGACGGCGCAGCAGATCCAGTCGTGCCTGCGGACTCTGTGCGTTCAAGCGCAGCAGGGCGCGATCAGCGCGCTGCATGGCCTGCTGCATGGCGTGGCGTTGCAGCTGCACCATGCGAGCCGCGTTGCGGCGCAGGCGCAGGGCCAGGTCGCGCTGATCGGGTACCAGCAGTTCCGCGGCCACCGATGGCGTAGGCGCGCGCAGGTCAGCAGCGAAATCGCTGAGACTGAAGTCGGTTTCGTGACCCACCGCCGAGACCACCGGCGTGCCGCTGGCGGCGATTGCGCGGGCCAGCGCTTCATCGTTGAAGGCCCACAGGTCTTCCAGCGAGCCACCACCACGGGTCAGCAGGATCACGTCGTAGCGACCGCTGGCATCGGCGGCCTGCAGCAGGCGGGTGATCTGTGCGGCAGCGGTTGCGCCCTGTACCAGGGTCGGCAGCAGATCCACTTCCAGCAACGGGAAGCGGCGGCCGAGCACGCTCAGCACATCGCGCACGGCGGCACCGGTGGGCGAGGTGATCACCGCCAGGCGCTGCACGTGGGCCGGCATCTGCCGCTTGCGGGCCGGGTCGAACAGTCCCTCGGCTTCCAGCCGCGCCTTCAGTTCCTCGAACGCGCGACGCAGTGCGCCTTCGCCGGCTTCCTCCATGTGGTCCAGCACCATCTGGTACTCGCCACGGGCGTCGTACAGGGTCACCTTGCCGCGCACCAGCACGCGGATGCCCTCGCGCGGAACGAACTTCAGGTACTGCGCCTTCATCCTGAACATCGCAGCGCGCAACTGTGCACGCGCGTCCTTCAGGGTGAAATACAGATGGCCGGACGCCGGCCGCGCCACGCTGCCCAGTTCGGCTTCCACCCAGATTGCCGGGAAGCTGCCTTCCAGCAGGTCGCGCGCCAGGGTGTTGAGCTGGCTGGGGGTGAAGACGTCGTTGTTGCGTGGCTGCATGGTGACGGCGTGGGGCAGATGGAGCAGGGGGCTCAGGATCGCACGTCAGCGCTGGCCGTGCTGGGCCAGTGCCCATTGCACGTGTTCGCGGACTACGGGTGAAGCAGCCTCGGCGCGCGTCTGCAGCGCCGACAGCGTCTCTGCCGTGGTTGGCGCATTGCCCAGCGCCACGGCGATGTTGCGCAGCCAGCGCTCATGGCCACTGCGGCGGATCGGGCTGCCTTCGGTACGGCGCAGGAATTCAGCTTCGTCCCAGGCGAACAACTGGTCCAGGCGTGCGGTGTCCAGGTTGTTGCGGGCGCGGAAGTCAGCTTCGTCGGTGCGCTTGGCGAACTTGTTCCAGGGGCAGACCAGCTGGCAGTCGTCGCAGCCATAGATGCGGTTGCCGATCAGCGGTCGCATCTCCACTGGAATCGCACCGTCATGCTCGATGGTCAGGTAGGAGATGCAGCGGCGCGCATCCAGCCGCTGCGGGGCGGTGATGGCCTGGGTCGGGCAGACGTCGATGCAGCGCGTACAGGTGCCGCAGTGCGCGCTGGCCGGCGTGTCGATCGGCAGCGGCAGGTCGATGTAGATCTCGCCAATGAAGAACCACGAGCCGCCGTGGCGGTCGATCAGGCAGGTGTGCTTGCCGATCCAGCCCAGCCCCGCGTTGCGTGCCAGCGCGCGTTCCAGCACTGGCGCCGAATCGACGAAGACGCGGTAGCCCAGCGGCGCCACTTCATCGTTGATCTGCGTGGCCAGCTTCTGCAGGCGGTTGCGCATCAGCTTGTGGTAATCGCGGCCGAGCGCGTAGCGGGCGACGTAGGCGCGCCCCGGATCGGCCAGGGTCGCCCACGCTTCGGTGTCGTCCCTGTGGCTGTAGTCCATGCCCACCGAGATCACCCGCACGGTGCCGGGAAGCAGCTCTGCCGGGCGCGCGCGCAGGGTGCCGTGGCGTGCCATCCAGTCCATGGTGCCGTACAGGCCCTGGCCCAGCCAGTCGGCCAGGTGCGCCTCGTCCTCGCCCAGTTCGATGCCGGCGATACCACAGCGCTGGAAGCCATGCGCGCGCGCCAGATCGCGGATGCGCTGTACGGCCAGGGCCGGATCGAGGGGGGCAGGGACGGGGGACATGTGCACCAGTATAAAATCCCCGCATGGCCAACCTCGCCGATCTGTTCGATTCCCGTGCCGCACGCACACTCGATGCCCAGGCCTCCGCGCTGGCGGGCGATGGTGGCTGGGGCCTGATGGCCCAGGCGGGCCAGGCGGCCTGGCAGAGCCTGCTGCAGCACTGGCCGCAGGCGCGGCGGATCGGCGTGGTGGTTGGCAGCGGCAACAATGGCGGCGATGGCTATGTGCTGGCCTGTCATGCGCTGCAGGCCGGGCGGCAGGTGCAGCTGATCGCGCTGCCGGGCAGCCCACCTTCCACGGCGTTGGCGCAGCGCGCCGCAGCGGATTTCAGGTCCGCCGGCGGCACCGTCACTGATTTCAACGGCGAACTGGCCCAGGCCGATCTATGGGTCGATGCCCTGTTCGGCCTTGGCTTCTCCCGGGCACCAGAGGGCGCGGCACTGGCCTTGATCGAGGCGCTGAACGCGCAGCAGGCGCCGGTGTTGGCGTTGGACGTACCCAGCGGTGTCGACGCCGACCATGGCTGCGTGCCGGGCGCAGCCGTACGCGCGGCCCTGACAGTGCAGTTCATCGTCGCCCACCGCGGCCTGTACACCGGCGATGCACTGGAATACACCGGGCGCAGGCACCTGGCACCACTGGCGCTGGCCGATGCGGCCTGGCAGGGTGTCGTCGCTGCTGCAGAGTGCTGGACGCAGTCGCGCCTGCCGGATCTGCTGCCGCCGCGCCGTGCCAACAGCCACAAGGGTGAATCCGGCCACGTGCTGTGCGTGGGCGGCAACCATGGCAGCGGCGGTGCCATCGCGATGGCCGCCGAAGCTGCGCTGCGTGCTGGCGCGGGCCTGCTGAGCATCGGCACCCGCCGCGACCATGTCGGCCCGCTGCTGGCGAGGTTGCCTGAAGCGATGACGCACGCGCTGGAAGATGGCTCAGCGCTGCCGGCGTTGCTGGCAAAAGCCAGGGTGGTGGCGATCGGCCCGGGCCTGGGCCAGGACGAATGGGCGCGCGCGCTGTATGCGCGTGTGCTGCAGTCAGGCCTGCCGCTGGTGATCGACGCCGATGCGCTGAACCTGCTGGCGCAGGATGCACATGCGCTGCCCGATGCGATCCTGACCCCGCACCCCGGCGAAGCCGCGCGCCTGCTGGAAACCACCACGGCGACAGTCCAGGCCGATCGCTATGCCAGCGCGCAGGCGCTGGCCGAGCGCTATCACGCAGTGGTGGTGCTGAAGGGGGCGGGCAGCATCGTCGCCGCGCCCGGCCACGCACCGCGACTGATTGCGGCCGGCAACCCGGGAATGGCGGTGGGTGGCATGGGCGACCTGTTGACCGGCATCATCGCCAGCCTGCGCGCGCAGGGCCTGCCTGCGTTCGATGCGGCGGCAGGCGGTGCGCTGCTGCATGCCCTGGCCGGCGATGTCGCCGCCGCCGACGGTGCCCGCGGCCTGCTTCCCACTGATCTGCTGGCGCCCCTGCGGCGGCTGGCCAACCCGGAATGTTCCCGATGACTGAATTCTTCCTTGCCGACAGCAACGCCACCGAACTGCTGGGGCAATGGCTGGCAGCTACCCGCCCGCCGCAGGCGCTGGTCGAGTTGCGCGGCGATCTTGGCGCCGGCAAATCGACCACGGCGCGCGCGCTGTTGCGGGCGCTGGGCGTGCAGGGGGCGATCCGCAGCCCCACCTATACCCTGGTCGAGCGCTATCCGTTGTCCAGTGGCGGCGAGGCCTGGCACATGGACCTGTATCGCATCGGCCAGGCCGGCGAGCTGGATTTCCTCGGGCTGGACGAGGGCAGTGCCGTGCTGTGGCTGGTCGAATGGCCAGAGCGCGGTGCCGGTGCGCTGCCGCCAACCGATCTGGTGGTCGCACTGGAGATTGAAGGTCAGGGGCGTCGCGTGCGTCTCACTGGCATCAGCGACACGGGACGTGAATGGCTGCAGCGGCTCCCCGAAGGTGGCGACTTGCAGGCCCTTTCTGTCGGCTGACGAGAACAAACACCGGCAGGTTACGGATTATTAAGGAAAAAGGTGTTGCATTCCGTTCAGTGCGGTGATTGAATCCTGAGTCATGCGCCCGGGGAATCGACTCATTGCCATCTGTGCCGCCGTCGGACTTGGTCTGGCGAGCGTCAGTGCGTGGGCCGGTGAGGTCCGCCAGGTACTGCTCAATACCGGTGCGACCGGAACCCGCGCGGAAATCGCCCTGGTCGGCAGTGGTGGCTACAAGACCCTGTCGCTGGCCGGCCCGAACCGGCTGGTGGTCGATTTCCCTGATTCCAGCGCGGTGCGCAACCTGAAGATGCCGTCGCCGCAGGGCGTGGTGACTGCGGTGCGCACCGGGCAGCCGGTGCCGGGCACTTTCCGTGTCGTATTCGACCTGGCCGAGACGGTCGCCCCCTTCCGCCCGCAGATGCAGCGCGAAGGCAATGAATCCAAGCTGGTGATCGAGTGGCCGGGCGATGGCCCGGCCGTGGCCGCCGGTCGCCCCGCGCCGACGCCCGCGCCGACGCAACCGCCAGCGGCATCTTCGGCGAGTCCGGCTGCGGTCCCGGGCCCGACCCCGGCACAAACCGCACAGTCCCGTGGTGATGCCGCGCGAGCCACTGCGCTGTTGACCGCGCAGGTCCAGCAGCAGGCCAGTGCCAGCGCAGCGGCACCCGCCGCGCCGACGCCGGCGCCGAGCACCACCCCGGTGCAGATGGCGGCAGCAGGTACCACCGCCAGCAGCACCCCGACGTCGTCGCCGGCAGCCATCCTGGCTGGCCAGGCCACCACTGCAGTTGTGGCCACCCAGCCGAAGCCGGTGCCGACACCTGTTACGCCGACCGAGTCGCCGCGTCCGACCATGCCCAGCGATGCCTCGCGCATCCGCATGCAGCCGGGCATGCGTCACCTGGTGGTGGCGATCGATCCGGGCCATGGCGGCCAGGATCCGGGCGCCATCGGCCCGACCGGCAAGCGCGAGAAGGATGTCACCCTGGCGGTGGCGCGTGAACTGGCTCGCCAGGTCAACGCTACGCCTGGCCTGAAAGCCTTCCTCACCCGCGACAGCGATGTGTTCATCCCGCTGCCGATGCGTGCGCAGAAGGCGCGTGCGAACAAGGCCGACATCTTCATTTCGATCCATGCCGACGCCGCCGAAAACCGCTCGGCCACCGGTTCGTCGGTGTATGTGCTGTCGACCAAGGGCGCGTCTTCGCAGCGTGCACGCTGGCTGGCGGACAAGGAAAACGCCGCCGATCTGGTCGGTGGCGTGCGCCTGCAGCAGACCGAAGGCACGCTGGCCAACGTTCTGCTGGACCTGGCCCAGAGCGGCTACATGAAATCCTCCGAGGACGCAGCCGGGCACGTGCTGGGCGGCCTGAAGCGTATCGGCAACAACCACAAGCCGAACATCGAGCGCGCCAACTTCGCCGTGCTGCGCACTTCGGACATGCCGGCGATGCTGGTGGAAACCGCGTTCATCTCCAACCCGGATGAAGAGCGCCGCCTGATCGACCCGGCCTACCAGCGCAAGGTCGCCGGTGCGGTGCTGGATGGCGTGCACACCTTCTTCAGCCGCCAACCGCCGCCGGGCACGTTGTACGCCGCGCGCGCGCAGGCCGAGATCGACGCTGCAAGCACCGTGGCGGGCGGCAGCAAGTAACCCGCTGGATCGCCCGCGTCCGCTGGAGCCAGGCCACGCCTGGCTGGCTGGCGCCGCGTACGCTGCATCTGACTCTACCTGGCGCCGCTCCGCTATCATCGTGGCATGACGTCTGCCTGCCTTGCCTGCCCATGAACGCGCCCGATCCGCGTCCGATCCGGCCGCTGCCGGAAATCCTGATCAACCAGATTGCCGCCGGTGAAGTGGTCGAACGACCCGCATCGGTGGTCAAGGAACTGGTTGAGAACGCGATCGATGCCGGCGCCAGCCGCGTCGATATCGAGCTGGAAGAAGGCGGTGTGCGCCTGATCCGCATCCGCGACAACGGCAGCGGCATTGCCGCAGAACAGTTGCCGCTGGCGGTTTCGCGGCACGCCACCAGCAAGATCGCCAACCTGGATGAGCTGGAAGCAGTGGCCACGCTGGGTTTCCGTGGCGAAGCGCTGCCGTCGATCGCCTCGGTCAGTCGTTTCACCCTGGCCTCGCGCCGTGCCCATGATGAGCACGGTTCGGCACTGCAGATCGAAGGCGGCAAGATCGGCGAGGTGACCCCGCGCGCGCATGCGCCCGGCACCACGGTGGAAGTGCGCGAGCTGTTCTACAACGTGCCGGCGCGGCGCAAGTTCCTGCGCGCCGAGCGCACCGAACTGGGGCATATCGAAGAGTGGCTGCGTTCGTTGGCGCTGGCCCGTCCCGATGTCGAGCTGCGCGTCTCGCACAACGGCAAGGCCTCGCGTCGCTACAAGCCGGGCGACCTGTATTCGGACGTGCGCCTGGCCGAGACCCTGGGCGAGGACTTCGCCAACCAGGCTGTGCGCGTGGACCACAGCAGTGCCGGCCTGCGCCTGCATGGCTGGATCGCGCAGCCGCATTATTCGCGCGCCAGCACCGACCAGCAGTACCTGTACGTCAACGGACGTTCGGTACGTGACCGCAGTGTCGCCCATGCAGTGAAGATGGCCTACGGCGACGTGCTGTACCACGGCCGCCAGCCAGCGTATGTGCTGTTCCTGGAGCTGGACCCGACGCGCGTTGATGTGAACGTGCATCCGGCCAAGCATGAGGTGCGCTTCCGCGATTCGCGGCTGGTGCATGACTTCGTCTACCGCACCCTGAAGGACGCACTGGCCGACACCCGTGCCGGCATGACCGCGCAGGAGATCGGTGCAGGCGCGGTGCATCCGGCCGAGGGCGCCAGCGCGTCTGCGATGCCGGGGGCCACGGCCTCCAGCTTCGGCTACGTGCGCGGTCCGGCACCGGGTGCGGGACAGGGCGGTGGTGGCTTTTCCGGTTGGCGCCCGCAGCAGCCGCTGGGCCTGCAGGTGGCCGATGCACCCGCCGCCTATGCTGCGTTGTATGCGTCGCCAGCGGGTGCCGAGCGTGGTGCGGCACTGCCGCCGATGCCGATGGAGAACGGATTGCCGGTCACCAGTGCCGACGCCGGCGTACCTCCGCTGGGTTACGCCGTTGCCCAGCTGCATGGCATCTACATCCTGGCCGAGAACGCCGAAGGCCTGATCGTGGTCGACATGCATGCGGCGCACGAACGCATCGGCTACGAGCGGTTGAAGAATGCGCACGATGGCATCGGCCTGCAGTCGCAGCCGTTGCTGGTGCCGATCACCCTGGCGGTGGGCGAGCGCGAGGCCGATACCGCCGAGGCGGAGGCTGATACGCTGGCTGCGCTCGGGTTCGAGATCACCCGTGCCGGACCGGGCGCGCTGCACGTGCGCAGCATCCCGGCGCTGCTGGCCCATGCCGAACCCGAAGGCCTGCTGCGCGATGTGCTGACCGACCTGCGCGAGCACGGCCAGAGCCGTCGCATCGCCACTGCGCGCGATGAGCTGCTGTCGACCATGGCCTGCCATGGCGCGGTGCGTGCGAACCGGCGCCTGACCGTGCCGGAAATGAACGCGCTGCTGCGCGACATGGAAATCACCGAGCGGTCCGGCCAGTGCAACCACGGCCGACCGACCTGGGCCCGTTTTTCGCTGGCGGAGATCGACCGCTGGTTCCTGCGCGGACGTTGAGGGGAGCACCGATGCGATTTTGCCGAATGGGCAGCCTGCTGGCGGCCCTGTTGTTGGTGGCCTGCAGCCCGGCACCCACGCCGGCACCGGCTGCCGTTGAGGATCCGGCCTTCGCCGCACAGCAACAGCAATGGCGGGTGCTGCGCTACCAGGACCTGACCCGGCCCGATGGCTGGACCGCGCTGGTCGGCCTGCACTGGTTGCAGAACCGATCGCACTTCGTCGGCAGCGGCGACACCAGCGGCATCCGCCTGGCGGTGGGGCCGGCCAAGCTGGGCCTGCTGCGCCGTGAAGGCGACCAGTGGTGGTTCACGCCGGAGTCCGGCACGGATGTCACCCTTGATGGACAGCCCGTGCGCGGGCGTGTGCGCATGGATACCGACAAGGATCCGCAGCCGACCCTGCTGGCCTTCGATGGTGGCAAGGGCCAGCTCAGCCTGATCCGTCGCGGCCCGCGCGATGCACTGCGGGTCAAGCATGCCGATGCACCGGCGCGCCGCGATTTCGCCGGCCTGCAGTACTGGCCCGGTGGCCCGCAATGGCAGGTGCAGGCGCGCTTCATCGCGCATCCGCCAGGCAAGACCCTGCCGATCGTGGACATCACTGGCCTGACCACCGAGATGCCCAACGCCGGTGCCGTGGAATTCGATCGCGACGGCCGCAGCTGGCGGCTGGAAGCGATCGGCGAACCGGGGCAGCCGCTGTTCCTGATCTTTGCCGACCGTACCAGTGGCCACGGCAGCTACCCTGCCGGCCGCTATCTGGATACCGATGCGCCCACGGCCGACGGCCACGTGACGATCGACTTCAACCACGCCCACAACCCACCGTGCGCGTTCACCGCCTATGCGACCTGTCCGTTGGCGCCGCCGGAAAACCGCCCGGACCTGCGCGTGGAAGCGGGTGAAAAGACGTATCACCTGCCTGAAGGAGAGGGTTGAACATGTTGATGAAACTGTTGCTGCGCAGTGCCGTTTTTCTCGCTGCCTGCGCCGTCGGTCCGTTGGCCGTCGCGCGCGATGCGCCAGCCGAAGCCACGGCCGGCAAGCCGCCGGTGCCGCTGCTGTGGAAGGTCACCGGGCAGGGAGATGCACGCCTGTACCTGCTGGGTTCCTTCCATCTGTTGAAGCCGCAGGACTATCCACTGTCGACCGAGGTCGAGCAGGCATTCGAAGCCTCGCAGCGTGTGCTGTTCGAAGTGACCCCTGAGGAACTGCAGTCGCCGCAGATGGCCAGCCAGATGGTGCAGGTGGCTACCCGCAAGGACGGCAGCGAACTCAAGCGTGACCTGGATGCGCCGACCTGGCAGAAGCTGCAGGCCTATGCGACGCAGAACAAATTGCCATTGGCGCAGTTGCAGGGCATGAAAGCGTGGTTCGTCGGCCTGACCATCACCGTCGGGCAGATGCAGAAACTGGGCCTGGACCCCGAGCTGGGGCTGGACCGGCACTTCATGCAGCGGGCGCAGAAGGCCGGCAAGAAGACCGCAGGCCTGGAAGACATGTCCAGCCAGATCAACCTGCTTGATGGCATGAGCGTGCAGGAGCAGCGGCAGATGCTGTCCGAGGCGCTGGATGAAGCAGGCAAGGGTGACGCCCAGGCGCAGATGCTGCATGAGGCCTGGCGCCGCGGTGACGATCGCCTGCTGTGGAGCCGGATGGGCGTGGAGATGCGCCAGAAGTATCCGCAGCTGTACCAGCGCATCAATACCGACCGCAACGATGCGTGGGTGCCCAAGCTGCTGCCGTACCTGCAGGCCGGGCAGGGCGGCACGCTGGTGGTGGTGGGCGGCCTGCACCTGCTGGGCAACGACGGCGTGGTCGAGAAGCTGCGGGCGAAGGGGTACAAGGTCGAGCGGGTCTGCAAGGGCTGCAGGAAGTAGAACCACGCCCCGCGTAGAGGCGTTCAAAACAGAACGGCGCGCTCATGGCGCGCCGTTTTCGTATCCGCCGGGGCGGGGGGGCTCAGCGGCGGGTCTTGCCGCCGGTGCCGGTGCCGCCGGTCGGATCGTTCGGCTTGCCGGCCGTACCGGCGCCGGTGCCCGTTCCGGTGCCACCCGGACGCGGGCCACCGAAACCGCTGCCCATGTTGCGCTGGAATTCCTGCCACAGTTCCAGGTTGCGCTCGGTCAGCTGGTTCATCATCGCCCACGGCGTCTGCCCCAGCAGGTTGCCCATCTGCTGGCGGAACTGCTGCTGCTGGTCGAGGAAGACCTGCATGCTGCGCTCCAGGTAGTTGCCCATGAAGCCCTGCAGGGAATCGCCGTAGAAGCGGATCAGCTGGCTCAGCAGCTGGGTGGAGAGCATCGGTTCACCGTCCTGCTCCTGGTCGGCGATGATCTGCAGCAGGACCGATCGGGTCAGGTCGTCGCCGCTCTTGGCGTCGCGGACTTCGAAGTCTTCGCCGTCGAGGATCAGCTGGCGCACGTCCTCGATGGTGATGTAGCTGGAGATCTCGGTGTCGTACAGACGGCGGTTCGGATACTTCTTGATGATGCGGGTCGCAGCCATGAAGCGGTACTCGTCACAGTAGACGCGCAGCATGGCGCAGTGCAGCAGCGGTTGCAACCGCCCCAGCCCCCGCCAGGCTTGGCTTTCCGTCGCCGGAATGTTGCGCAGCAAGGCTTTGCGTGCTGCGCAGCATGACCAACGGCAGGGTGCAGCACGGGCTTTCAGGCCCTGGCGCCGTTTACCAGCCCATGTGATGGCCGCCGTTGATGTCCAGGTTGCTGCCGGTGATCCACGATGCCTCTTCGGCCACCAGGAAGGACACGCCGTAGGCGATTTCTTCCGGCTTGCCCAGGCGCCCGGTGGGGATGTCGGCAATGATCTTGGCGCGCACTTCCTCGGGCACCGCCATCACCATGTCGGTGGCCACGTAACCGGGCGAGATCGTGTTCACGGTGATGCCGAAGCCTGCATTCTCGCGCGCCAGCGAGATGGTGAAGCCATGCATGCCGGCCTTGGCGGCGGCGTAGTTGGCCTGCCCGTACTGGCCCTTCAGGCCGTTGATCGAGCTGATCTGGATGACCCGGCCCCAGCCGCGTCGACGCATGCCCTCGATGACCGGGCGGGTGACGTTGAACACCGAGTTGAGGTTGGTGTTGATCACATCGTGCCACTGCTCCGCGCGCATGCGGTGGAAGGTGGTGTCGCGGGTGATGCCGGCGTTGTTGACCAGGATCTCGACCGGGCCCAGTTCGGCCTCGACCGCGCGGATCAGGCCTTCGGCGCTGGCAGAGTCGGAGACATCGCCCGGGAAGATCGCCACGTGGTAGCCGCGTTCGGTCATCGCCTGCTGCCAGGCGCGGGCCTTGGTCTCATCGCGGTAGTTGGTGGCGACCCGGTGGCCCTGGTCGGCCAGGCGTTGGCAGATGGCGGTACCGATGCCGCCGGTTCCGCCGGTGACCAGTGCGACGCGAGATGTCATGGAAAGCTGTCCGGATGTCAGGTGGAGGAAGGGGGATTCTGCAACATCGGCGCGGAAAGTGCGCCGGCCGGCAGCAGAATGTCCGCGCGCGGCAGCAGGCCGGGGTTGAAGCTGCGCTGCGCGGCGGCCAACAGCGCGTCGCGGTCGTCGATGCCGTCCAGTGCGGTGCCCGGCTGGCCCAGCAGTTCCCACAACCGGCGCAGCACCGGTACCGGCGCGCCGGCATCCACCGGCAGCGCGGCCAGTGACTTGGACAGTTTGTGGCCCGGTGCATCCAGCAGCAGCGGCAGGTGCCAGTAGCGCGGCGTCGGCAGGTCCAGCGCCTGCTGCAGCAGGATCTGCCGGGCGGTGGAATCGAGCAGGTCGGCGCCGCGCACGACTTCGTTCACGCCCTGCGCGGCATCGTCGACGACCACCGCCAACTGGTAGGCCCAGCAGCCGTCGGCGCGGCGCAGTACGAAATCACCGACCTCGGCATGGACATCCTGTTGCTGCGGGCCGCGCAGGCCATCCTCGAACCGCACGATGCTGCCGGGCGGCACGCGGAAGCGGACGGCCGGGTCCGGTCGTGCCTGCCGCGCGACGCAGCGATGGTGGATGCCGCCATTGGCGGCCAGATCGCTCCGACTGCAGTGGCAGACAAATGCGTCGCCATCGGCCAGCAGGCGGTCCAGCGCCGTCTGGTAGGCGTCGCTACGCGCGCTCTGCCAGATCACCGGCCCGTCATGAAGCAGGCCGAAGGCGGCCAGCGCCTGCAGTTGCGCCTGTGCGGCGCCGGCCACCGTGCGGGGTGGATCGACGTCTTCGATGCGCAACCGCCACAGGCCGCCATGGTGGCGCGCAAGCAGCCAGCTGCCGAAGGCGGCAAGCAGCGAGCCGGGATGCAGCAGGCCGGTGGGCGAGGGCGCGAAGCGGCCGCAGGAGAGGGAGGAGGTCATGCAGCTGAATCGTCGGTCAGGTTGGCGCTTGAATTCAAGCTGACTGCACCGCAGATTGACGGATATCGACCCCTTCCGAGCCGGAATTTCCCATGTTCACCCGTATTGCCCTCTTTCTAGCGACCAACCTCGCGGTGCTGATCCTCGCGAGCATCGTGATGTCAATCCTGGGCGTGGACTCCCGTTCGATGAGCGGCCTGCTGGTCATGGCGGCCATCTTCGGTTTTGGTGGTTCGCTCATCTCGCTGCTGCTGTCCAAGTGGATGGCCAAGCGCTCCACCGGTGCGGTGGTGATCACCGAGCCGCGCAACCAGACCGAGCGCTGGCTGCTGGCCACCGTCGAGCGCCAGGCCAAGGCAGCCGGTATCGGCATGCCGGAAGTGGCGGTGTATGACGGCCCGGAGATCAACGCGTTCGCCACCGGTGCCAACCGCAACAACGCGCTGGTGGCGGTGTCCACCGGCCTGCTGCACAACATGAGCGAGGATGAAGCCGAAGCCGTGCTCGGCCACGAGATCGCCCACGTCGCCAATGGAGACATGATCACCATGGCGCTGCTGCAGGGTGTGCTGAACACCTTCGTGATCGTGCTGGCCCGCGTAGTCGGCGGCATCATCGACAGTGCTTTGTCGGGCAACCGCGAAGGCGGCGGCCGTGGCTTTGCGTACTACATCATCGTGTTCGTGCTGGAGATGGTGTTCGGCCTGTTCGCCACGATGATCTCGATGTGGTTCTCGCGCCACCGCGAATTCCGTGCCGATGCCGGCGGTGCATCGCTGGCCGGTCGCCAGAAGATGATCTCGGCGCTGGAGCGGCTGCAGCTCAACCACGGCCAGAGCACCCTGCCGACGCAGATCGCCGCGTTCGGTATTGCCGGGTCGACGGCGAAGAAGCTGTTCATGAGCCACCCGCCGCTGGAAGAGCGCATCGCCGCGCTGCGGGCGTCGACGGTGGCATAAGCCTCCGCTTGTAGAGCAGTGCAGGAACGCCTGGCCTCGCGCCGGGCGTTTTTGTTTGCGCGCCCACGCGTCGGTAGCGCCGGGCCATGCCCGGCGGATCGTTTCCGCGACCGCGGAGGGGCGTCACTTTTCTTTTCGCGCGAAAAGAAAAGTAACCAAAAGAAACGCGCCGCCGGTCGCGAGCCGTCGCTACGCGCCGGTACCCTGCGCTTCTCGGTCCGCCGAGGGACGGCGCGGGAACTCGCTACGCTCAGACACCCGCGCCTCTTCGCCCTCGCCGGACCTGCGGTGCTCGGCTCGCTGTAAGGCGGGCCGGAAGATCAAGATCAACGGCAAGAGCATCCACGCATGGCGTGGATCTACTGGGTGCAGCTGTGGCGTTTGATCTTGGGTCCGCCTTGCAGCGAGCCGAGCATCGCAGGGGAATCAGGGGCGCAGAGGCGCCGATGTCTGAGCGCAGCGAGTTCGGCGCCGTCCCCTGGTTCGCCGAGAAGCGCAGGGGACCGGTGCGTAGCACCGGCTTGCGTACTGGCGGCGTGTTTCTTTGGTTACTTTCTTGATGGCGCACATCCCTGTGCGCCACCCTACGGGCCGGCTCCGCCGTTCCGCGCTGCTCCTGCAGCACGGTGCACGAGCAAAGAAAGTGACAAGCACGATCACTGCGGATACGAAAACGGCACCTTCGCAGGTGCCGTCTCCATGAACCGCTTTACGCGCGAACTCAGAACTTCGCGTCGAACTCGGCAGCGTAACCCGTGTTGACCAGCACCTTCTGCAGCGACTCGGCCACCTTCAGGTTGCCGGCCACGATCTGCTGGGTGTCCGGGCCACGGTTGTCCATGCGGGCCGGGGTCGCGCCCTTGAAGTCGCAGACCTTGCCACCGGCTTCGCGCACCAGCAGCACGCCGGCAGCGATGTCCCAGGCCTTCACGCCGGCCTCGAAGTAGGCGTCGGCGCGGCCACAGGCCACGTAGGCCAGGTCCAGCGCGGCCGAACCCGAGCGGCGGATGTCCTCGGCGTGCACCAGCAGGGCGTCCAGCGACTTCAGCTGCGCACTGGCGCGGGCACGCTCGCGCGGGGCGAAACCGGTGTGGATCATGGTGCCTTCCAGATCCTTGCGGTCGGCCACGCGGATGCGGCGGTCGTTGAGCACGGCGCCGGCACCACGGCTGGCGGTGAACAGTTCATTGCGCAGCGGGTCGAAGATCACCGCGTCGGTCGGCTCGCCGTTCTCGACCAGGGCGATCGACACGCAGTAGTGCGGCACGCCGCGCAGGTAGTTGCTGGTGCCGTCCAGCGGGTCGATGACCCACATGTGGCGACGCTCGCTCTGCACGCCACCTTCTTCACCGAAGATGCCGTACTCGGGGTAAGCGCGCTTGAGTTCCTTGACGATCACCTTTTCCGCGTCCGCATCGACTTCGCTGGCGTAGTCCATGCGGCCCTTCTGGACTACATTCAGTGCCTCGAGCTTGTTGATGTTGCGCAAGAGGACGTTGCCGGCGAGGCGGGCGGCCTTGACCATGACGGTGACGGCGGGTTTCTGCATGGCATGGGCTCCCGGAAGGGCAGAAGAGAAGGGCTGGCGGGGGAAAAGAGCGGGTCCGGCGCAGTGGCCGGCCGCACAGTTTACCATTGGTCTTCGTCCAGCTCGACATTTTCCCTGTTCATGTCCCAGTTTCCTGTCGCCACCCGCCTCCGATTCGTCCTTGTCGGGACCCAACACCCCGGCAACATGGGGGCCGCCGCCCGTGCCCTGAAGACCATGGGCCTGGCCCGCCTGGTCCTGGTGGCGCCGGAGAAGCCGCTTGATGAAGAGGCCTTCCGGCGCTCGGCCGGTGCCGAGGACGTGCTCGGCGACGCGCCGGTGGTGGCCACGCTGGCCGAAGCCGTGGCCGACTGCCGCTTCGTGCTGGGGTGCACCGCACGTGCGCGCCGGGTCCAGCTGGAGGAGTTCCTGCCGGCAGATGCCGCCGCCCGCGCAGTGGCCAAGGCCAGCGAGGGTGCCGAGGTGGCGCTGGTGTTCGGTCGCGAGCGTACCGGCCTGACCAACGAGGAGCTGCAGCTGTGCCATGCCGCCGTGCACATTCCGTCCGACCCGCAGTTCAGCTCGCTCAACCTGGCCGCCGCAGTGCAGGTGCTGGCCTATGAAGTGCGCATGCAGCTGCTGGGCGCACAGCCGGTGGCCGCGACCGAGCCGGACAACCGCGAGCAGGCTGCCAGCCACGATCAGATGGAGAGCTTCTTCGCCCAACTTGGCGAGACTCTGGACGAGATCGATTTCCACAAGGGTCGCGCGCCCGAGTCGGCGATGCGCAAGCTGCGCCGCCTGTTCCTGCGCAGCGAGCCCAGCGAGCAGGAAGTGCGCCTGCTGCGCGGCATCCTGGCCGATACCCAGCGCATGGCGCGGCTGGCGCAGAAGAACGGCAAGGACAGCTGACGACGGTCTCATTTTTTCGGGTAGTCTGTCCGGATACCCCGGGGGGATGATGCTTGTGTCGGGTCTGCGTAGGGCAATGCAGGGGGAACTGCTGCGCCTGACCTTGGCCCTGCTGGCCGGGACGGCGCATGCTGCGCCCGGTTCACAGAAGGGGGCGTTGGGCAGCGATGAGGGGCAACTCGCGATGACGCAGGATCATGCGCTTGGCAGTGTGGACCGGCAGGCTGCCGGACCGGCGCCGGGGGTATCAGGCCGGGCGTCCGCCGGGTTGTCGCGTGTCGTCTGTCTTCGGCGGGTGCAGCGTGCGTTGCAGGGGTTGTTGGGGGCTGCCGGTTTCCGCCGCGTCGATGCGCATGCGCAGCCGTGGCCGGATGATTTGAAACAAGGGTCGACGCGCGTGCGGATGGAAGTGGAATGAAGTTGCTCGGCTCGGGGATGCAGGCCCGGTTCCTGCTTGCGATGGGCGGGGCGATGCTGGTGGTGGTGGCGATCCTGGCCGTGCTGCTGGGGCGGCAGGCTGCGATGCAGGGCGAGGTGAGGTCGCTCAGCAACGGCGTCATCCACGAACTGTTCGACCGCAGCGTGCGCAGCCGTGGCGAGGCCATGGTGCGCGAGCTGTCCGATGCGCTTGCCGGTCCGCTCCACAACAACGACCTGGACCAGGTCGGGGCGCTTGTGCGCAGCATTTCGCGGCAGCCGGTGGTGCGCTACGTACTGGTGTTCGACGACCGCGGGCGGCTGGTCCACGACGGCTCGGCCGGAGTGCCCGGATCCGGGCGGCCGATGACCGATCCGTTGGCGGCCGGGGCGGTTGCCGCGCAGTCGCTGGTGGTGCAGCAGTCGCCCACGGTGCTCGACAACGCGATGCCGATCAGGGTGGGCAAACAACGCATCGGTGGTGTCCGCGTCGGCATGGCGCTGGATGAAGTGCTGCAGCGTGAGCAGGCGGCCAACGCGACCCTCGGTGAGCGGCTGCAGCAGATGGGAAGCCGGCATCTGGGCTGGCTGCTGTTGATGCTTGGCCTGCTGGTGGTGATCGGCGTGGTGGTGATCCTGTACGTACAGCGCACGCTGGTGGCGCCGATCCGCGAGCTGGCCGCGGCCGCCCGGCGCATCGAAGCGGGCGACTACCAGGCGCCGCTGCGGGAAAACACCCGCGACGACGAGGTCGGGGAACTGGTGCGCGGTTTTGCCCGCATGCGTGATGCGATCGCCCGCCACGACCGCGAAGTGCGGCGCATGGCCTACACCGACGCCTTGACCGGGCTCACCAACCGCCTGGCCTTCCGCGAGGCGCTGGACCATCGATTGATGGCCGCACGTGCATCCAATCACCGGTTGGGTCTGCTGTTTGCCGATATCGATGATTTCAAGCGGGTCAATGACACGCTGGGCCATGAGGCCGGCGACGAGGCGTTGCTTCAGTTCGCCCAGCGCATCGGCCGCGCAGTGACCGAGGCCGGCGGCGACGATGCCGTGCTGGCGCGGTTCGGCGGCGACGAATTCGTGATCCTCGTTGGTGATGGCGATGTTGCGGCCAATGCGCGGTTGCTGGCCGAAGTGCTGGTGCGCGAGCTGGGCAAGCCGCTGGTGGTGCAGGGCAGGGAACTGTTCCTGGGCACCTCGATCGGCGTGACCCTGTTCCCCGACGATGCCGCGGATGCGACGACGCTGCTGAAGAACGGCGACATCGCGATGTACCAGGCAAAGATGGCCGGCAAGAACTGCTATCGCTATTACAGCCGGGCCATGGATCACGCGGTCGAGCGGCGCGTGCACATGGAACAGGAACTGCGCGGTGCCTGGGAGCGCGGTGAGCTGCGGCTGGCCTACCAGCCGATCTTCCGCATGCGTGACCGCCGCATGGTCGGTGTCGAAGTGCTGCTGCGCTGGCAGCACCCGACGCTGGGTACGATTCCGCCATCGGTGTTCATCGAGGTGGCCGAGCAGAGTGGCCTGATCGAGATCATCGGTCCGAAGGTGCTGCGTGCTGCCTGCATGGAAGCGGTGCAGTGGCCGCGCGGCGTGGCCGGTGACGAGTTGTTCGTCTCGGTCAATGTGTCGCCACGGCAGCTGCGCGGCGGGGAGCTGCCGGCGTTGGTTGCACAGTGCCTGCAGGAGTCGGGCCTGCCGGCCTCGCGCCTGCACCTGGAGCTGACCGAGACGGCGGTGATCGGCGATGAGATGCTGGCCGCGCAGCTGCTGGACCGCCTGCACCGGGCCGGGGTGAAGGTGTGGCTGGACGACTTCGGTACCGGTTTCTCCGGTCTCAGCCACCTGCGGCAGGTGCCGGTGGACGGGGTCAAGATCGACAAGAGTTTCGTCGCCGACATGCAGCGCGACCCGGACGACCTGGCCCTGACCACGGCGATCATCGCCATGGCCCACGCGCTGGGCATCACGGTGGTGGCTGAGGGCATCGAGCAGGAGGCCCAGTTCGAGCTGCTGGCCCAGCGTGGCTGCGACCTGGGTCAAGGCTACCGGCTGAGCCACCCGGTCACCGCCACCGAAGTGGTGCGGATGATCGAATCGGGCGCGTGAGGCGCTACAGCGGGCGCTTGCTCGGGTCGCCGGGCAGTTCGCGGACCAGCTTGGGGACCAGGTAGCCGGACAGCCGGGCAGTGAGGCCTGCAATCAGGGCCTTGGCCTGGATGTCGTCCACTTCGAAGTGGGCCACGCCCTCGACGCGATCCAACTGGTGCAGGTAATACGGCAGCACGCCGGCGGCGAAGCTGCGTTCGCTCAGGTCCTGCAGCGCCTGCACGCTGTCGTTGACTCCGCGCAGCAGCACCGCCTGGTTCAGCAGCTGGGCGCCGATGCCACGCAGGCGGGCCATCGCCATGTCGACGCTGGCGTCGAATTCATTGGCGTGGTTGGCGTGGACCACGATCGCCAGTGGCCACGGCAGGCTGCCCAGCCAGGCCAGCAGTTCCTCGTCCACGCGCTCGGGCAGCACGATCGGCAGGCGCGTGTGGATGCGCAACCGGCGGATGTGCGGGATCTGGCGCAGCGCATCGGTCAGCTCGGCCAGCTTGTGCGTGGCCAGCGACAGCGGGTCGCCGCCGGACAGGATCACCTCATCGATGTCCGGGTCTGCGGCGATGGCCTCCACGGCCTCCTGCCAGCCCCCCTTGGCTGCGTTCTCGGCGCCATAGTCGAAATGCCGGCGGAAGCAGTAGCGGCAGTTGATGGCACAGCTGCCGGTGGCCACCAGCAGGGCGCGGCCACGGTATTTCTGGATGACCCCGGTGGCCTTCTTGGCCGCGCCGTCGCCCACCGCGTCAAAGCTGAACCCGGGCGCCGGGCGCATCTCCGCGTCGATCGGCAATACCTGCCGCAGCAGCGGATCGTGGGCGTCGCCACGGCGCATGCGGGCGACGAAACCCTCCGGCACGCGCAGCGCAAACTGGGCGATGGCCGCCTCCGATACGCCCAGCGCCGCGGCATCCAGATCCAGCCGGGCCAGCAGCGTCTGCGGGTCGCGCAGGGCCTGCCGCCACAGCTGCTGCCAGCGCGCGGGCGCGCTTGGCGACTGGGTCCGGGGGAAGGCGGAAAGCTGCATGGAGAGGGGGCCTGCGGTTATCATGGACACATAAACAGTTGCCCGCCGGGGTTCCGGTGGGCTTTCCATTCTATCCGGCTCGCCGCACGCGCGGCGGTTTCGCCATTTGAGGAGCTTGAGCATGGCCACTGCGGGCATGAACGATGTCAAGAACGGGATGAAGATCCTGGTCAACAATGAACCGGCCGTCATCTCCGAGACCGAGTTCATCAAGCCGGGCAAGGGCCAGGCCTTCACCCGCGTGCGCTATCGCTTCATCAAGTCGGGCCGCACGGTCGAAATGACCATGAAGGCGACCGACGACGTGGAAGTGGCCGATGTGGTCGATACCAACATGGACTACATGTACAGCGACGGCGAGTACTGGCATTTCATGGACCCGGAGACCTTCGAGCAGGTGCAGGCCGACAAGGCCGGCATGGGCGGCGCCGAGAAGTGGCTGAAGGGCGAGGAGTCCTGCATCGTGACCCTGTTCAACGGTTCGCCGATCTTCGTGCAGCCGCCGAATTTCGTTGAACTGAAGATCACCGAGACCGATCCGGGCGTCCGCGGTGACACCTCGGGCGGCGGCGGCAAGCCGGCCACCCTGGAAACCGGCGCCGTGGTGCGCGTGCCGCTGTTCGTCAACCAGGATGAAATCATCAAGGTCGACACCCGTTCGGGCGAGTACTCCTCGCGCGTCAAGTAATCCGGCGCAGCCGGATTACGGTAGTGCCGGCCGCTGGCCGGGTACGCGCCATCGCATTCGCGCTGGCGCTCCCATGATCTGCTTCGGCAGATCATGGGCCCCGCTTCACGAGTCTCCAGACCCCGCCGCTTCGCGGCAGCCCCTGACTCAGGGGCGTGTCCCCCAGCAGTATCTCGCCGCCCCCCAGCCAGTGAGCCCGCATGAGCGATAGCCCGCACCTCCCCGAAGCCTGCGACCTGCTCATCGAAGCCGGTTATGTCGTTCCGATCGAGCCGCATGCGGTGGTGCTGGAAGACCATGCAGTGGCCATCCGTGGCAGCGAGATCGTGGCCATCCTGCCGCGCGCCGAAGCGCGTGCGCGGTTCCGTGCCACCCAGGTTGTCAGCCGCCCAGAGGCGGCGCTGATGCCGGGCCTGGTCAACGCACATACGCACAACCCGATGACCCTGCTGCGCGGCGTCGCTGACGACCTGCCGCTGATGACCTGGCTGCAGCAGCACATCTGGCCGGTGGAAGCGGCGGTGATCGGTCCCGAATTCGTGGCCGACGGCACCACCCTTGCCATCGCCGAGATGCTGCGTGGCGGCACCACCTGCGCCAACGAGAACTATTTCTTTGGTGACGTGCAGGCTGCCGTCTACAAGAAGCACGGTTTCCGCGCGCTGGTCGGCGCGGTCATCATCGATTTCCCCACCGCCTGGGCCAAGACCGACGACGAGTACTTCGCCAAGGCCGGTGAACTGCATGACCAGTGGCGCACCGACCCGCTGATCGGCACCGCATTCGCGCCGCATGCGCCGTACACGGTCAACGATGCCAATTTCGAGCGGGTGCGGATGCTGTCCGACCAGCTGGACATGCAGGTGCATCTGCATACCCATGAAACCGCGCAGGAAATCACCGATTCGATCAAGCTGCACGGCCAGCGTCCGCTGGCGCGGCTGGATCGCCTCGGCCTGGTCAACGACCGCCTGATCGCGGTGCACATGACCCAGCTGACCGAGGCCGAGATCCACCTGTGCGCCGAGCGCGGCGTCAGCGTGGTGCACTGCCCGGAGTCGAACCTGAAGCTGGCCTCTGGTTTCTGCCCGGCCTGCGCCCTGCAGCGCGCCGGCGTGAACCTGGCCATCGGCACTGACGGCTGCGCCAGCAACAACGACCTGGACATGTTCAGCGAGAACCGCACGGCGGCGATCCTGGCCAAGGCCGTGGCCGACGATGCCACCGCGCTGGACGCGGCGACCACGTTGCGCGCCTCCACCCTGGGCGGCGCCCGCGCTTTGGGCTTCGGCGAGCGCATCGGCTCGATCGAGGTCGGCAAGCAGGCCGACCTGGTCTGTGTTGATCTGTCCGCGCTGGAGACCCAGCCGCTGCACAACGTGCTGTCGCAGCTGGTGTACGCCACCGGCCGCCAGCAGGTCAGCGACGTCTGGATCGCCGGCAAGCCCAAGCTGGTGCAGCGCGAGCTGGTCGGCATGGACCTGCCGGGCATCATCGCCAACGCGCGCCAGTGGCGCGAGCGCATCCGTCATATCCGCGCCTGAGTGCAGGCGCCGCAAGGACAACCGTCATGACTGCCCCCCACGCTTCTTCCAATTTCGATCAGGCCGAGCTGGACAAGTTCGCCGCGCTGGCCAACCGCTGGTGGGACGCCGACGGCCCGCAGAAGCCGCTGCACGCACTGAATCCGGTGCGTCTGCAGTACGTTGCCGACCGCGCGTCGCTGCGTGGCGCACGCGTGCTCGACATCGGCTGCGGTGGCGGGCTGCTGAGTGAAGCGCTGGCCCAGGCCGGTGCCGAAGTGACCGCCATCGACCTGGCGCCGGAGCTGGTCAAGGTTGCGCGTCTGCATGCCCTGGAAAGCGGCGTCAGCGTCGACTACCGGGTGCAGGCCGCCGAGGACCTGGCCGCCGAACAACCGGGCAGCTTCGATGTGGTGACCTGCATGGAAATGCTCGAGCACGTGCCCGATCCGGGCGCGATCATCGAGGCCTGCAAGCGTCTGCTGAAGCCGGGTGGCCATCTGTTCCTGTCCACCATCAACCGCACCGTAGCCGCATTCGCCGTGGCCATCGTCGGTGCCGAGTACGTGGCACGGCTGCTGCCCAAGGGCACCCACCACTACCAGGAATTCATCAAGCCGGCCGAGCTGGCGCGTTGGCTGCGCGAGGCCGACCTGCAGCTGGCCGATGTCAGCGGCATGGCCTATGAGCCGTGGCGCAACCGCGCCCGCCTGAGCAGCCGCACCGACATCAACTACCTGGCCCATGCGGTCAAGGCACCGTGACCGCTGCCGTGTTCCCGCGTGCGGTGCTGTTCGACCTGGACGGTACGCTGCTGGACAGCGCCCCGGATTTCGTCGCCACCCTTGATGCGATGCTGGCCGAGCGCGGTCGCGCACCGATCGATCCGGCGCAGTTGCGGCCAGTGGTGTCCAAGGGTTCACGGGCGATGGTGTCGGCCGCGTTTCCAGAGCTGGAAGCGGCCGAGCGCGATGCACTGATTCCCGAGTTCCTGCAGCGCTACGAAGCCTCGATCGGCCAGCATGCCGTGCTGTTCGACGGCGTCGCCGGCATGCTCGGTGCGCTGGACGAAGCCGGCACCGTGTGGGGCATCGTCACCAACAAGCCCGAATACCTGGCGCGGCTGATCGTGCCGCAGTACGGCTGGCAGCAGCGCTGCGCAGTGCTGGTCGGGGGTGACACCCTGGCCGAACGCAAGCCGCATCCGTTGCCGCTGCTGCACGCCGCGCAGCTGATCGGCATCGCAGCGGAAGACTGCGTGTACGTCGGCGACGATGAGCGTGACATCACCGCCGCGCGTGCTGCCGGCATGCCGTCGGTGGCGGCGCTGTGGGGCTACCGCCTGCACAGCGATGATCCGTTGGCCTGGCAGGCCGATGTGCTGGTCGAGAACGCCGGACTTCTGCAACTGGCCAGTCTCTGGCCGAACCGGCCGGCGACCCCGGCCCAGCCGTAAGGAACAACGTAGTGAGCAGTACCGCGCTGGATAGTTTCCTCGACAAGTGGCGCAGCCGCTGGCCGGAATGGTCGGTGGCCGAGCCGTTCGTGGCCGAACCGCAGCGCCATGTGGCGCTGGCGTGGTTCGCGCTGCTGCAGGAATTCGACGACATGCTCAACACCGCTGGCGACCCGCTGCCGGCGGACGCCAAGCTGGCGTGGTGGGGCGAGGAACTGCGCAGCTGGGCCGCGCAGCGTTCGCGGCATCCGCTGGGACGCGTGCTGGAGCCGGTGCGGGCACCGTGGGTGCAGCTGGCCGAGGCGCTGCCGGATCTGGTCGAGGCGCGCACCGTAGCGCTGGACGCTGCCGGTGCCGAACGCGCACTGGGCAACTATGCCGACGCGGTGGCTGCGGTCGAGGCCGTGGTGTTTGCCGACAAGCCGCGCAAGGGTGCTGGCCATGCCGTGCTGCTGCAGACCCTGGCCCAGCGCCTGCAGGACGCTGGCGTGGCCGGGGTTCCGCGCAGCCTGCTGGACGAAGATGCCGGCAACGCTGCACAGCGTTGGGCGCAGCAGTTGCTGAAAGGGTGGGGCACCCGCGTGCCCGGTCCACGTGCACGCCGGGTGTGGTCGAGCCTGGCGCGTGCACGTCTGGCGGCGCAGGCCGCCGGCAAACCGATTGAAGCCACGCCCGTGCGCACGTTGCTGCGCGTGTGGTGGGCCGCGCGCGGCTGAGCCATCACATGGTAGTGCCGGCCGCTGGCCGGCAATCCGCATAGGTCGCTGAACACCATGAGGTTGCCGGCCAGCGGCCGGCACTACCGTTACTTGCGCTCCAGCACCAGCAGCGGATCGATGCGGGTGTCGAACCAGTTCATGCCCCAGTGCAGGTGCGGCCCGGTGGCACGGCCGGTGGCGCCGACGGCGGCGATCACCTGGCCCTGTTCGACGCGATCACCGACCTTCACGTCGATGCGCGACAGGTGCAGGAAATTCGAACTGACGCCGAAGCCGTGGTCGAGCAGCAGCGTGCCACCGGTCAGGTACAGGTCCGGCCCAGCGAACGTCACCACACCGGCCGCCGGTGCCTTCACCGGGGTGCCGGTCGGCACTGCGATGTCCATGCCGGAGTGGCCGGCACCGGGCTGGCCGTTGTACACGCGGGCGTTGCCGAAGCGGCCGCTGATGCGGCCCTGCACCGGCCAGATGAAGGTCTGGGTGAAATCGGTGCGGTTGTCGTCGCGCGCACGCGCAGCGGTGACCTGCGCCTGTTCGCGCTTGATCCGCTCGGCGATGGCCGGCGGCGGATTGACCGTCTTCGGCGGCACGCCGTTCACCCGCTCGGTCGGCCAGTCGCGCGGGGTCACGGCGATGGCGGCCGTCTCGCTGCTGCCATCCGGTCGGCGGATCTGCACCTGCAGCGGGCCCTTCTCATCGCGACCGATGCCGAACACCACGCTGCCGTAGCTGCTCACGCGCAGGTCGCGGCCTGCATAGCGCACGCTGCTGCCGGCGGGAACCTTGCCGATCACCAGCGCGCCCTGCGACGCGCTGGCCGGGAACACCACGCGGCTGTCGATCAGGTCGCCGATGCCGTCCTGTGCCTGGGCTGCGGGTGCGGAGAGCAGGGGCGCTGCCAGCAGCAGCGCCGCGAACATGAGTGCCGGACGCATCAGCGGTCGTAGGTCATGCGCTGGCCGGCGGGCTCGCCCACCAGCGTGTTGCCGTCCCACACCAGCTGGCCGTTGACCCAGGTGGAGGCCACGCGCGAACGGAACGTGGTGCCCTCGAACGGCGACCAGCCGCACTTGGACAGCACGTCCTCGCGCTTGACCGTGAACGGCACATCTTCCACCAGCACCAGGTCGGCGAAGTAACCTTCGCGCAGGAAGCCTCGCTCTTCCACATCGAACAACTGGGCCGGGGCATGGGCGAATTTCTGCACGACCTGCTCGCGGGTCAGCTTGCCTTCGTGCACGCGTTCCAGTGCGGCGACCAGCGCGTACTGCACCAGCGGCAGGCCGGACGGCGCCTGCGCATAGGGCTTCTGCTTCTCTTCCCAGGTATGCGGGGCGTGGTCGGTGGCCAGCACGTCCAGCACGTCGTCAGCCAACGCGGCGGTGATCGCCTCGCGATCGGCCACGTCCTTGATCGCCGGATTGCACTTGATCAGGTTGCCCTTGGTCGCGTAATCCGGGCGGGCGAAGTGCAGGAAGTGCACGCAGGTCTCGGCGGTGATCTGCTTGCGGCTGCCGTCGGCGCGGATCAGCGGGCCCTTCTCGAACAGGGCCAGTTCGTCGGCGGTGGAGATGTGCAGCACGTGCAGGCGGGTGCCGTGCTTGCGCGCCAGCGACATGGCCAGCCGCGTCGACTTGATGCAGGCTTCGCGCGAACGGATGTCCGGGTGCATCTCCGGGGTCAGTGCGTCGCCGTACTTCTCCTGGAACGCTTTCAGGTTGGCATCGATCATCGGCGTGTCTTCGCAGTGCGTGATGATCGGGGTGGGGCACTCGCGGAAGATCGCGTCCAGGGTTTCGGGGTTGTCGACCAGCATGTTGCCGGTGGACGCGCCCATGAACACCTTCACGCCCGGCGCCTTCTTCGGATCGAGCGCACGGATGGCGTCGAGGTTGTCGTTGCTGGCACCGTGGTAGAAACCGTAGTTGGCCCAGGCACGGCCGCGCGCCAGCTCGTACTTGGCTTCCAGGATGGTCGAGTCCAGGGTCGGCGGGTTGGTGTTGGGCATGTCCATGAAGCTGGTCAGGCCACCGGCCACGGCCGCGGCCGATTCGCTGGCGATGTCACCCTTGTGGGTCAGGCCGGGTTCGCGGAAATGCACCTGGTCGTCGATCATCCCGGGCAGCAGCCAGCGCCCGGCCGCATCCACCACCTGTTCGCCATCACGCGGAGTCAAACCCTTGCCGATCTGCGCGATGCGATCGTTCTCGATACGCAGGTCGCCTTCGAAGGTGCGGCCTTCGTTGACCAGGCGGGCATTGGTGATGAGCGTGGAGGACATGTCAGTGTTTTCCTGTGCAACGGCAAGAGGGGGCGTTGGGAGAGTCGGGCACTGGATCGAAGCCGCCGGGATGGAACGGATGGCAGCGGCCCAGCCGTCGCGCCGCCAGCCAGCTGCCGCGCAGCGGGCCGTGCCGGGAGATGGCATCCATGGCGTATTCAGAGCAGCTCGGCACGAAACGGCAGCGAGGCCCCAGCAAGGGGCTGATGAAGCGCTTGTAGAAGCGCAGCAGGGCGATGAGCAGGCGCGAGATCACGCAGTCATCTTAAGCCAGTTGGCATGAAGGCCGCATTTGTGCAGGATGGGCCGTTGGTCGCATGTCGTAGTTGGCCTGCGACCGCTAGCGGCACCCCTCCAGGTGCCGGACAGGTTCCGTACCGCGCAAGGCGGTCCGTGTTCGTCGGACCGCACCTTGGACCCGTTGACTCCTGGACTGAATGGAGCGGGCCCCCAAGGTTGCTGCTGCGGGTCGGGTAGGCTATAAAGGCCCGCTTTCCCGGGCCCCGGGGAATCCAAGGAAGAGCGTTTCGTGGCTGCTAAAAAAACTGCAAAGAAGGCCGTCAAGGCCGCCAAGAAAACCGCCAAGCCTGTTGTGAAGAAGTTGGCGGCCAAGCCCGTTGCCAAGAAGCCGGCCAGCAAGCCGGCGACCAAGGCGGCATCCTCACAGCCGGCGGCCAGGAAGGCCACCGCAAAGAAAGCGCCGGTGAAATCCGGCAAGCCGGCAGTGGCGAAGAAGCCCGCTGCGCCGGTCAAGGCCAAACCTGCCGCTGCCAGCAAGAAGGCGCCGGTGGTGAAGAAGGTTGCCAGCAAGGCTGCGCCGGTGAAGAAGGCCGCTGCCAAGCCGGCACCGAAGAAGGCAGCAGCCAAGCCAACGCCGAAGGCGGTGGTGAAGAAGGTTGCCGCCGCGCCTGCTGCCAAGCCGGCAGCAAAGAAGGTGGCGCCTGCCAAGCCGGCACCGGCCAAGAAGGTTGCCAAGAATGTCGCCCCGCCGGCCGCCAAGCCGACGCCGGCCCCTGTAGTGAAGTCCGCACCGAAGCCAGCTGCGAAGCCGGCCCCGGCCAAGTCTGTCCCGGCCAAGACCGCGGCAGTGGCGGCAGCCAAACCGGCCCCCAAGCCGGCCCCGGCCGCCGCTTCTGCAGCATCGACCGCCCCGCAATCCAAGAATCCCGTGCCCGTTTCGAAATCGCCTGCCAAAACCGCCGTGAAATCCGATTCCGCTCCGAAGACCGTGACCCGCCCCGTGGGCAAGGTCGCCGTGGCCGTTGCCGCCCGTTCGACGGCACCTGCGCCGCGCAGCAAGTACAAGGTCGTCGAATACAAGACCGACGAGGCCACTGGCCGCCCGATCCTGCCGGCAGGCTACAAGCCGGCCTCGGACGAGGAGTACATGAGCCCGCTGCAGCAGGAGTACTTCCGTCAGCGCCTGCAGAACTGGCGCGCCGACCTGGTGGAAGAGTCCAAGCAGACCATCGAGAACCTGCGTGAGGAAGTGCGTGACATCGGCGATGAAGCCGAGCGCGCGACCCGCGAAACCGAGAACTCGCTGGAGCTGCGCACCCGTGACCGTTACCGCAAGCTGATCGGCAAGATCGACAGCACCCTCAAGCGCCTGGAAGCAGGTGATTACGGGTACTGCGTGGACACCGGTGAAGAGATCGGCCTGGAGCGCCTTGAAGCGCGCTTGACCGCCGAGCGCACCATCGACGCCCAGGAGCGTTGGGAGCACCTGCAGAAGCAGCAGGGCGACTGATTCCGGTTCGTTGTGATGTCATGCAGAAAGCCCGGCTTCGGCCGGGTTTTTTGTTGGGTGATGGTTGGCTGCGTAGAGCGGCGCCTTGGTTGTTCCGTGAGCGAGCGGGCGGGTCACCCGGGCCAGGACACGCCGTAAACCCATCCCTGGGGGCTCGGCCGCGCCATCCATGGCGCGAACGGTCCTGGCCCGGGTGACCCGCCCGCTCCAGACAGTTCCCGAGTGCGGCCGCTGTAGAGCCGAGCCCACGCTCGGCTCAGGCCGAAGCCGGCGGGTAGGGAAGAGCAAGAGCAAGAGCAGCTAAGCATGGCTTGGCTCTACCAGGAGCGGCCATGAGTATGCTCGCGGCTGTTGGGTCCGCCTTGTAGCGAGCCGAGCACCGCAGGGGAATCAGGGGCGAAGAGGCGCCGCTGTTTGAGCGCAGCGAGTTCGGTGCCGTCCCCTGATTCACCGAGGAGCGCAGGGCACCGGTGCGCAGCACCGGCTCGCGGATGGCGGCGCGTTTCTTTGGTTACTTTCTTTGCGCGCGCAAAGAAAGTGACACCCCGCCGCGGTCGCGGAAAGCGCCCGCCGGGCATGGCCCGGCGCTACCGGCGCGTGTGCGCACGGAAATCCGCTCTATTGCAGATCGCGCAGATTCAATTTCCGCAGCGTCGGGTTCTTCCATGCGGTGACACCGGCCACGCTCAGTACCGCGAATCCGCCCAGTACCACCGCCGGTACCAGCCCCAGCACCTTGGCCATGGTGCCGGCATAGAACGCGCCCAGTTCGTTGGACGAACTGATGAAGATGCCGTTGATCGACGATACCCGGCCGCGCATCTCTTCCGGCGTGGCCAGCTGCAGGATGGTGGAGCGGATCACCACCGACACGCCGTCGAAGGCGCCGTAGAACAGCAGGATCAACGCCGACAGCCAGAAGTGCTGGGACAGGCCGAAGCCGATCACGCACAGGCCGAAGCCGGCGACCGCGAACAGCAGCACCCGACCGGCATTACGGTGCAGGGGGTGGCGCGCCAGCCACAGGCCCACGCACACCGAACCCAGTGCCGGCGCCGCGCGCAGGATGCCCAGGCCCTCCGGGCCGTGATGCAGGATCTCGTGCAGGAACGCCGGCAGCATCGCCACCACACCGCCCAGCAGTACCGAGAACATGTCCAGCGCCATGGCGCCGACCATGATCCGGTTGCCGACCACGAAGCGCGCGCCTTCGGCAATGCTCTTGAAGATCGGGGCGGCTGGGCCGGCATGCACCGGCTCTTCCACCTTCAGCGTGGCCAGGCAGCCCATCGCCAGCAGCGCGAAGGCCGTGGCCACCGCATAGGACAGGCCCTTGCCACCGAAGCCGACCAGTACGCCACCCAGTGCCGGGCCGGCGATCATGCCGGCCTGGAACACCACGGCGCCAAGGCCGGCGCCACGGGCGAAGTGCTCGCGTGCCAACACCCGGGCGAACAGTGCGTTGTAGATCGGCGACAGGAAGGCGCGGACCATGCCGGTCAGTGCGATCGCCGCATAGATCGGCCACACGCCCTCAACCGGCAGCCAGCCCTTGGCCACGCTGGTCAGCACCAGCGCGGTGGCGACCAAGCCGGAACAGGCGACCATGCCCAGCTTGCGGCGCGGCAGATGATCCACCAGATAACCGGCGAACGGGGCCACGCAGAAGAACGGCAGCACCTCGGCCAGGCCGATCAGGCCCAGCGAGAACGGATTGCGGGTGACTTCGTAGATGTGCCAACCGACGGTGACCGCGACCACCTGGTAGGACAGCATCGCGAAGATGCGATACGCCAGCAGCCTGGCGAAACCGGGCCGGGACAGCAGGCCCAGCGCGGTGTCTTCGGCCGTGGCGGGCTCGCTCACGACGGATCGCGCTGCAGCTGGGCCTGCGCGGTCTCGCGGATGAACGCCAGCATCGCCGCCACGCCGTTGCTGCGGGTCGGCGACAGGTGGCGGGCCAGGCCGATATCCTGGATATAGCTGGGTTCGGTGGCCAGGATCTCCTGCGCGGTGCGCCCGGAGTACACGCGCAGCGCCAGGAAGATCAGGCCGGAGACGATGGCCGAATCGCTGATGGCGTGGAAGCGCAGCGACTGCGCGTTGCCTTCCGGCACGATCCAGACCATCGACTGGCAACCGAGCAGGCGGTGCTCTTCGGTCTTCCACGCGTCCGGGAAGGCGGGCAGCTTGCGGCCGAGGTCGATCAGGTACTGGTAGCGCTCGGACCAGTCGCCGAAGAAACCGAATTCCTCGGCGATGGCCGTCTGTGCCTCGGCGGCGGTGGGTTCAAGCGGGAACGGGGAGTCGATCACAACAGTCTCTACAGTAGGGAGCGGGGCCGGCGGACCGGCCACGGGGCAGGGCAGGTCAGCCGCGCTTGCGCGACCAGCGCACGCCCTGCGGGGTGTCTTCCAGCACGATGCCTTCGGCGGCCAGCTGGTCGCGGATGGCGTCGGAACGAGCGAAGTCACGTGCCTGCTTGGCTGCCGCGCGTTCGTCGATCAAGCCCTGGATACGCGCATCGTCGTCGCTGTCGCCAGCGGCGTTGCCGAACCATTGCGCCGGATCGGCCTGCAGCAGGCCCAGGGCGAGGCCGGCGCCAAGCAGTTCACTCTTCAGGCGGGCGCGTTCGGCAGGATCGGTGGCGCGGCGCGCTTCACCGGCGATACGGGCCACTTCGGCCAGCGCCTGCGGCGTATTGAGATCGTCATCCAATGCCGCTTCGATCTCTGCCGGGATCACCGCGGTGGCGGCAACGTCGGCCAGCTCGCGCAGGGTGCCGTACAGGCGGTCGAGGGTGCGGCCGGACTGTTCGATCAGCGCATCGGACCAGTCCAGCGGCTGCCGGTAGTGGGCCGACAGCAACGCCAGGCGCAGCGCCTCGGGGGCATGCCTGCGCACCAGGTCGTGGACGCGCTCGATGTTGCCGATCGACTTGCTCATCTTCGCGCCGCCGAAGTTGAGCATGCCGTTATGCAGCCAGAAGCGCGCGAACACCTTGCCGCCGTGCGCGCACTCGCTCTGTGCGATCTCGTTTTCGTGGTGCGGGAACTGCAGGTCGACGCCGCCGGCATGGATGTCGATGGTCTCGCCCAGGTGCGCGGCGGCCATCGCCGAGCATTCGATGTGCCAGCCCGGACGGCCGCGGCCCCAGGGCGATTCCCAGCCCGGCAGGTCGTCGCTGGACGGCTTCCACAGCACGAAGTCGCCGGGGGCGCGCTTGTAGGGAGCGACCTCGACCCGGGCGCCGGCCAGCATCTCGTCCGGATCGCGGCGCGACAGCTTGCCGTAGCCCTCGAAACTGCCGACGGCGAACAGCACGTGGCCCTCGGCGGCGTAGGCATGCCCGCTGCTGACCAGCTGCTCGATCATGGTGATGATCTGCGCCATGTGCGCGGTCACTTCCGGCTCGATGTCCGGCGGCACCACGCCCAGCGCGGCCATGTCTTCACGGTAGGCAGCAGCGAAACGGTCGGTGATGGTGCTGATCGGCACGCCCTGCTCGCGCGCGGCGGTGTTGATCTTGTCGTCCACGTCGGTGATGTTGCGGGCGTAGCGCAGGGCACCGAAGCGCCGCCGCAGCAGGTCGGCCAGCACCCCGAACACCACCGGCCCACGGGCGTTGCCGATGTGCACGTAGTTGTAGACCGTCGGGCCGCACACATACAGGGTCGGACAGGCCGGATCGAGCGGAGTGAACGGTTCGAGCTGGCGAGTCAGGTTGTTGTGCAGGCGCAGGGTCATAGGTCTGTGACTGGGGGACAAGCCTGTGATTTTAGAACGTGTCGGGGCCCTTTGGGGGGACCGTTGCCACCGGTGGACGTCACCGGCGGCCGGGGTGGGGTGGGCAGGAACGGCGCGGACGGGTAATGTTCAGCCCCTTGCGGTCACCACTGCCTACACTATTGCCGTGTCCCTGCTCCCTTCGCCAATGAAAACCACCGCGTTGCTGACCCTGGCCTGCCTGTCGGCGCTGCCCGCCGTGGTCCTGGCCCAGGAGGCCGAGCCCCGCAACCGGGTGGTGATCGTGGAGAACGTGAAGTTCGACTACGCCCAGGTGCTCAACGTGGAGCCGGTGTTCCAGACCCTGCGTGCCACCCGCACCGAGGAGCACTGCGAGCCGGTCTCGACCCGTACCCTGGCCCCGGTCAATGTCACCGGCGAGGAGCCGGTGGAGGACAAGGGCCGCATCGGCCGCCTCTGGGATTCGGTTCGCTCGATGTTCAAGCGCAGCGACGAGGAGGTGCTGGAGGAACTGCCGGCCGAAGCCCCCGCCCCGGCGCCGGCCAACACGGGCCCGATGCTGACCCGGGACTGTCGTATCGTGCCCGTCGGACGCGAGTTCCGCCGCCCCATCGCCTATGACGTGGACTATGTCTACAAGGGCACCAAGTACCGTTCACGGCTGCCGGAAGACCCGGGCAACCGGCTGAAGATCCGGGTTTCGATCACCCCCTGGGTGGGCCCGGAGCAGGCTGCCGCCGGCACCCCCTGATTCTGCGACGCCGGCCTCTTGCGCCGGCCCCGGCCGCATGTAAAGATTGCCGACCAATGAAGCTCACCGACTTCCAGCACGACAGCAGCGCCGCCCGCCAGGCCACTGGCATGACGTCGCGTGCCCGTCGACCGGAACCCCACATTCTCGCTGGGTAATCCGGAGCTTTCTGCTGTTCGTCCGAAAAAAACCCAGCCCGCCGGCTGGGTTTTTTCGTTTCCGCGTTCTGAAAGCTTCATCTGCAACCTTTTCGTACCACCCTGGTTCCCGGTTTTCCCTTCCACCTTCCACCGCGTCGACCCTCGGCGCCGCTCATGCAAGGAATGATGATGTCCCCCAAGCACTTCCTGAACACCCAGGACTGGAGCCGCAGCGAACTTGACGCGCTGCTGACCCAGGCTGCGCTGTTCAAGCGCAACAAGCTCGGCGACCAGCTCAAGGGCAAGTCGATCGCGCTGGTGTTCTTCAATCCGTCCATGCGCACCCGCACCAGTTTCGAGCTGGGCGCGTTCCAGCTCGGTGCCCACGCAGTGGTGCTGCAGCCGGGCAAGGATGCATGGCCGATCGAGTTCAACCTCGGCACGGTGATGGACGGCGATACCGAAGAGCACATCGCTGAAGTAGCCAAGGTGCTCGGCCGCTACTGCGACATCATTGCCGTGCGCGCGTTCCCGAAGTTCGTCGACTGGGCCTACGACCGCCAGGACGTCGTGCTCGAGAGTTTCGCCAGATACTCGCCGGTGCCGGTGATCAACATGGAGACCATCACCCATCCGTGCCAGGAACTGGCGCACGTGATGGCCCTGCAGGAGCATTTCGGTACCCAGGACCTGCGCGGCAAGAAGTACGTGCTGACCTGGACCTACCACCCCAAGCCGCTGAACACCGCAGTGGCCAACTCGGCGCTGACCATCGCCACCCGCATGGGCATGGACGTGACGCTGCTGTGCCCGACCGCCGACTACATCCTCGACGAGCGCTACATGGGCTGGGCCGAGCAGAACGTGGCCGAGAGCGGTGGTTCGCTGAAGATCAGCCATGACATCGACAGTGCCTATGCCGGTGCCGACGTGGTCTACGCCAAGAGCTGGGGCGCGCTGCCGTTCTTCGGCAACTGGGAGCCGGAGAAGCCGATCCGCGACCAGTTCAAGCACTTCATCGTCGACGAGCGGAAGATGGCCCTGACCAACAACGGCGTGTTCAGCCACTGCCTGCCGCTGCGTCGCAACGTCAAGGCGACCGATGGCGTGATGGATTCGCCGCAGTGCATCGCCATCAACGAAGCCGAGAATCGCCTGCATGTGCAGAAGGCGATCATGGCTGCTGTTGCCGGCCGCTGATTTTCGTACGTCGTTCACGCATTCCAGACAATCCGCCGGGCATGGCCCGGCGCTACCAGGACATACCCCCCATGAGCAACAAAGACGTCGTTCTCGCCTTCTCCGGCGGCCTTGATACCAGCTTCTGCGTGCCGTACCTGCAGGAGCGCGGCTACAACGTGCATACCGTGTTCGCCGATACCGGCGGCGTGGATGACGAAGAGCGCGATTTCATCGAGAAGCGTGCCGCCGAGCTGGGTGTCACCAGCCACCAGACCGTCGATGGCGGTCCGGCCATCTGGTCCGGCTTCGTCAAGCCGTTCGTGTGGGCCGGCGAGGGCTACCAGGGCCAGTACCCGCTGCTGGTGTCGGACCGTTACCTGATCGTCGATGCCGCGCTCAAGCGCGCTGCCGAACTGGGCACCAACATCATCGCCCACGGCTGCACCGGCATGGGCAACGACCAGGTGCGCTTCGACCTGGCAGTGAAGGCCCTGGGCGACTACCAGATCATCGCGCCGATCCGCGAGATCCAGAAGGAACACACCCAGACCCGCGCCTACGAGCAGAAGTACCTGGAAGAGCGTGGCTTCGGCGTGCGCGCCAAGCAGCAGGCCTACACCATCAACGAGAACCTGCTGGGCCTGACCATGTCCGGCGGCGAGATCGATCGTTGGGAAGCACCGGGCGAGGGCGCCCGTGGCTGGTGCGCGCCGCGCGCCGAGTGGCCGGAACAGGCGCTGACCGTCACCCTGAAGTTCGTCGAAGGCGAAGCCGTCGAGCTCGACGGCAAGGCACTGCCGGGCGAGCAGATCCTGGCCCAGCTCAACAAGCTGTTCGCCCCCTACGGCGTCGGCCGTGGCGTGTACACCGGCGACACCGTGATCGGCCTGAAGGGCCGCATCGTGTTCGAGGCACCGGGCCTGGTCTCGCTGCTGGCCGCGCACCGCGCGCTGGAAGACGCGGTGCTGACCAAGCAGCAGAACCGCTTCAAGCCGGACGTGGCGCGCAAGTGGGTGGAACTGGTGTACGAAGGCTTCTACCACGACCCGCTGAAGACCGACATCGAAGCCTTCCTGAAGTCTTCGCAGGCCAAGGTCAACGGCGAAGTGGTGCTGGAAACCCGTGGCGGCCGCGTCGACGCCGTTGCGGTGAAGTCGCCGCACCTGCTCAACACCAAGGGCGCCACCTATGCGCAGTCGGCCGACTGGGGCGTGGAAGAAGCCGAGGGCTTCATCAAGCTGTTCGGCATGAGCTCCACCCTCTACGCGCAGGTCAACCGCTGAGCGGTTGACCACGCATTCCACCTCAACCCCGCGCCGTTGGCGCGGCGCACGCATTCCGGTAGCGCCGGGCCATGCCGGCGGATGCTGGCAGCACGATATCCATGCCGGGCCATGCCCGGCGGAATTCCACAGGAACTGTTGATTCATGCTTGAACAGACGCTCGATCACCTGCAGGCACTGGTGTCCTTCGACACCCGCAACCCGCCGCGTGCGATCACCACCGGTGGCATCTTCGATTACCTGCGCGACAACCTGCCCGGGTTCAATGTGGAGGTGATCGACCATGGCGCAGGCGCGGTCAGCCTGTATGCCGTGCGCGGCACGCCGAAGTACCTGTTCAACGTGCATCTGGACACCGTGCCGGACTCGCCGCACTGGAGTGCCGACCCGCACGTGATGCGCCGCCTGGACGACCGCGTGGTCGGCCTTGGCGTGTGTGACATCAAGGGCGCGGCTGCGGCGCTGGTGGCGGCTGCCAATGCCAGTGATGGCGACGCGGCCTTCCTGTTCTCCAGCGATGAAGAAGCCAACGATCCGCGCTGCATCGCGGCGTTCCTGGCCCGGGGCATTGCGTACGAAGCGGTGCTGGTGGCCGAACCGACCATGAGCGAGGCGGTGCTCGCCCATCGTGGCATCAGCTCGGTACTGATGCAGTTCGCCGGCCGTGCCGGCCATGCGTCGGGCAAGCAGGATGCAGCCGCCAGTGCGCTGCACCAGGCGATGCGCTGGGGCAACCGCGCGCTGGACCATGTCCAATCGCTGGCCTCGGCACGCTTCGGTGGATTGACCGGCCTGCGCTTCAACATCGGGCGCGTGGAAGGTGGCATCAAGGCCAACATGATCGCACCGGCGGCGGAAGTGCGTTTTGGTTTCCGGCCGCTGCCGTCGATGGATATCGATGCGCTGCTGGCGACCTTCGCCGGCTTCGCCGAACCGGAAGCGGCGCTGTTCACCGAAACCTTCCGTGGCCCCAGCCTGCCGGCAGGGGATATCGCCGAAGCCGAGCACCGCCGCCTGCTGGCGCGCGACGTGGCCGACGCGCTGGACCTGCCGATCGGCAACGCGGTGGACTTCTGGACCGAGGCGTCGCTGTTCTCGGCCGGTGGCTACACCACGATGGTGTTCGGTCCGGGCGACATCGCCCAGGCCCACACCGCCGATGAGTTCGTGACGCTGGAGCAGCTGCAGCGCTACACCGACGCCGTACACCGGATCATCGCCGCCGGCGCCTGATCGACCCACAACGCCGCTGCGCTTCTGCGCGGCGGAACTGCAACGCGGCGACCGCCGCCTGTGACGAAACCGAAATGTCTCCTGCCCTCCAGCCCCACCGCCAGACCCGCCAGACCATCGTGCGCCTGCTCTCGAGCATGGCCAGCGCGAAGGAGATCAGCCAGTACCTCAAGCGCTTTTCGCAGCTGGACGCCAAGCGCTTCGCCGTGGTCAAGGTCGGCGGCGCGGTGCTGCGCGACGATCTCGACGCGCTGACCTCCTCGCTGTCGTTCCTGCAGGAAGTCGGCCTGACCCCGATCGTGCTGCACGGCGCCGGCCCGCAGCTGGATGCGGAACTGTCGGCCGCCGGCATTGAAAAGCAGACGGTCAACGGCCTGCGGGTGACCTCGCCGGAAGCGCTGGCGATCGTGCGCCGGGTGTTCCAGCAATCCAACCTGCGCCTGGTCGAAGCGCTGCAGCAGAATGGCGCGCGCGCCACCTCCATCACCGGCGGCGTGTTCGAGGCGGAGTACCTGGGCCTGGACACCTACGGCCTGGTCGGCGAGGTGAAGAAGGTCAACCTGGCGCCGATCGAGGCCAGCCTGCGTGCCGGCTCGATCCCGGTCATCACCAGCCTGGGCGAGACCGCCGGTGGGCAGATCCTCAACGTCAATGCCGACTTCGCCGCCAACGAACTGGTGCAGGAGCTGCAGCCGTACAAGATCATCTTCCTGACCGGTACCGGCGGCCTGCTGGACGAGCAGGGCAGCGTGATTGATTCGATCAACCTGTCCACCGAGTACGACCACCTGATCGCACAACCGTGGATCCACGGTGGCATGAAGGTGAAAATCGAACAGATCAAGTCCCTGCTGGACCGGTTGCCGCTGGAATCGTCGGTGTCGATCACCCGGCCGGCCGACCTGGCCAAGGAACTGTTCACCCACAAGGGCTCGGGAACGCTGGTGCGCAAGGGCGAGAAGGTGCTGCGTGCAACCGCCTGGAGCGAGCTGGACCTGCCGCGCCTGAAGGGCCTGATCGAATCCAGTTTCGGCCGCACCCTGGTGCCGGACTATTTCGAGAGGACCACGCTGCTGCGCGCGTACGTCAGCGAGAACTACCGCACGGCGGTGATCCTCACCGATGAGGCCGAGGGCGTGTACCTGGACAAGTTCGCCGTGCTCGATGATGCGCAGGGCGAAGGGCTTGGCCGCGCGGTCTGGAACGTGATGCGCGAGGAAACCCCGCAGCTGTTCTGGCGCTCGCGCAACGGCAACCCGATCAACCACTTCTACTACGCCGAGTCCGATGGCTGCTACAAGCAGGGTCATTGGAAGGTGTTCTGGTACGGTGCCGATGGCATCGACCGGATCAGGACCTATGTCGACCACTGCGCGGTGCGTGCGCCGAGCCTGGAGGGCTGAGCGCGATGAACCACGCAGACTGGACCCGGGTACCCACGTTGACCGGCACGCATGCGCGGCTGGAACCGCTGCAGATGAGCCACATCGACGGCCTGCGCGGCGCGTTGGGCGAAGGCGCGCTGTCCAGGCTCTGGTACACCCAGGTGCCCGATGCGAAGGCCATGACCGGCTATGTGCAGGCCGCGCTGCAGGCACAGGCCGAAGGCAAGGTGCTGCCGTTCGTGGTGTTCGATGCCAACGACCAGATCGTCGGCACCACCCGTTACTACGATATGCAACCGGACGTACCGCGGCTGAGCATCGGCTACACCTGGTATGGCGAATCGGTGCAGCGCACCGGGGTCAACTCCGAAACCAAGCTGATGCTGCTCAGCCATGCCTTCGAGCGGCTGGAATGCCTGAGCGTGGTGTTTGAAACCAGCTGGTTCAACTTCACCTCGCGCACCGCGATCGCACGCCTGGGCGCCAAGCAGGATGGCGTGCTGCGCAATCACCGCCGGCATCCCGACGGCACGCCGCGCGACACCGTCATCTTCTCCATCATCGATGCGGAATGGCAGGGCGTGAAACGCCACCTGCAGCACCGCCTCGATTCGCACGCATGAGCACGCACGCATGAGCACTTCCTCCTCGTTCACCGTCGGCATCGTCGGCGCCCGCGGCCATACCGGCGCCGAGCTGATCCGCCTGGTCGCAGCGCATCCGAACCTGCAGCTGGGTTTCGTGTCCTCGCGCGAACTGGCCGGGCAGCGCGTGTCCGACCACTACCCGCAATGGCAGGGCGAACTGCAGTTCGAGAATCTCGACGCCGACGCCGTTGCCGCCAAGGGCGTGGACGCGGTGGTCCTGGCCCTGCCCAACGGCCTGGCCGCGCCGTTCGTGGCGGCGCTGGAGACGGCGAAGCCGGACACGGTGATCGTCGACCTGTCGGCCGACTACCGTTTCGACAACACCTGGTACTACGGCCTGCCCGAGCTTACCCGCAGCCGTTACCGCGGACAGAAGCACATCAGCAACCCCGGCTGCTATGCCACCGCGATGCAGCTGGCGATCCATCCGTTGCTGGATCTGCTGGCTGGCCCGCCGCAGTGCTTCGGTGTGTCCGGCTACTCGGGTGCGGGCACCTCGCCGTCGGACAAGAACAACGTTGAACTGCTGGCCGACAACCTGATGCCGTACGCGCTGACCAACCACGTGCATGAGCGCGAGGTTTCCGTGCAGCTGGGCGTGGCGGTCGAATTCATGCCGCACGTCGCGCCGCATTTCCGTGGCATCACCCTCACCGCCAACCTGTGGTTGAACCGCGTGCAGACCCGCGAGCAGATCGTCGAGCGCTTCCAGCAGGCCTACGCCGGTGAAGCACTCATCGAGGTCGTGGACGAGGCGCCGTGGGTGAGCCGCATCGCTGGCCGCCACGGTGCCCAGGTCGGCGGCTTCACGCTCGCCCCGGGCGGCAAGCGGGTGGTGGTGGTGGCGACCCTGGACAACCTGCTCAAGGGCGCGGCCACCCAGGCCATGCAGAACCTCAATCTTGCGCTGGGCATCGACGAACTGACGTCGATCCCGCACTGAAACCGTACAGGAGCTCCCCATGGCAGACCTTCTTTGGCAGAAGCCAGGCGTCGCTGTCGATGCCCAGATCCAGACCTTCCTCGCCGGCGACGACGTGATCCTCGATCGCGAGTTCTTCCTGCATGACATTGCTGCCAGCGCCGCGCATGCGCAGGGCCTGCAGCACATCGGCATCCTCAGCGCCGACGAACTGGCCGGGTTGCTGCGTGAACTTGAGGTGCTGGCACAGGACTTCCGCGAAGGCCGCTTCGTACTGGATACGCAGTATGAGGATGGCCATTCGGCGATCGAGGCACGGTTGACCGAACGCCTGGGTGATGCCGGCCGCAAGATCCACACCGGCCGCAGCCGCAACGACCAGATCCTGGTCGCCACCCGGTTGTGGTTGAAGGAAAAGCTGCAGCGCGTGGCGCAGGTCAGCGCCGAAGTGGCAAAGGTGGCACTTGACCGTGCGCAGGCCGAGCAGCATCTGCCGATTCCCGGTTACACGCACATCCAGCGTGCCGTGGTGTCCTCGGCCGGCATGTGGTGGGCCGGTTGGGCCGAAGCCTTCATCGACAACGCCGTGCGTGCCCGCGATACCCATGCACTGGTCGATGCCAATCCGCTTGGCACCGCCGCCGGTTACGGCGTGAACCTGCCGCTGGATCGCGAGCACACCACCGCCGCGCTCGGCTTTTCGCGCATGCAGATTTCGCCGATCTACGCGCAGCTGTCGCGTGGCAAGTTCGAACTGGCTGCGCTGGAAGCGCTGGGCGGCGCGACCCTGGACCTGCGCCGCATTGCCTGGGACCTGTCGCTGTTCACCAGCGCCGAATTCGGTTTCGTCGCGTTGCCGGCGCAGTACACCACCGGCAGTTCGATCATGCCCAACAAGCGCAATCCGGACGTGATCGAGCTGATGCGGGCGACCCATGCCAGCGTCGCCGCTGCACGCACCGAAATCGAGCAGCTGCTGTCGCTGCCGTCGGGCTACCACCGCGACCTGCAGTCGTCCAAGGGCGCCATCTTCCACGGCTTCGGGCGCGGCCTGGCCGCGCTTGAACTGCTGCCGGCGCTGCTGGCCAACCTGGAATGGCGCGATGACAAGCTGCGTGCAGCGATCGATTCGGGGATGTATGCCACCGATGTCGCGGTGGAAGCTGCGGTAGCGGGCGTACCGTTCCGCGAGGCCTACAAGGCTGCTGCTGCCGGTGCCGACAGTGCCGGGCAGGGGCGCACGCCGGAAGGCAGCCTGGCGGCGCGCGTATCGCCGGGTTCGGCGTCGGACCTGCGCCTGGATGAACTGCGCGCGCGCTGGCAGGCGCTGTCCTGATGGCCGGCACCGTCTACCTGGTGCTGGCGATGCGCCTGCCGGGCTTCACCGACGCCGTGGTGCAGCCGCACCGCGACTTCCTCGATGCGTTGCAGGCCGAGGGCCGGCTGCAGCTGACCGGCGGCTTTGCCGACGGCAGCGGTGGCGCCTATGTGCTGTGCAACCTCGACAGCCTCGCGCAGGCGCAGGCCATCGTCGCCACCGATCCGCTGGTGACGATGCAGGCATCGGCGCTGAGCGTCCATGAATGGAATACCCGCTGAGGCGCCCCTGATGACTGTCCACGCCGCCCACGTTGCATCGCCGTTCCCCGAACAAGCGCTGCCGTCGTGGCGGCGCGCCGTGCTCAAGGTTGGCAGCAGCCTGCTGGCCGCCGACGGTGGTGGCCTGTCGCCGCGCCACGCGCTGGGCCTGGCCCAGTTCGTTTCGGCCAACGTGCTGGCCGGGCGCGAGGTCGTCATCGTTTCCTCCGGCGCGGTCGCTGCCGGCCGCGCGATCCTGCCCCGGGCCGATGAACCCGGTGCTGCGATGGCGGCGCGGCAGGCGTTGGCGGCCCTGGGCCAGGCGCAGCTGATCGGTCTGTGGCAGCGCTTCTTCGAGCGCCCGGTGGCGCAGGTGCTGCTGACCCATGACGATCTGCGCAACCGCCGCCGCTATCTCAATGCGCGGGCAACCCTCAACGAGCTGCTGCGGCTGGGCGCGCTGCCGGTGGTCAACGAGAACGACACCGTTTCGGTGGATGAGCTCAAGCTCGGTGATAACGACAACCTGGCCGCGACGGTGGCAGCGCTGGTCGATGCCGATGCGCTGTTCATCGCCACCGACATCGACGGTCTCTACAGTGCCGATCCGCGCACGCATGCCGATGCCCGGCCACTGCATGAAGTGGCCGAGTTGAACGATGCCGTGCTGGCGATGGCTGGCGGCGCCGGTTCGGTCGCCGGTACCGGCGGCATGCGCACCAAGCTGGAGGCCGCAGCCAAGGCCGGCCGTGTTGGCATCGAAACCTACCTGTTCAACGGCCGCAGTGGCGAGGTGGTGCGCGCGCTGGCGCAGGATCGCCTGTTCGGCACCCGTATCCATGCAGCACGCAGCCGTGAGGCGGCCCGCAAGCACTGGCTGCGCCACGCTCCGCTCGCCGAAGGCGCGATCCTGATCGATGCCGGCGCCGCCCAGGCGATGCGCGAGAAGGGGGCATCGCTGTTGCCCGGTGGCATCACCGGTGCCGACGGCGCGTTCCGGCGCGGTGACATGGTGCAGGTATGCTGGAACACCGACGCCGGCCGGGTGTGCGTGGCCCGTGGTGTGAGCCAGTACGCCGCAGATGACGTGCGCCGCATTGCCGGCCGCCACACCCGCGACATCCAGACCGTGCTCGGCTACAACTACGGCGGTACCGTCGTCCATCGCGACGATCTGGTGCTGCCATGAACCCACTGCAGGATATGCCGATGAGTGAAATCGAATCGCAGGCCCGTGCCTGCCGCGACGCGGCCCAGGTGGTTGCCGGCCTGGACAGCGATGCGCGCAGGGCACTGCTGCAGGCGATGGCGCAGGCGCTGGAGGTCAATGCCGGACAGATTCTTGCAGGCAATGCACGCGACCTGGCCGCCGCCCGCGACAAAGGTGTGGGCAGCGCGATGCTCGACCGCCTGGCACTGGATCCGGCGCGCCTGCTGGCGATGGCCGACGCCGTGCGCGAGGTGGCCGGCCTGCCGGACCCGGTCGGGCAGGTGACCCGCGATGACGTGCGCCCGAACGGCATCCGCGTCCAGAAAGTGCGCGTGCCGCTGGGAGTGATCGCGATGATCTACGAAGCACGCCCGAACGTGACCGCCGAAGCCGCCGCGCTGTGCCTGAAGGCGGGCAACGGCGTGATCCTGCGTGGCGGCTCGGAGGCGATCCATTCCAATACCGCCATCGCCCAGGCGTTGGCGGGGGCATTGAAGGCCAACGGCGTGCCCCCTGCCGCTGTGACGGTGCTGACCGACCTGCGTCGCGAAGCAATGCTGGAACTGCTGCAGCTGCACGAACTGATCGACCTGGCCATCCCGCGCGGTGGCGAAGGCCTGATCCGCTTCGTCGCCGAGCACGCACGGGTCCCGGTGATCAAGCACTACAAGGGCGTTTGCCACCTGTTCGTCGATGCCAGTGCCGATCTCGACAAGTCAGTCGATCTGCTGGTGGACGGCAAGTGCAGTCGCCCGTCCGCGTGCAATTCACTGGAAACCCTGCTGGTGCACCGGGACATTGCCGCAGCGTTCCTGCCGCGTGCTGCACAGGCGCTGGCCGAACGTGGCGTGCAGCTGCGCGCAGACGAGCGCGCGCAGCCATTGCTGCCGGGAAGCACCGCGGCCAGCGAAGACGACTATGCCGCCGAATTCCTTGATCTGGTACTGGCGGTCCGCGTGGTCGACGATCTTGATGCAGCGATCGCGCACATCCGTACCTATACCTCCGACCACACCGAAGTGATCGCCACTGAAGACGTAGCCAGTGCCGAGCGTTTCGTCAGCGCATTGCGCTCGGCGGTGGTGATGGTCAACGCGTCTTCGCGTTTTTCCGATGGTGGCCAGCTTGGCCTCGGCAGCGAGATCGGCATCTCCACCACGCGCCTGCACGCCTATGGCCCGATGGGGCTGGAAGCGCTGACAGTCGAACGGTTCGTGGTGCGCGGCGAAGGCCAGGTCCGAAGGTAGGGTCACAGCCGGGCTGCGCCCGGCACCCGCAGAGGCCACGGCAACAGCCGAAGCAACAGCAACGGCAACAGCCGAAGCAACAGCAACGGCAACAGCCGAAGCAACAGCGGGGTTCCTGCGGGATGGCGGGGTGGGTCCGGTTGCGGGGGACGCCGTGAACCCGTCCATGGGGGCTTGGCCGCGCCATCCATGGCGCTCACACCCCCGCAACCGGACCCACCCCGCCTTCGACAGATCTCCGCAATCTGTCGGGATGGCATGACTTGCTCTTGGTGGGTGTCGACCCTGGTCGACACGTAGATCCACGCCATGCGTGGATGCTCTTTGATGAATTGTCGACTATTCGATTTCGATGGAGATTCATCCACGCATGGCGTGGATCTACCAGATTGCGGAAATCTGTCAGAGGTGGGGCGGTGTGGGTAGGCAGGACCGTTGGCGCCATGGATGGCGCCATCGAGCCCCCATGGATGGGTTTACGGCGTGTCCTGCCTGCCCATACCGCCCCGCCATCCCACTGACTGCCAGCTGTTGCTGTTGCTTCGGCCTCTGCGGGTGCCGGGCGCCGCCCGGCCGAACCCCCGTTACCTCAACAGCTGCGCGGTCATGCCCAGCGGCCGTGCATGCTCATCCATGTGCAGGGTGATGGCCTTGGCACCGAACATCTGTTCGGCAAGCTGATCGCTGGCACCCAGCGAATGGGCGATCTCCGCACGACTTGCGTCCTCGTGCGGGCCGCGCCGTTCCTTGCCGGAGAAGCGGTAGCGGTTGTACTCGGCCCAGGCGATCAGCAGCAGCGCACAGCACGCCAGGATCACCGGCAGGGCGATGATCACGAACGGGTCCAGGTGCTGCTTGCGCTCGTACAGCTGCAGCCACGCCAGCTGCCCACCGAGCAACCAGGACACCAGCGTGACCAGCGGTGCCCACAGGTAGAAGTAGAACCCCCAGAATGCCAGGGTCACAAAGCCCCAGGCAGTGCGCTGCAGGCGGGGCTGCTTGCGCGGTTTCTGGATCAGGCGCGAGTCGAAGCGGTTGGACGGCGTCCTGGCAGTCGTCTGGCGATGTGCGTTCATCGGATACCTCTGTCTGGGCTGACCCAGGTGGCTCGCTTGCCACGCCGCCGGAGAAGGGTCTTCGGCAGCGCCACCAGCGTGGTGAACAGGCTGATCAACCAGTACGCCATCGGGTACCAGATGACCCAGAAATAGTTGCGGCCGATATGCGTTTCGTAACGCCTGTCGATGATCAGGCTGCTGGCGAACTGCAGCAGGCAGACCAGGGCCAGGATCACGCCATGCCATTGCGGCAGCAACGTGTCGATGTACAGCGACGGCGGCATCGGGATGAACTTGCCCACTGCCCACAGCAGGATGATCACCAGCATGGTGTAGGCCCACAGCACGCTGAGGATGTATTCCAGCAGCACGCCCCACATCCGCCGCTTGCGCCAGCTGAACAACGAGGAGCCGTGGCGCAGCAGGACTTCCACGCCGCCCTGTGCCCAGCGCAGTCGCTGCCGCCACAGGCCCTTCAGCGTTTCCGGCATCAGGATGAAGCACAGCGCATTGGGCTCGTAACGGATGTCCCAATGATCCAGCTGCAGCCGCCAGCTGATGTCGATGTCCTCGGTGACCATGTCATCGGCCCAGTAGCCGATGCGATGCAGGGCGGTGCGACGGAACGCGGCAATGACGCCGGACACGGTGAAGATGCGGCCGTACACGCGTTGGGCGCGCTTGATCATGCCGATGATCGAGGAGAACTCCGCCACCTGCAGGCGGCCGAGCAGGGTGGAGCGGTTGCGGATGCGCGGGTTGCCGGTCACCGCACCCACGCGTGGGCCGCTGGTCAGGTGCCAGACCATCCAGTGCATGGCGAACTCTTCCAGCATGGCATCACCATCGATGCACACCAGGTACTCCGATCTCGCGGCCAGCGCGCCCATGCGCAACGCGTTGGCCTTGCCCAGGTTGCGGTCCAGGTGGACCACGCGCAGGCGCGGATGAAGCGCTGCAAGCGCGTCCAGGCGGGTGCCGGTGTCGTCGGTGCTGCCATCGTTGATGGCGATCACCTCAAAGTCCGGATAGCGCTGGGCCAATGCCGCGCCGAGGGTGTCGTCCAGGTTCGCCGATTCGTTGTGGCACGGGATCAGCAGGCTGGCGAACGGATACTCCGCCATCGGTGGTGGGTCGTTGCGCGGCCGCGACTTCCGCTCACGGCGGAAGAAGTAGTACAGGCCCCCGGACATCCAGAAGAACGCCATCACCATGGGGTAGAAGAAGGCGAACTGGAACATGGCGTTGAGCCACGGATTCATGTCCACGTCACTTCTCCGGGTACGGGAAGTTGCGCGCGGACATCGCCGCGCGTGCATCCTGGGTCGACGGCTTGTCGGCGATGAAATCGTCCGGGTACCACGCGAAATGGCGCACGCCCTGTGCCTGCAGGCGGCGGATCTGCGCGCGCAGCTGTTCGCCGCTGATCGGCCGCTGCGTGCGCCAGTCCACGGTCTGCAGCTCGAACATCGTGTGCTTCAGCTCGGGGTCGTGCGCACGCACGGCCACCACCAGCTTGTCCAGCCAACGCTGCGGGCGGCGGCTGCCTTCCATCCATGGCATCGCCATCAGCGCGGTGCGGTCGTAGGCCTTGTTGAACAGGTCCAGGCGCTGGGCGAACCACGCCGCGCTCTGCGGCTCCAGCACCGGCTGCGCGTACAGGTTGCGCACGGTGCCCAGCTTGGGGCGCCAGCGTTGTGCGCTGTCACGCAGTTCCAGGGTGAAATCAATCAGCGCCTGGGTGCGGCCGCCGTCGCTGCCTTCCTGCGGCAGCTGGGCCAGTTCGGTATCGCGCACGTAGCCGTCATCGTGGAACAGCAGGCCTTCGAAATACGAATTGATCGCCAGGTCTTCGTAGATGTCCTTGATGATCTGCCGTGCCTGCGGCTTGGTGAAATCCAGGCGGTACATGCCATCGCGTTCCGGGCTCTGGATGCCCAGCGCCGCACGCTGCGCGGCGTCGGGCAGTTCATAGCCCAGCACCGGCAACCACGCATACACCTTCACCCCGGCACGGGTTTTCAGCTGCCAGGCGACGCGGTTGAACAGGTCCGCGCGCATCGGCAGGTGGCGGTTCGGGAAGTACAGGGCATCGGCGGTGTTGTTGCCGTCCGGATCGGCGAAGGCCTGCAGGTAGACATGGGTCGGGCCGATCCGCTTCACCCGCTCGATCAGCGCATCCAGGTTGCGCGCCTGCTGTGCAGGGTCACTGTCGTAGACCGAGTCCATATCGATCTGCAGTGCACGGGTGCCGTCCAGATTGACGTTGCGGCGCAGCTCGAAGGCCAGCGAGGTGATGTTCGGATTGCTGGTCACCAGCAGGCGTGCCAGGCCATGCAGGTCGGCCGTCACCGGCGTGCTGCGACCTTCCAGGTCGAAGGACACCGGCATGCCCAGCTGCTCGGCGATGTCGTTGCTCAACTGGTTGTAGGCGGCATACGGCCAGACGATCGCTTTCGGGCGTACACCCAGTTCCTTCTCGATGCGCTGCACGCTGCGGCCGAGATCGTCGCGCAGGCGCTTCTCGTACTCCTGCGCGCTTTCATAGCGCTGCGCCTTGGGGTCGTAGATGCGGGTGATCACCGCCGGGGTCTGGTTGCCCTGCGGGTTGGACTGCACGCCGTGGTGCAGGTTGTCGGTATGGCTGGCCAGTTCGATCAGGCCGCTGGCCTGCATCTCGCGCAGCTGGTCCCAGGTCAGGAAGTCGTCATGGCCGAAGGGACGGTAGCCGTAGTCGATGGTGCGGCCCGGTGCCATGTCCACGTAGTCGGTGATCACCGCCACCAGCGCCGGATAGTTGTACGCGCGCAGCAGCGGATAGACGCGGCTGTACACGCTGCGCAGGCCGTCGTCGAAGGTCAGCAGCACCGGCCGCGGCGGCAGCGTTGCTTCACCGCGCGAGGCCTTGATCAGCTGTGACAGCGACACCGGGTGATAGCCATGGGCGGACAGCCAGTCCAGGTGCGCGGCGAAGTTCTGCGTGCTGACCGCGTAGGCATCGCCGTCGGATTTTTCCAGCACATCATCGCGCACGTCGTGGTAGCTGAGGACCAGCAGGCCGTTGTCGGCCGCGTCCAGTTCCGCGGCCGAGCTGGCGCGCTGGGCTGCGGCAGGCAGGGCGAGGGCCAGCAGCGCCAGCAGCAGTACGGTCGTCAGGTTGCGAAGCATCCGTTCCATCTCATTCTCCCCAGCGCAGCGCGGCATCGAAGCCGATATGTCGTTCACGTTGGCCGTCGTAGACCGGCCGCGACCAACTCACGCCGTACTCGAGGATCCGCCCTTGATCGAACTGCCATTCGTGGCGATAGGCCACGGTTGGAATGATTGAACTGCCAAAACCTTCCTGCCAGTAGTTGCCCACCGACACTGTCAGGCGATGGCGGAAGTGGCGCTCGTAATGGCGCCACAGCTGTTGGTCGATGCGCAGGCCCACTTCCACCGAGCGATCCCGCGAGGGGTTGAAGTAGGGCGCATCGTCGCGGCTGCCACGGCTGGTGTAGACGCTGCCCAGGCCATCGATCAACAGGCGCGGGCGGGTCAACAGCCGTTGTTCGATCGCACTGTTCAGCGTATCGCGGCGGTTGCCATCGTCGTAACGGAACTGGCTGCCACCGAAGCTCCAGTGGGTGCGCTCGTTGCGCGTGTAGTCCACTGCAACCGCAACGCTGTCGGCGGTGATGCCGGCCACGCGTGCCTGCATCGAGGCTTCCGGATCATTGCGGGCAGCGGTCACGCCGGCATGCCAGCGATCATTGAACTGCCAGCCGAAGCCGCCGCGCAGGCCGGTGTCGCCGATGCTGTCGTTGGGGCGCATCACCGCCGCCTCGGCATCGAAGCGGTCGAAGCGGTAGCGCACGCCGGCACCGATCCACAGCGGGTCGATGTCCTGGTCCTGGAAGCTGACCGAACGGCGGTCGGCGAAGGCAAACAGGCGCCAGCGGTCGTTGAGAACCGGCGAGGCCACTTCCACGCCGTAGTGCAGGTCGTCGTTGCCCAGCGGAGAGGTGCCGCCACCGCCGGAACTGCGGCCACCCTCGACCTTGGCCAGCAGCTGCCAGCCGCGATGGGCGCGCCAGTCACGGTCCATGCGTTGCACCGCCGGCTGGCTTGGATAGCGTGCCAGCAGGTCGTCATGCAGCGGCCGCGCCAGGTCGTCGCGTTGCAGCTGCACGTAGGATTCGTACATGCCCAGGCGCGGCGCGATGTCACGCGGGTCCAGGGTATAGGCCATCTGGTGGCGCTCAAGCGCCCGCCGTGGCCAGCCGCGCATCTGGTAGACGCTGCCCAGTGAAGTCTGCAGGCTGCCATTGCCCGGGCCGACCTCGACCAGGGCTTCCAGTTCGCGCTGGGCCGTGGGCAGGTCGCCGCTGTAGGCCCGCACCATCCCCAGGTTCAGGTCGGCCTCGTAACGCGCCCAGTTCTGGAAGGGGGTCTTGCCGCCGCCCCAGCGCCAGGCCGGTTCGTCCTTCTGCCAGGCCTGCAGGTAGCCCACCGCCTTCTCCGCCTGCTCGGTTTCCAGATAGGCATAGGCCAGCTCCGAGCGTGTCTCGAAGCGTGAGGGATCGTTCTTTGCGGCGGCCTCCAGCAAGGGAATGGCCTCCTCCGGGTTCTGGGTGGCCATCAGCGAGTCGCCTACGGCTGGCAGCACGTAATCGGGCAGGGCATGGCCTTCGCGCTGCAGCGCCCGCGCCTCGTCGCGCACCTGCGCGTGGCGGGCCAGGCGGTTGAGCAGGATCAGCCGGTCCATGCGGATACGCAGCGGCGCCTGCGCCTGCGCGGTGCCATCGCGCTCGACGTACTGCTCCATTTCCGCCAGCGAAGCCTCGGCCTCGACAAGCCGGGTGTCTTCGCTTTCCCCGTAGGCCAGGCTCCAGTTGACCAGCTTGGCCACGTAGTTGGCCTCCAGCCGCGCTTTCTGGTCCTGGTCGAACAGGTTGGGCCGGGCCTGGTAAAGCCGCCAGGCGCGATGGGCGTTGCCGATGTCGCCCAGGGTCAGGACCTGCAGCTTGTACAGCAGGTCGTCGTTGGGCTCGCGCAGCTGCGCCCGCTCGATCGCTGCCAGTGCATCGACCCAGCGTGCCTGGTCACGGTAGTGCCCGATCTCGGCGAGCCGGTCGGCGCGCGTGATGACGGTGGGCGGCGAGGCCGCGTGGGCCCAGCACGCCAGAGTGGCGCAGGCCAGGCCGACGCACAGCGCCAGCGGACGATGAACAACCATGAGACCCCCTAAGCATCCATTGCTGAACGATGTGCTCAAAAGTGTGACGCACATCACATGCCAACTATAGCTGACGCTCTGCCAAAGCGCCTACTTCCTATCCGTACCTTGTTGACGGAGAGTCCTTGGATGACCGGCCAGCCCTGTCGCAACGCGTTGTCGCGCATACACTTTTCTGCTGTCCACTGTGGAACGGCGCGGGGCAGCCCGGGGCCGCCCTGTGGGGGCGTACCACGCTGGCAGGGCCGGTTCTGGACACGAAACGGGTCAGCTTTGGACACGCTACGTCACCCGCCGCGGTGGCGGTGTGTAGATCGCGGTAGTGGGGTGTGTGGGTCCGGCTTCACGGCGGCGGGCGTCAGCCTGCCGGTCCGGTCACCACAGGTCTTCCAGCTTGCGCGGCTTGCAGGCCACCCACGAGGCGCACAGCATCAGCAGCGCGCAGCCGAACAGGAAGGCGAAGGGCAGGGTCCAGCCCTCGCTGACGGTATGCAGCCAGCCGACCAGGAACGGGCCCAGGCAGCTGAAGCTGTAGCCCACGCCCTGCATGAAGCCGGACAGGGCCGCCGAACCGGTGGGGGTGCGCGTGCGCAGATTGATCAGGGTCAGCGCCAGCGGGAACGTGGACGGCCCGACGCCCAGCAGGCAGGCCCACAGCAACGGCGCCTTCATCGGGGCGAACAGCAGGCCGGCGAAGGCGATGACGAAGGCGGAGAAGCCGATCAGCACCAGCGGGAAGGGATTCTGCAGGCGCACCGCCAGCGATGGGATCACCAGCGATGGCAGCAGGCCCAGTGCCGAAAACACCGCGACCATCACCCCGCCGAAAGCGGGCGTGGCGCCGGCTTCGACCACGATGCGCGGCAGCCAGGTGAACATCGAATAGGTCATCAGCGAGGTCATGCCGAACATCAGCGTCATGCTCCAGCCCAACGACGTACGCCAGACCTTGCCGTGCGGCTGCGCGGTGGGGTCGTTGCTGTCCAGTACCGGCCTGGGCGCACTGCGTGCCAGCAGCATCCATGGCAGGGTCGCAGCCAACGCCAGCAGCGCCCACATGCCCAGCGACACCCGCCAGCCTGCGGCGTTGGCCACCGGCACCGCCAACAGCGCCGGCATCATCGTGCCCAGCTGCAGCACGCTGATGTACAGCGTGCTCATGGTGCCGACCTTGTTGGCGAAGTAGCGCTTCACCAACGGCGGCACCACCACGTTGCCGATGCCCATGCCCGCCAGTGCGATCACCGAGCCCAGCAGCAGGGTGCCGACATTGCCGGCGCTGGAGCGCAGCAGCAGGCCGGCGGCAGCCATCAGCATCGCCAGCAGGGTGGTGCGCTCAAGGCCCAGGCGTCGTGCCAGCGCCGGGGTGGCGACGCCGAACAGAGCGAACGACGCGGTCGGCAGCATGCCCAGTACGCCGGTCATGGTGGTGCCGAAGCCGAACTGCTGGCCCAGCACGTCCAGCAACGGGGTGATGGAGGTGACGGCGGTACGCAGGTTGACCGCCGCCAGCAGGATCGCGGCGAACGCCAGCACGCGCCCGTGCAGCAGTGATGGCGAAGGGGAGGTGGGCGAGGTCATGCGGTGTTCCTTGCAGGTGGCGCACGCCATGCAGAATGACGTGCAGCGCCCGCACCGGGCGCGGCCGGTGTGGCAGGTGGGGGAGTGGCGGCCATTGTACGTGGCCGGGCCGGGTCAGGTCCCCGGCGGCATCTGCTGATGGCGGCGTAGCCGGGTGTCCCGGATTCCAGGTACAAAAAAACCCGGAGGACACTGATGTCTTCCAGGCTTCTTGGTGACCACCGGAGTGGTCGGGGAGACAGGATTCGAACCTGCGACCTCTACGTCCCGAACGTAGCGCTCTACCAGACTGAGCTACACCCCGAAGGGAGCCGCCTATTCTAGCCATTTCCCCCGGTGGCGGCAAGGGGGAAGACCGTTCTGCTTCGCTGCCGTGGCAGCGACTCCTGCGGGAACAAAAAAGCCTGGAAGACTTCACCAGGCTTCAATGCGACCACCGAAGTGGTCGGGGAGACAGGATTCGAACCTGCGACCTCTACGTCCCGAACGTAGCGCTCTACCAGACTGAGCTACACCCCGAAGGAGCCGCCAAGAATACGGTGTGAAGGCCGTATCGGCAACCCTTTTTTACAGTTTCAACGCACTTCCTTGTCGGCGCGGGCGCTTTCGCGCGCTTCGAACCACATCCCGTTGAGGATGGCCACGACCGAAGCCAGGCCGGCGCCGAGAATCCAAGCGAAATACCACATGGTCAATCTCCTGTGTGCGAGGGGTGTGCCGACCCTGGGCCGGCACACGGGCAATCAGTACGCGTTGGGGTTGTCGTCCATGTCCTCGACCGTCGTCTTGCCCTTCAGCACGCGGTACACCCAGGTGGTGTAGGCGAGGATGATCGGCAGGAAGATGGCCGTGGCCAGCAGCATGACCCACAGCGTGAGGTGGCTGGACGAACTGTCCCAGACGGTCAGGCTGGAGGTGGGCTGGCTGGAGGACGGCAGCAGGAACGGGAAGATCGCAAAGCCGACGGTGAGGATGATGCCGGCAATGGACGCGCCCGAGGCGATGAAGGCCAGGCCGCCACGACGCGCGCGAAGCAGCACCGCGCTGGCAAGCGCACCCAGCAGGCCCAGCACCGGGAACACCAGCGTTGCCGGCATGCTGCTGTAGTTGCGCAGCCAGCCACCTGCGGCGGACCCCAGTTCGGCGGTCTTCAGCAGCGGATTGGTCGGCCCGTCGGTCACCACCTGCGAAGTGATCTGGTAGCCCGGCAGGCCGAAGGCCACCCAGGCGCCGGCAGCGGCGAACAGCACGAAGCTGATGATGGCGGCGATGCTGCCATAGCGCGCCGCACGTTCGGCCACCGGGCCGTCGGTCTTCAGCACCAGCATGGCCGCACCGTGCGACACCAGCATGGCCACGCTGATCAGGCCGGCGATGAGCGCGAACGGTGTCAGCAGGCCGAAGAACGAACCGGTGTAGGTCACGCGCAGGGTGTCATCGAAGTGGAACGGCACACCCAGCAGTACGTTGCCCACGGCGACGCCGGCAATCAGGCCCGGCAGCAGGCCACCGACGAACAGCACGCGGTCCCAGTTGTCGCGCCAGCGCTTGGACGGCAACTTGCTGCGGTACTTGAAGCCGACCGGGCGCAGGATCAGCCCGAACAGCATCGCAAACACCGCCAGGTAGAAGCCGGAGAAGCTGACCGCATACAGCGGCGGCCATGCGGCGAAGATCGCGCCGCCACCCAGCACCAACCAGACCTGGTTGCCTTCCCAGACCGGGCCGACGGTGTTGATCACCAGCCGGCGTTCTTCATCGGTCTTTGCCACGAACGGCAGCAGCGTGCCGACGCCAAGGTCGAAACCATCCATGACGGCCCAGCCGACCAGCAGGATGCCGAGCAGCAGCCACCAGATCACGCGGAGCGTGGTGTAATCAAGTGCAATGAATTCCATCTGGATTCTCCTGCCTCAGGCCTGGCCGGGGGCAACGGCATTGGGGGAAACAGGGCGGATGTCGGCCTGCAGCGTCGGCAGGATGTCGTCCGGGCCCTTGCGGACCGCCTTCAGCATCAGCTTGATTTCGATGATCAGCAGCACCGTGTACAGGCTGGTGAACACCGCCAGCGTGGTCAGGATTTCATGCAGTGCCAGGCCCGATGCCGCGTAGAAAGTGGGCAGCACGCCATCCACCGCCCACGGCTGGCGGCCGTACTCGGCCACGAACCAACCGCATTCGATCGCGATCCACGGCGCCGGCAGGCTCCACACGGCCAGCTTCAGGAACCAGCGCTTGTCCTGGAAGTTGTTGCGGCACGAGAAGTAGAAGGCCAGCGCGAAGAAGGCGATCAGGTAGAAGCCCAGCCCGGCCATGATGCGGAAGGTCCAGAACAGCGGCGCCACGCGCGGTACGGTATCCATCGCGGCCTTGGAGATTTCCTCTGGCGTCGCGTTGAGGATGTCCTCGCGGTAACGCTTCAGCAGCAGGCCATGGCCGAGGTCCTGCCAATGGCGATCGAACATTTCACGCGCTGCAAGATCGGTCTTGTCCTTCTTCACCCGTTCCAGTGCGCCATAGGCGATCTGGCCACCGCGGATGCGGTGCTCGGCACGCTCCACCAGCTCCAGGATGCCCGGAATCGGCTGGTCCAGCGAACGGGTGGCGATCAGGCCCATCAGGTATGGGATCTTGATCGCGTAGTCGTTGGTGTGGGTGTCCTGGTTGGGAATGCCGAAGGCGGTGAAGTCGGCCGGCGCGCGCTCGGTCTCCCACATCGCTTCGATCGCCGCCAGCTTCATCTTCTGGTGCTCGCTGGCGGCATAGCCGCTCTCGTCACCCAGCACCACCACCGACAGCGAGGACAGCAGGCCGAAGGCTGCGGCGACCGCGAACGAACGGCGGGCCATGTCCCTGTGCTTGTTGCGCAGCAGGTACAGGGCGCTGATGGACATCACGAAGATCGCACCGGTCACGTAACCGGCACTGACGGTGTGCACGAACTTGGCCTGCGCCACCGGGTTCAGCAGCACCGCGGCGAAGTCGACCACTTCCATGCGCATGGTTTCCGGGTTGAACACCGCACCGGTCGGGTTCTGCATCCAGCCGTTGGCGATCAGGATCCACACCGCCGACAGGTTGGTGCCCAGCGCCATCAGCCAGGTCACGGTGAGGTGCTTGACCGGGCTCAGGCGCTTCCAGCCGAAGAAGAAAAGGCCGATGAAGGTCGCTTCCAGGAAGAACGCCATCAGGCCTTCGATGGCCAGCGGCGCACCGAAGATGTCACCCACGTAGTGGCTGTAGTACGACCAGTTCATGCCGAACTGGAACTCCATCACCAGGCCGGTGGCCACGCCGATGGCGAAGTTGATGCCGAACAGGGTGCCCCAGAACAGGGTCATCTGCCGCCAGACCTGCTTGCGGGTCATGACGTACACGCTTTCCATGATGGCCACCATGAAGGACAGGCCAAGCGTGAGCGGTACGAATAGGAAGTGGTACATCGCGGTCAGAGCGAATTGCAGCCGCGACAGTTCTACGACTGTCTGATCAATCATGGCCTGGCTACCTCGTTGGATAGTGCCGTTGCAGGTGGCGGGAAGGGTGGTCTACGGGGTGAATAATGTGACCGACTACTTCAAACAGCCTTGATCCAGATCAATGTATGAACAGGTATTCAGGAGGATCGTATGCCAACCCGATGAAGACTGCGACCGCCGGCCGCAGGGGAAGGCTGTTGCCTGCGCCTACAATGCCGTCCATCCCCCTGCTGCCTGTGAAGAGCCTTGAGCGCTGCCGAACCGACCGCTGACGCCCCTGATCGGGATGAAGAATCGACCCGCCTGCGGCGTGTACGTACCGCCTGGCTGGCCGATCTGGCCCGTGCCGCGAAGGGGCGGCAGCGGCTGGCGTCGCTGTGCATCAGCGTGTCCGGTGCGCTGTTGATCGCTCAAGCTGCCGCCATCGCCTGGCTGGTGCAGCAGGTGCTGGTCGAGCGCGTGCCGCTGGCCCAGGGCCTGCCGGTGCTGGCCGCGTTGGCGGTGATCCTTGTCGTGCGCACCCTGCTGGGCAGTGCCACCCAGGCCGCGGCCGGTGACGTTGCCGATGCCGCACGCCTGTCCCTGCGCGAGCGTGTCTTCGCGCGTCTGCTCGGGCACGGCCCATTGTGGCTGCGGCAGCGCCGTACCGGTGAACTGGGCGAGTTGATGCTGCATCACGGCGATGCGATCGAGAACTACTACAGTGGTTTCCTGCCGGTGCGCACCGAAGTGGTGGTGGTGCCGCTGTTGATCCTGGCAGCTGTGGCCTGGGTCGATTGGGTGGTTGCACTGATCCTGCTGTTCACTGCACCGCTGGTGCCGTTTTTCATGATGCTGGTGGGCTGGGGCGCCGAAGCCGCCGGGCGCGCGCAGCTGGGCGAGCTGGCGCGGATGAGCGGGCACTTCGCCGATCGCATCAAGGGCCTGGGCCTGCTGCGCCTGTATGGCCGTGGGGAAGCCGAACTGGCCGGCATCGAGGCCGCGGCAGAAGGTGTGCGCGTGCGCACGATGAAGGTGCTGCGCATCGCCTTCCTGTCGTCCACCGTGCTGGAATTCTTTGCCTCGGTCAGCGTGGCGATGGTCGCCTTGTATCTGGGCCTGAGCTATCTGGGCCTGATGTCGCTGCATGCGACCGTGCCGACGCTGGGGGCGGGCCTGTTCTGCCTGCTGCTGGCACCGGAGTTCTACGCACCGTTGCGGCGCCTGGCCGCGCACTATCACGACCGCGCCAATGCACTGGCCGCCGCCGCCGAGGTGGAGCGCCTGCTGCAGGCGCTGCCGGAAGAGGAGGCCAGCACAATCGACGGCACTGTGCCGCTGACGCCGGAGCCTGCCGAGGCCGCGTTGCCGCCACTGCAGGCGCACGGTCTGGTATTGCGTCCGTTGGGCGCTGCGCACGATGTGCTGCAGAACCTGGACCTGCAGCTGGAACCGGGCCAGCGTCTGGCCCTGGTCGGCCCCAGTGGCAGCGGCAAGAGCACGTTGCTGGAAGCGCTGGCCGGTTGGCTGCCGCCGCGTGCGGGCCGGGTGCAGCTGCGGCCGGGGCTGCAGGTGGCCTATGCCAGCCAGCGTCCCTATCTGTTCCACGGCACCATCGCCGAGAACCTGCGCCTGGCCGATCCCGGTGCCAGCGACGCGCGCCTGCGCGCCGTTGCCGAAGCCGCCCAGGTGCTGCAGTTCGCACAGCGCCTGCCGCAGGGGCTGGATACGCTGATCGGCGAGCGCGGCTTTGGCCTGTCCGGTGGCGAGGCACGTCGCATCGGCCTGGCGCGCCTGCTGCTGCGCGATCCGCAGGTGCTGCTGCTGGACGAGCCGACCGCGTTTCTCGATGCCGAAACCGAAGCAGCGCTGCTGCGCAGCCTGGCCGCCTATGCGCGCGGACGCAGCGTGGTGGTGGCCACCCACAGCCCGGCGGTGATCGCCTGGGCCGACCGCTGCCTGCTGTTGCCCGAAGGGCGCCTGGTTGAGCCGGCGCAGGCGGTACGCGCATGAGCCGCTCTGCCGATTCGCTGCGCACGGTATTCCTGCGTCATCGCCCGCGCCTGCTGCTGGCAGTGCTGCTGCTGTGGACCACGATGCTGGCCGGCACCGCCCTGCTGGGCCTGTCTGGTGGCTTCCTCACTGCTGCAGCGCTGGCCGGTGCAGCGGGCCTTGGCCAGGGCTTCAATTTCTTCACTCCGTCGGCCGGCATCCGCGGCCTGACCATGGCGCGCATCGCATCGCGCTACTTCGAAAAGCTGGTGGGGCATGACGCCACCCTGCGCATCGCCCGCGACCTGCGCGTATGGTTCTTCCGCCGCGCGCTGCCACTGGCCCCGGCACGGCTGGGTGCAACCCGCACCGGCGATCTGCTGGCGCGGCTGCTGGGTGACATCGGCGAAATCGATGGCCTGCTGGTGCGTGCCATCGGCCCGTTGCTGGCGCTGGGCGCGTTGACGTTGGTGGGCGTGGGCTCGGCAGCGTTGATCCTGCCATCGGCAGCGGTGCTGCTGGCGGTACTGGCGTTGCTGATCGGCATTGGCGTGCCGTGGCTGGGCGTGAGGGGCCATGACAGCGAAGAGGCCGACCGCGCCGCACATCGCGCAGCGTTGCGCACGGCGGCATTCGAGGGGCTGGAAGGGGCGGCTGATCTGGCCGCGCTCAACGCTGGCAATGCCTGGCAGTTGAAGGTGCGGGTGGCGGCCAAGCAGGTGGCCTCGCGCGATCGTCGTCGACGCATGCGGCTGATCGCTGCATCAACGCTGCATGGTGTGCTGGCCGGGCTCGGCCTGGTGGCGATGCTGGCACTGGCGCTGCATGCGGCCGAACAACAGCGCATCGCGCCGGAAATGGCCGCCGGGCTGGTGTTCCTGACCGTTGCGATGATCGAACTGTGGGCGGGCATGGGCCTGGCCTGGCAGTCGCTGCAATCGGGCCGCATTGCGGCCGCGCGCCTGCAGGGCATCGTCGAGCAGGCACCTTCGGTGCAGGAGCCGGTGTCGCCGCAGCCGCTGGCGCCGGCGGCGACCGTGCATTGGGACGATGTGCACTTCCAGTGGCCGGGCGCCGCACGGCCGGTGCTGCGTGGCCTGCAGCTGACGCTGGCACCGGGCGAGCGCATCGCCATCCGTGGCGACAGCGGCAGCGGCAAGACCACCTTGTCGAGCCTGCTGCTGCGCCTGTGGGATCCGCAGCAGGGGCGGCTGACCTACGGTGGCCAGGACCTGCGCGATGTCGCCCAGGCCGACTGGCACCGGCACCTTGCGTGGCTGCCGCAGAACGCGCCGGTGTTTGCCGGCAGCGTGGCCGCGAACCTGCGGCTGGGCGATCCCGAGGCCAGCGACGAAGCGTTGTGGGCGGTGCTGCAACGGGTACGGCTGGGTGAATGGGCCGAGCGCAACGGCGGCCTGCAGGCGTGGGTGGGCGAGAACGGCGCAACGATGTCGGCCGGCCAGGCGCGTCGCCTGGCGCTGGCCCGCGCGCTGCTGCGCAATGCGCCGATCCTGCTGGTGGATGAGCCCACCGAAGGCCTGGACGTGGATACCGCGCGCGCGCTGCTGCAGGACCTGCCAGCACTGCTGGAAGGGCGCAGCCTGCTGATGATCACCCACGATGACCTGCCCGCGGGTGTGGTGGATGTGCAGTACCGGTTGGTGGACGGGGTGCTGGTCCGCGAACCGCTTCGGTAGATGCCGACCTTGGTCGGCATCTCCACGCGTGGCGTGGATCTACAGGGCAGCTACCGCGAAAACGCGCGCAGCATCACCGCGATCGAGGCCACGTTGGCCAGCACGCACAACCAGAACACCCACTGGAACGGCGCCTTGCGATGTTTATGGCGGAACAGCGCCTGGCCGAGCAGCGCGCCGGGCCAGCCGCCGGCAAAGGCCAGCAGCTGCAGCGTGCGTTCGGGCGTCCTCTGCTGTTTTCGCTGCGCGGCGCGCTTGTCGTGCCCATACAGGCCGAACGACACCGCACTGGCCAGCACGCACCATGCGCCCAGCCAGAGCGGAAACACGCCGGTTGCGGTCAAGCCGATCAACGCACCGAACGCGGCCAGTGCGAGATTGCGCCGCCACGCCACTACAGTTCGTCGAGGAAGCCGCGCACGGCCGGGCCGAAACGTTCGAAGTCGACCAGGAACGCGTCATGACCCTGGGGCGATTCCAGGCCGATGAAACGCGCGTCCGCGCCACCAGCGCGCAGGCCATCGGCGACCTGTTGCTGCTGCTGTACAGGGAACAGGATGTCGGTGTTGGCGCCGATCGCCAGTGCCTTGCCGACGCGGATGCTGGCCAGTCCGGCCAGCACATCGCCATCGCCATACTCGGCCAGATCGAACCAGTCCATCGAGCGGCTCAGGTACAGATAGCAGTTGGGGTCGAAGAAGCGCACGAACCGGCGTGCATGGCCTTCCAGATAGCTCTCGACCTGGAATTCCAGGCCGAATGGATCATCGTCGGTCTGGTCTGAATCCAGCCGCACGCGACCGAAGCGGCCATCCCATTCCAGCGCCGAGCGGTAGGTGATCACGCCCAGCTTGCGTGCCATGCGCATGCCCGATTCCGGGTATGCCTCATTGTCGTAGTGGCCACCGTTCCAGCGCGGGTCCAGGCGGATCGCTTCGCGCTGCAGCGAACGGATGGCGATCGAGAACGGCAGGGCCTGCGCGCTGCCGGAAATGTTGATATGGCTGCGGGCGATGCCCGGGTGCAGCAGCAACACCGCCAGCGCCGTCATCCCGCCCATCGAATTGCCGATCACGCAGGCGAGTTGTCCGATGCCCAGTGCGCGCACCACGTCGATCGCCGCGCGTGCGCCGTCTTCGATGGACAGTTCCGGGAAATCCAGGCGATACAGCTCGCCGTTGGCCGGATTGATCGAGGCCGGGCCGGTGGAACCCTTGCAGCTGCCCAGCGAGTTCACGCAGACCACGAACCAGCGGTCGGTATCGATCGGTTTGCCGGGGCCGAGCATGGCCTCCCACCAGCCTGGCGCAGGGTTGGCTTCGTTGGCCGCGGCATGCGCATCCGGCGACAGGCCGGTGACGATCAGGATCGCGTTGCTGGCCTCTTCGTCCAGCGCGCCCCAGGTCTCGTAGGCCACGTGCGCGCCGTGCAGGACACCGCCGCGTTTGCACGGAAAGGGCGAGGGCAGGGCATGGAAGCGGGTGCCAGGCGGAATGAATTCGGTCATGCGGCCATTCTAGCGGGGCGGCGTGTACAGCTGGCGACACGCTGGTTTCCGTCAACGGGCTGAGCGTGAATCCGCCGGGCATGGCCCGGCGCTACCGGTGGTGCGCGAGGGTAGCGCCGGTCCATGCCCGGCGAGCGCAGCGGCGCGTGTACGTTACGGGAACTGCAGCTCAACCACACCGTCATGCGGCAGGCTGACCTTGACCGGGGCGGTCTGCAGGTCGTCTTCGCTGCGGTTGGCGCTGCCGCTGCGCGAAATGCGCGCCAGTACTTCCACTTCGCGATGTGCCGACAACGGTGCGGTAGGCATCGGGCTGTCGCCGTCGCCGAGGCCGACCGTTGCAGGGAAGCCGGCCAGGGGCAGCTTGCGTGCAGCCACCGGCATCGGCGGGCCGCCCACAGCGCGTGCCAGCACGAAGACCTGGGTGCTGGCCGGCCAGTCACCCGCCTTCAACGATGCGGGCAGCTGCACCCGTACCTGCAGCAGCGCGGGGGCGGCGGCCGGTGCGTGCGACGGCTGGCCGGCCGCCTCGCGGGCGATGGCGATCTGCGCCTGCAGCGCCTGCGCGGCACCCGGCTCCAGGCGTGGCAGCAGCGTGCTCCAGAGTTCGGCGGCCTCGGCATTGCGACCCCGCTGGCGCAGGGCGATGCCAAGCAGCCAGCTTGCGCGTTCGGCGTCGGGCGACAAGGTACGTGCGCGCTGCAGCCATGCCAGCGCGGTGTCATCGAACTGCTTGCCAGGATCGGCCTGGGCGCGTGCCTGCGCGGCCTCGACCAGCACGCCCGGTTCGTCCGGTGCCAGTGCTGCGGCGCGGTTGAAGGCGTCGGCCGCGGCGGCGGCATTACCAAGCTCGGCCTGCGAACGACCCAGCAGCGCCCAGCCATCGGCGCGTTGCGGGTCACGCTGCAGCGCCTGCTGCAGCGCCTCTACACCGTCACGCAACGTGGCGACCGAAGGCGCAGGCTGCACCTGTGCGGCGCGGGGATTGCCGACCAGCAGATACAGGCAGGCACCGGCCACGCCCAGTGCCACCACCCCCAGCACGAAGCTGCGACGGCCATGCTGGCGCAGCGGCCACAGCACCACGGCCGCCAACAGCGCAGCGGCCACTGCGGCGACCATCGGCAACCAGTGCGTCACCAGTCCTCTCCCTCGGTTGGGTCCGCTGCAGCGGATGCATCCATCTGCCGACTACGGCGACGGACGATGCCCATCACCACCAGCGCGCCGCCACCCAGTACCAGCAGCGGGCCGCCCCACAGCAGCCAGGTGCCCGGTTGCAGTGGCGGTTGATAGAGCACGAACTCGCCATAGCGGGCGACCAGGAACTGCTTGATGGCCGCATCGTCGAGGCCCTGCTGCATCAACTGCAGCACTTCGCGCCGCAGGTCCTGCGCGATCTGCGCGTTGGAATCGGCCAGTGACTGGTTCTGGCACTGCACGCAGCGCAACTGCGCAGCCAGGTCGTGGAAGCGCGTCTCCTCGGCTGCATCGCGGAACATCAGCGGCCGCGCATCATGCACCGGTTGTTGGGCGAGGCCGGACTTTGGCAGCGCCAGGGTCATCGCCAGCAGCAGCGGCAGCAGCCAGCGCATGCGCTTACGGCGAGGCGTGCAGGGTGTTGCCAGCATCGCCCTGGGCCTTTTCAAGCTTTTCCAGCGCCGGAATCAACTTCTCATCGACCACCTGCTGGGTCATCGCGCCGCTGTACTTCCAGCGCACGATGCCACTGCCATCGACCAGGAAGGTCTCCGGTGCTGCCGTCACACCCCAGTCGATGGCGGTGCGGCCTTCGATGTCGCTCAACACGACCATGAACGGGTTGCCCAGCTGTTCCAGCCAGTGCAGCGCGTCGGTCGGTTCATCCTTCCAGTTGTAGCCGATCACGCGTACGCGCTTGCTCTCGGCGAAGCGGGTCAGCACCGGATGTTCTTCACGGCAGGCCGCGCACCAGCTGCCCCAGACGTTGAGCAGGTACGGCGCGCCACGCAGCTCCTCGCTGCGCACGATCATCTGCGGGTCATGCAGCACCGGCAGCGCGAACGCCGGCGCCGGCTTGTCGATCAATGCCGAGGGCAGCACGTCGCGCTGCGGATCGCCCGATTTCATCACCCCGTAGATCATCAGGCCAAGCAGGCCGAAGAAGAACAGGACGCCGATCACGATGGCTACCGGCGGCAGCGGGCGGGAAGGGCGTGGGGCGGGTGACTCGGACATGGGGAACTCCTACGGACGACGAAAGCGGCGATCGGCAGCGGTGATGAATCCGCCCAGGGCCATCAACAGCGCGCCCAGCCAGATCCAGCGCACGAAGGGCTTGATGTGCACCCGTACCGCCCATGCATTGTTGCCCAGCGGCTCGCCCAATGCCACGTAGACATCACCGCTGAGTCGTGCATCGATGCCCGCTTCGGTCATCACCTGGCCGCCGCTGGCGTACTGGCGCTTCTCTGGATGCAGCAGGGCCAGCTCGCGACCATCGCGCAGCACCCGCAGATGGCCGCGATCAGCGATGAAATTGGGGCCTTCGCGGTGGTCCACGCCCTCGAAGCGCACTTCGTGCCCGGCGACCACCACCTGCTGGCCCGGCGACAGCGCCACTTCGCGCTGCACGTTCAACGCTTCCACCAGCAGCGCGCCGGCCAGGAACACCGCGACACCGGCATGGGCGACGATCATGCCAAGCATTTCGGCAGTGAAGCGGCCATTGCCACGCAGGCGCTGCCAGACGAACCGGGCGGTGCCCAGCCCAACCCAGGCCGCAGCCGCAACGCCGATGCCGGCCTTCCAGCCATTCTGCGGCGCCTGCCACCAGGCCCAGGCGCCAAGCAGCACAGCCAGCCCCGCCCATGGCAACAGCAATGCCAGTGCGCGCGAGGGTTGGTCGCGCTGCCACTTCACCAGCGGACCGAACGGCAGCAGCATCACCATCGGTGCCATCAGCAGCAGGAACAGGCTGCCGAAGTACGGTGGGCCCACCGAGATCTTGCCCAGCGACAGCGCATCGGCCAGCAGTGGGTAGAGGGTGCCGAGCAGGACCATCGCGCAGGCGCTGGCTAGCAGCAGGTTGTTGGCCAGCAGCAGGGTTTCCCGCGAGGTGGCGGTGAAGCCACGGCGCGGATCACCGGCATCCACGGCCAGCCGCGGCGCACGCAGCGCATACAGCAGCAGGCTGCCCCCCACCAGCACCGACAGGAAGATCAGGATGAACAGCCCACGCGAGGGATCGGCCGCGAACGAATGCACGCTGGTCAGCACGCCGGAGCGGACCAGGAAGGTGCCCAGCAGCGACAGCGCGAACGCCGCGATGGCCAGCAGCAGCGTCCAGCTGCCGAAGGTGCCGCGCTTTTCGGTCACCGCCTGCGAATGGATCAGCGCCGCGCCGACCAGCCACGGCATGAAGCTGGCGTTCTCGACCGGGTCCCAGAACCACCAGCCGCCCCAGCCCAGCTCGTAGTACGCCCACCAGCTGCCCAGTGCGATGCCCAGCGTGAGGAAGCCCCAAGCGACATTGGTCCAGGGCCGCGTCCAGCGTTGCCAGCGTGCATCGACACGGCCTTCCAGCAGTGCCGCCACGGCGAAGGCGAACGGCACCGCAAAGCCGACGTAGCCCAGGTACAGCATCGGCGGATGGATGATCAGCCCCGGATCCTGCAGCAACGGGTTGAGGTCACGGCCTTCCAGTGGCACCGGGTTCAAGCGCAGGAACGGATTGGAGGTGAAGATCAGGAAGGCGAGGAAGCCGACGCTGACCACGCCCATCACCGCCAGCACGCGCGCCTGTACCGGTGCCGGCAGGTGGCGCGAAAACAGCGCCACTGCACCGGTCCACAGCGCCAGCACCAGCGCCCACATCAGCAGCGAGCCTTCGTGCGCCCCCCACACCGCCGAATAGCGGTAGATCAACGGCAGCAGCGAATTGGAATTCTCGGCGACGTAGCGCACCGAAAAATCCTGTTGCACGAAGGCCGCCGTCAGTACGGCGAAGGCGCCGGCCAGCAGCACCAGCTGGGCAAAGGCCGCCGGGCGGGCAACGGCCATCCATGCGTCATTGCCGCGCTGCGCGCCCACCAGCGGCAGCACCGCCTGCAGCAGCGAGGCCAGCAGCGCGCACAGCAGGAGGATCTGACCGAATTCGGGAAGCACTCAGCGCGCCTCGGGCGCCGTGACCGGCACATCGTGCTTGCGATGCGCATCGCCCATCTTGTCGGCCACTTCCTTGGGCACGTAGTTCTCATCGTGCTTGGCCAGCACCTCGTCGGCGACGAAGGTACCGTCCTGCAGGCGACCGCTGGCGACCACGGCGGTCCCCTCGCGGAACATGTCCGGCAGGATGCGGTCGGTACTGACCGGGAGCGTTGCATCGCCGTCGGTGACCACGAAGTGGGCCTGCAGCGAGCCGCTGGGTCGATCGAAGGACCCCTTCACCACCATGCCGCCCAGGCGGAAGCGGGACTGCGCATCCACGTCCCCGCGCAGCACTTCCGAAGGCGTGTACAGGTAGGCGATGTTGCGCTGCAGGGCGAAGGCCACCAGCGTGGTGGCCAGCCCGGAGGCCAGCAACAGCAGGAGCACCCAGATCATGCGGCGTCGCTGTACCGGCGTCATCGGCTGAGCTCGGTGGCAAGCGGCGCCGGTGCCGACGCGTTGCCACGCGCCTGCAGCCGCTGCTGGCGGCGTTGCGCCAGCTGTCGGGCGCTGCGCAGGCGCAGCCACGAGCCCAGCGCATCGCAGGCCAGCACCAGCAGGAACACCGCGAAGGCGGCGATGAGGTAGGGCAGGTGGGTCATCGCCGTGCCTCCCCATCCGCGGTGCCGAAGCGCTCGCCGATCCAGGCCTTGCCGGCCTCGCGCGCGATGTTGTCGGCGCGCGCCTTGGCCAGCAGCGAGCCGACGAACCACAGTTTGGTGGCGACCACCATCCACCACAGCGGGGCGATCAGTTCCGGCCGCACGGCGTTCTCGCCGAACACGTTGATCGACTGGCGCTGGTGCAGCGCGCCCCACCAGTCCACCGAATAGCGGATGATCGGCAGCAGGCCCACGCCGACGATGGCCAGCAGGCCGGCCGCGCGTGCGGCACTGCGGCGGTCTTCGATGGCGTGGTACAGGCCGATCACGCCCAGGTACAGGAACAGCAGGATCAGCTCGCTGGTCATGCGCGGGTCCCAGTCCCACCAGGTGCCCCAGGTGCCCTTGCCCCAGATGCTGCCGGTCAGCAGGGTGATCAGGGTGAAGCCGGCGCCCATCGGCGCACAGGCCATCGCCAGGATCTCGCAGATCTTGATGCGCCAGATCAGCGCGATGGCGGCGTAGGCGGCCATCAGCGCGAACACGAACAGGCTCATCCAGGCGCTGGGCACATGGATGTAGATGATGCGGAAGGCGTCGTGCTGGTTCTGTTCCGGCGGTGCCACGAACAGGCCCTGCCACAGGCCGATCAGCAGCACCGGAACCGCCGCAGCGTAGAACACGCGGGACCAGCGTGCGGCGAATCGATCGAAGGTCGGGGGCGAACCGAGTTGATGGAACCAGCGGACGATCGGATTCATGCGTGGCGGCTATCCAGCAGGGGTGGATTGGCTCTCAGCTCGGTCAACTCAGAGAAATACGGATCGCAGCAGCGGTGGCCAGCGGTGCCAGCACCAGGGCGATCACCAGTCCAGCGCCCAGCATCAGCAGCGCACCGACCGGGTCCTGCCCGCGGCTGGCTGCCGCCAGGCTGCCGGCACCGAAGACAAGCACCGGTACGTACAACGGCAACGACAGCAACGCCACGAGAATACCAGAGCGCCGGATGCCGACGGTCAGTGCAGCGACCACGCCACCGATCAGGCTCAACAACGGTGTTCCCAGCAGCAACGATGCCAGCAACATCGGCAGCTGGTCATGCGGCAGATGCAGCATTTCCGCCAGCAACGGGCTCAGCAGGATCAGTGGCAGGGCGGTGGTCGCCCAATGCAGCAGCACCCGCACCAGCACCAGCCATGCCAGTGGCACCGGCGCCAGCAGCCATTGTTCGAGCGAACCGTCTTCGGCGTCGGAGCGGAACAGCGAATCCAGCGCCAGCTGCCCGGCCAGCAGTACCGCCAACCACAGCACCGCACCGGCGGTGGCGGCCAGCGGCTGCGGGTCCCGGCCCTGGGCCAGTGCGAACAGCACCACCACCAGCAGGGCGAACAGCACCGGCTGCAGGGCATCGCCGCGACGCCGCCAGAGCAGGCGCAGGTCGCGCGCAATCAGCGCGCGGGCGGTCTGCCACAGGCCTGGTTCGGTGCCTGGCGCGATCATGCTTCACCCCCCAGATCGAGCTGGCGGGTGCGTACCGGCGGGGCGGCATAGGCGCCATGCGTGGTGACCAGGGCGGCGCCACCACTGCGCAGGTGTGCGGAAATCATCCGGTTGACCAGGTTGATGCCTTCCAGGTCGAGGTTGGCATAGGGTTCGTCGAGCAGCCACAGCGGTGCCGGCGACAACCAGATGCGGGCCAGCGCCAGCCGCCGTTTCTGTCCGGCCGACAGATGCCGCACCAGGGTGTCCTCGTAGCCGGCCAGGCCGACGATGGCCAGCGCATTGCCCGGCATCTGCCGTGCGCGGCGGCCGTGCAGGCCGCAGAGGAAATGCAGGTTCTCCAGCGTGTCCAGGTCCGGCTTCAGCGCCGGCAGGTGGCTGAGGTAGGCGACATAGCGCGCACGCTCGGCGTTGCTGGCCGGCCTGCCATCGATCAGCACCTGGCCCGCGCCCGGGCGCGCCAGGCCCGACAGCACGCGCAGCAGGGTGGTCTTGCCGGCACCGTTGCCGCCCTGCACCAGCAGCGCCTCGCCGGCATCCACATGGAAGTCCAGCGGGCCGAACACCGGCTCGTCATTGCGGGAGAAGCTCAGGCCGCTGGCGGCCAGCAATGCAGGGGTGTTCAAGGCGCAGGGGTCTTCATGCGGGAGTGCGGCAGCAATTGTAGCGGTGAATGTGACCCGGTAGCGCCGGGCCATGCCCGGCGAGCGCGCAGCGCGGCTTGCCATCGGTGCGGCATGTGCAAAGAGCCGCCGGGTATGACCCGGCGCTACCGTCGGCGCCGCAGGCCGGGTCGGGATTTCGTACACTTCCAGCCCTTGTTTCCCCACAGCCCAGGCCGATGCAACCGAACACCAAGCTGCCCAAGGTCGGTACCACGATCTTCACCGTGATGTCCCAGCTCGCCGCCGAACACGGCGCGGTCAACCTCGGCCAGGGGTTCCCGGATTTCTCCGCGCCGCAGCGCCTGATCGACGAGACCAGCAAGGCGATGGCCGCGGGCCTGAACCAGTACCCGCCGATGACCGGCGTGGCACCGCTGCGCCAGGCCATCGCGCAGAAGTCGCTGGACCTGTACGGCGCGACGATCGATCCGGACACCGAGATCACCGTCACCAGCGGCGCCACCGAGGCGATCTTCAACGCCATCCACGCCGTGGTGCGTGCCGGCGAGGAAGTGATCGTGCTCGACCCGGCCTACGACTGCTATGAACCGGCGATCGAACTGGCCGGCGCCACCGCCGTGCACGTGCCGCTGGACCCGCAGACCTTCGCGGTGGACTGGGACCGCGTGCGCGCGGCGATCACCCCGCGCACCCGCCTGCTGATGGTCAACACCCCGCACAACCCGTCCGGCGCGATGCTGGACGAGGCCGACATGCAGGCGCTGGCCGATGTGCTGCGCGGCACGCAGATCTACCTGATTTCCGATGAGGTGTACGAGCACATCATCTACGACGGCCGTCGCCACGAATCGGCGCTGCGCTACCCGGAACTGCGCGAGCGCACCTTCGTCATCTCCAGCTTCGGCAAGACCTATCACTGCACCGGCTGGAAGATCGGTTATGCGGTGGCGCCGGCGGCGATGACCGCCGAGTTCCGCAAGGTGCACCAGTACAACACCTTCACCAGCTTCGGCCCGGCGCAGTACGGTTTCGCCGCGATGATCCGCGACGAGCCGCAGCATCATCTGGAACTGGGCGCGTTCTATGAAGCCAAGCGCGACCGGTTCCGCGAGCAGCTGGCCGGTACCCGCCTGAAGGCGCTGCCGGTGCCCGGCGGCTACTTCCAGCTGGTCGACTATTCGGCCATCAGTGACCTGCCGGACCACGAGTTCGTGAAGTGGCTGACCATCGAGAAGGGCGTCACCGCCATTCCGCTGTCGCCGTTCTACGAAACCGCGCCGGTCGGCCAGCGCCTGGTGCGCCTGTGCTTCGCCAAGAACGAGGCCACCCTGGACGCGGCGATCGAACGCCTGCGGCTGCTGTGAGCGGAGGAGACAGCATGCAGGACCTGCGCATTTCCCTCGTCCAGGGCGACACCCGCTGGCACGACCCGGCCGGCAACCGCGAATACTACGGCGCGCTGCTGGCGCCGCTGGCCGGCACCACCGATCTGGTGATCCTGCCGGAAACCTTCACCAGTGGTTTCTCCAATGAAGCGATCGCCCAGGCCGAAGGCATGGACGGCCCGACCGTGGCGTGGGTACGCGCGCAGGCCAAAGCCTTGAATGCGGCAGTGATCGGCAGCGTGCAGCTGCGCGATGGTGAGGGCGTCTACAACCGCCTGCTGTTCGCCACCCCCGATGGTGGCCTGCAGTACTACGACAAGCGTCACCTGTTCCGTTACGGCGGCGAGCACGAGCGCTACGCCGCCGGCCGCGACCGGTTGTGCGTGGAATGGAAGGGCTGGCGGATCAATCCGCAGGTCTGCTACGACCTGCGTTTCCCGGTGTTCTGCCGCAACCGCTACAACGTCGAGCGAGCCGAACAGCTGGACTTCGACCTGCAGATCTTCGTCGCCAACTGGCCTTCCGCGCGCGCCTACGCGTGGAAGACCCTGCTGCGCGCGCGGGCGATCGAGAACCTGTGCTTCGTCGCCGCAGTCAACCGCGTGGGCGTGGACGGCAACCAGCTGCTTTACGCCGGCGACAGCGCGGTCATCGACTTCCTCGGCCAGCCGCAGGTGGAGATCCGCGAGCGCGAGCAGGTGGTGACCACCACCATCTCCGCCGAAGCGCTGGCCTCGCATCGTGCACGCTTCCCGGCCATGCTCGATGCCGATGCCTTCCATCTGGATGTGCAGGCCTGATACGGCGGCTGAACGCTTCCCGCCCCACCGCGCGCGCCTGCATCCAACGTGCACGCGCGCGCTGCTAGATTCGCCCACATTCCGACCGATGTGGATGTTCTGCCGATGAATACCAAGCCGTTTGCACTGCTGCTGGCGCTGGCCGCAGCGTCCCTGGCCCCGGCCGCGCAGGCCGGTGGCAACCTTGACTGCCAGCTGCGCTACAACCTGTCCGGCTGGTCACTGATCTACAAGACCGCCTCGGGCAACGGCACCATCCACTGCACCAACGGTTCCAGCATGCCGGTGCGGATCCAGCTGAAGGGCGGCGGCCTGACCGTTGGCAAGTCGAAGATCACCGATGGCCGTGGCAGCTTCACCGGCGCCAGCAGCGTCGGCGAGCTGCTGGGCACCTACGCCTCGGTCGGCGCGCATGCCGGTGCGGTGAAGTCCAGCAACGCGCAGGTGATGACCAAGGGAGACATCTCGCTGGCCCTGTCCGGTACCGGCAAGGGCTGGGACCTGGGTGTGGACGGCGCGGCGTTCACCATCAGCCGGCGTTGAGGCGGGAGGGCTCCCCGGCTTCCCAGCTGATGCGGATGTAGTGCTGCTCGGCGTCGCTGGGCAGCCGTTCGACACTGAAGCGGTTCTGCAGCAGTTGCTCGACGACGCCGTCGACGAGGCGCTCGCTGGCCAGCGCCTTGTTGAAGCCGAACACGATGTAACGGCGGCCGTTTTCCGAGCCGACCTGGATCGATTTGTCCAGATCCCTGTAGTACTGCTCGATCGGTCGAGTGGCGGCGTCAGCGTTTGCGCGGGCCTGTTCTGCGGTGATGGTGATCATCGGCATCTGCGTGGTTGCGGAGTACACGCACCATAGCCAGCGCTGCCGCGCGGTTTCCGGCAGTGGCGCACAGTGCAGGGCGTTTGCAGCAATTCCTAGGCCAGCGCGCTCCGCGGACGCAGCAACCACAGCGCCAGCAGTGCACAGGCGATGATGGATGGCGCCAGCATCTGCAGTGCGCCAACAACGGCCATCGCCGCGCCGATCAGCAGGTAGTAGAGCAGGCCGAACAGGGCGCCGGCACTGCCCAGGCAGTGTGCATAGCTGCGTAGTGCCTGCCCGAGCACGTTGGGGATGGCCAGGCCGAATCCCGCAACGACCGGCAGCATCGCCATCACCATGACCGGTTGCCCGCGCAGCAGCGCTGCAAGGACACCACCGGCCAGTACCAGCGATGCCGCGATGCGGATGCGCGTCAACGCAGGGACGCCGGCACGCAACAGGCGGCCATTGGCCCAGGCGCCCAACGCCGAACCCAGCGCCAGCACCGCACCGCTGGCGCCGAACCAGCTGGCCGGCCAGTGCAGGCGTGCGAACACGAACGGCCCCAGCGCGTACCAGCTGTACATGGCCACGTTGAAGGCCATGACCAGCAGCGCGTGCGACCAGATCCAACGGTCGCCCAGCAGTTGCCGCAGCAGGGGTCGCAGCGGTACGGGTGCGATCTGCGCGGGCCGGCTTTCACGCAGCCCGGTCGCGCAGCCCAGCATCAGCAATGCAGCGATCAGCAGCAGGCCGGCCTGCACGCCGGCATAGCCATCGGCAGCGACCAGCAGCGAGCCCAGTGCCAGCCCGATCGCCGGGCTCAGCGCCAGCGCCATGCCAATCCAGGAGAACGCCTGCGCCAGCGCGGGCCCTTCAAGGTGGTCGCGCAGCACGGTCTGGGTCACCACCGAGGCGGCGGCGGCGCCCAGGGCGGCCAGCATCTGCGCAGCCAGCACCTGGCCGAACGTGCCGGCCGCCAATCCGCCCAGTGCCGCCAGCACGAAAACGGACAGGCCACCCAGCAGGGCGGGGCGACGGCCAACGCGGTCGGCCAGCCTTCCCCACAGCAGGACGCCCAGCGCGAACCCCAGCAGGTACAGGCTCATCGCCTGGCTGGCAGCGCTGGCCGGCAGGGTGAAGCGTTGCGCCAGATCCGCCAGCGCCGGGCTGTACAGGGTCTGCGCCAGCTGCGGAAACATCAGCAGCGCAATGGTGAGGGACAGCAGGCGAGGTGACATCGGCGCGCTCCGGAAACAGGGGCGCGCATTGTCGTGGCCGTGCTGATGGCGCACTCTAGTGATTACGACAGTAGATGGATGAAATCGGACATGGCATGGCTGCAGCCCGACGCTCGCTTCGATGCCGATGCCTGGAGCGCCCCGGTGATCGGTATCGCTGCCACGCTGGCCGAGCATGACTCCGGTTGGCACCAGCACGCACGTTCGCAACTGCTGTACACGCGCGCCGGTTGCACGCGGCTGACGTTCGGCGATCGCATCAGCCTGTTGCCGCCATCGCGCGCGGCGTGGATTCCGGGTGGTCTGCTGCACCGCGCGCAGATGCGACAGGCGGTGGACTATCGGTCGCTGTACTTCGATGCCACGCTGTCGGCGCAGTTGCCGCAGCAGCCAGCAATCATTGGTGTCGGTCCCCTGCTGCAGGCGCTGCTGGAGCCGATCGCGCAGGCGCCGTTCGCACATGACTGGCAAGCGCCGCGAGCGGGGCATCAACTGGCGCTGTGCGTGCTTGAGATTGCCGCTGCGCCGGTGGAGCCGATGGAGCTGCCATTACCGCGCGACCCGCGCATCGCCCGCTGCCTGCCGGTGGCCGAGCAGCTGCCGCCCGAACTGGGCGAGCTGGCCCAGCGCAGCGGACTGAGCGTGCGTACGATCGGGCGCCTGATGCAACGCGATACCGGCATGGGCTACCAGGCGTGGCGTCAGCAATGGCGGTTGATGCGGGCCATGGAACTGCTGCTGCTCGGCCATCGTGTCGCGCACGTGGCGCTGGAACTTGGATTCTCGGCAGAGAGTCCGTTCATCGCCTTCTTCCGCAGCATGGTCGCGACCACGCCTGCGGCGTTCCAGCGCGCCGAAAGCGCTCGAGCGGCAGGGTGAGAGTGCAGTGGTCGCGGCCGAACGCGGGGAAGCGGGCGCACGGGCCCGGCTTCCGTCGCCGGTCTACTGCTGGGCCATCAGCCAGGCCAATGTGCCGCGATGTGGTTCGGGCACGGTGCTGGACGCGGCATCGAGCAGCATCAGCGATGCCCAGCAGACGTCGGCAGCCGGTGCGGTGTCCATCCGCGGCAGTACCGCCATGGCCCGCGCGCGCGTGCTTTCGTCAGCCATCGAGGCGAGCAGGGCCTCGGTCGCCTCGGCAATCTGCTGTTCAGTGGCAGGGGTTGCGGGTCGCTGTTCGAGCTCGGCGAGGCTGGCCTGGTAGCTCATCTCGAACCAGAAATCGATGTCCTGCGACGGACGCTTCTCCAGTTCGTTGAACAAGGTCCTGCCTACCTGCGCAATGTCCGACGCCGTGGTGGCGCGGGCGATCAGTGCGCATTTCTCTACCGGCATTCCGCGCAGCATTGCGGCCAGCAGCTGCGCACGCCGCTCCAGCATGGGGCGGGGCAGGCGGCCGATGCCATCCAGTGCAAGCTGTGCACCGGCGACAGCAGCCTTGTCCTTGCTGCCGGCCTGCTTGATGCGGGTGAGATAGCGCTCATCGACAATCAGCCGACGCAGCATGCGGTCGGCCGGATCGTGCAGGGCCGAAGATTTCGGCCAGGGATTCTGCGTGGCGGCGATTTCCTGCTTGAGCCGGTCGGCAGCGCGTTCGCAGCCGCCGACCAGCAACAGAGCCACCAGCACGGCGCCGATGCGGGCGCCGAGGGACAACATCCGTGTCATCGCTGTGTCCTTCATTGAAGGTGGAGATCAGCCGCCGCGCGGGCCGCTGCGACGCGGGCCACCCGGGCCACGGTTGCCGCCGGGGCCACCCGGGCCGCGGTTGCCACCCGGACCGCCGGGACCACGGTTGCCGCCGGGGCCACCCGGGCCGCGATTGCCGCCCGGACCACCCGGACCACGGTTGCCGCCCGGACGTGCATTCGCATTGCCGCCCGGACGACCGTTGCCGGCCGGACGCGAGCTGCCGTACGGACTGAAGCCCGGATTGGCGTGGTCGGACGGGAAGCTGGGGGCATTGCCCGGATGGCCGTACGGGTGCTTGTTGCCCTGGCCCTGCGAGCGGTTGCCCGCACTGGCTGGACGACCCTGGCCGCCTGCGCCACCGGCGCCACCGCGTCCTTCACCACCGTAGCCGCCGCGTCCTTCACCACCGTAGCCGCCACGACCCTGGCCGCCACCGGCGCCTGCGCCCGGACCCTTCGGCTTGCCGTACGGACGGCCCTGGCCGCCTGCACCTGCGCCCGGACCACGGGCACCCGGGCCACGAGCGCCCGGACCGGCATTGCGGTGGCCGCTCGGGCCGGTGCTCACGCCATCCGGCACGTACCAGGTACGGAATGCGGCCGGGTTGCCTTCCGGCAGCGAGCGGTCGTTCTTCGGCGCGCGCTGCTTGAACGGGCGCTGCGACTGCTTGGCAGCAGCTTCACCGCTGACGGTCAGGCCGCCCTTGAAACCACCACCACCCTTGCCGCCGCGACCGCGGCCGCGGTCTTCGCGCACGTTGTCGAAGCGACGCAGTTCGCGACCTTCATCGGCGGTGTTGTGACCATTGACGTAAGCGTTGCCGCGGCCACCTTCGCGTACGCGCACGGTGGTCTTGGCAGCACGACGCTGGCCGATCACCGGCTGCAGGGTCAGGGCTGACGGCGCGCCTTCTTCCAGCTTCAGTTCGGCGCGCAGCGCTTCGACCTGGCTGCCCGGCAGTTCGACGGACTGGCCGCGGGCCAGTTCGCGCGGCAGGCTGACCTTGCCGTAGCGGGTGCGCTTGAGGCGGCTGACCTGGCAGCCCTGCGATTCCCACAGGCGGCGCACTTCGCGGTTGCGGCCTTCCTTCACCACGACGCGGAACCAGTCGTGCGAATCGGTGCCGCCGATGCGTTCGATCTCATCGAACTTGGCCGGGCCATCTTCCAGCGCGACACCACGGGTGAGGCGGTCGACGACGGCATCGGGCACCTTGTCCTCACCTTCCGGGGCACGCACGCGCACCACGTACTCGCGCTCGACCTCGAAGGAGGGGTGCATCATGGCGTTGGCCAGCTCACCGTCGGTGGTCGCCAGCAGCAGGCCGGTGGTGTTGATGTCCAGGCGGCCGACGGCGATCCAGCGGGCACCCTTCAGCGCCGGCAGGGATTCGAACACGGTCGGGCGACCTTCAGGGTCTTCACGCGTGGTCACTTCGCCTTCCGGCTTGTTGTAGACCAGCACGCGCGACGGCTCGGCCAGCGCAGTGGCGACGAAACCGCGGCCGTCGAGTTCGATCCTGTCGCCGCTCTTGACCGACATGCCGGTCTGGGCGACTTCACCGTTGACCTTGACCAGGCCTTCGGCAATGCGCTGTTCCAGCGCACGACGCGAGCCGAGGCCGGCCTGGGCCAGGACCTTGTGCAGGCGTTCTTCCAGCTTGAACTGTTCGGACGTGGCTTCGCGCTTGAGCGAAAGCTTGTTCAACGAGGGCTTGCGGGGGGTGTCACTCATCAGTTTTGCTCCGGCCGACGGTTTCGAGGTCGGCCTCTGGTTCGGAATCGGCTTGGTCAACAGCCACGGTCGTCTTCGCGACGGCGTTGTCTTCGCGTTCGTTCACTGTCACCGCGCGCTCGCCCGGCGCGGAATCGGGGTGCCCATCATTGGAGGGCGAAGGTGCTTGCTCATCGTCGGCCGCCGCAGGAAGTGCGTCGGCAGAATCGGGGGTGTCGCCGGCGGTCGTGCCGGTGTCGTCATTTGCAGCGGCGTCCGGGTCGGCGCTCACGTCCGGGCCGTCGGCACTGGCGGCGAGGGGGGCGTCGCGATCCAGCGCCAGCTGCGGTTCCAGGTCGCCCAGGTCCTTCAGCTCGGAAAGGGGCGGCAGTTCGTCCAGGCGTTTCAGCCCGAAGTAGTCCAGGAAGCCCTTGGTTGTGCCGAACAGGGCAGGCTTGCCAGGCACGTCGCGGTGGCCGACCACGCGGATCCACTCGCGCTCTTCCAGTGTCTGGATGATGTTACTGCTGACCGCCACGCCGCGCACCTGCTCGATCTCGCCACGGGTGATCGGCTGCCGGTAGGCGATCAGGGCCAGTGTTTCCAGGGTGGCGCGGGTATAGCGGGTCTTGCGTTCGGTCCACAGCCGGCTGATCCAGCCATGTACTTCGGCGGTCACCTGGTAGCGGAAGCCCGAAGCCACCTCCACCAGTTCCACGCCACGGTCCTGGCAGCCCTCGCGCAGCCGTTCCAGCGCACGTTCGATGCTGCCCGGTGGTGCCGGCTCATCTTCCGGGAACAGGTCCTTCAGCTGGGCCAGGGTGAGCGGCTGGCTGGAGGCCAGCAGCGCACCTTCGACAATGCGGTTGATCAGCGTTTGATCCATCGGCAGTCAGCGCTCACTCGTTTTCATTGGCGGCGTCGTTGTCGTCGAACTCGCTGCTGAACTGCAGCGGGGCATTGGTATTGCCGGCGGCCAGGGACTTCACGTAGATCGGCGCCAGCGGTTCTTCCTGCACCAGGTCCAGCAGCTGCTCCTTGGCCAGTTCCAGCACTGCCAGGAACGTGACCAGCACGCCCAGCTTGCCTTCTTCGGCGGTGAACAGGTTTTCAAAACGATAGAACCTGCCGTCTTCAAGCCGCCCCAGCACTTCACCCATGCGCTGCCGGACACTCAACGCCTCGCGCTTGATGGCGTGGCCGGTGAACAGCTCGGCGCGCTTGAGTACGTCGTGCAGCGCCATCAGCATTTCCTTCAGGTCCACCGGCGGCGGCAGCTTCACTGCGGCGCGCTCGGGCATGAAGGCATGTGCCACGGTGGTGTCACGGTCCTGCCGGGGCAGGGCGTCGATATCCTCGGCGGCCTGCTTGAAGCGTTCGTACTCCTGCAGCCGTCGCACCAGCTCCGCACGCGGATCGGCTTCCTCGCCCTCCACGCTGGGGGGGCGGGGCAGCAGCATGCGCGACTTCACTTCCGCCAGGATCGCCGCCATCACCAGGTACTCGGCGGCAAGCTCGAAGCGCAGCTCGCGCATCACGGTGATGTATTCCACGTACTGCCGGGTGATCTCGGCCACGGGAATGTCCAGTACGTCCAGGTTCTGCCGGCGGATCAGGTACAGCAGCAGGTCCAGCGGTCCTTCAAAGGCATCCAGGATGACTTCCAGCGCATCCGGCGGGATGTACAGGTCCTGCGGAATCTGCAGGACCGGTTGCCCATGCACCACGGCCAGCGGCATTTCCTGCTGCTGGGGGGCGGGCGGCCGGGTTGGCGTGTTCGCGTCGAGCGCGAGTTCGGAAGTCATCTAATGGAGATCAGGATTGCAACGGACCAGTCGCGGTAGCTGGCACACCGGGCAACTGCCACGGACCGCCAGGACACCAGGCGCGCCTGTCTCGGCGCGGTTCCACACATCAAACAACAGGACGCTCCGCAGGACACGGCAGCGACAGGACTACGGGGAGGTCGTCTACGGGGCCCGGTCGGGTGGACCGGTTCGAAGCAGCGGGTCGGTCGTCGGGGGCTGCGTTTGGCCGCAAAAACCGACGGGCTGCTGCATCCAGCCACGTGCAATGGTTCCTAGGGTAAGCCTTTGCCGCGCCAGTGTCCAGCCGAGGCCGGGCGCGGGGCTGGATTGGCTAGAATTGCTTCACCAGCAACGCAAGCGAGGAAATGCCGGTGTGGTATGTGATTGAAGGATATGACGGCCAGGATGTACTGGCCCAGCGGCTGCAGGCGCGGCCTGAGCACCTGGCACGGTTGACCGCGTTGCGCGATGAAGGCCGCCTGCTTCTGGCCGGACCGTGTCCGGCGATCGACAGCGAAGACCCGGGCCCGGCAGGGTTCAGTGGCTCGGTGGTGATTGCCGGCTTCGAGTCGTTGCAGCAGGCCCAGGCCTGGGCCGATGCCGACCCGTACGTCGCGGCGGGCGTCTACGTGCGGGTGCAGGTGCGTCCGTTCCGCAAGGTGCTGCCGTGAACGCGAAACGGATCGAGCAGATTCGTGATGCGCTGCAGCACGCGCTGGCCCCCAGCGTGCTTGAGATCGAAGACGACAGCCATCGCCATGCAGGCCATGCCGGAGCGCGCGATGGTCGCGGCCATTTCAACGTGCACGTGGTCAGTGAGCGCTTCGCGGGAATGGCCCCGCTGGCGCGCCATCGCGCGGTCTACGCCGCCTTGGGCACGTTGATGGAAACCGACATCCACGCGTTGTCCATCCGCGCGCATACCCCGTCAGAACAGGGCTGAGGCCTTGTCCCGCGCTGTCCTGGCAGGTCCGTTGATGGGCCTGCCAGGGACAGGTTTCCGTGTCCGTTTGGGGACATTCGTCTAACGGACTGTTTACAAGCGCAGATGGAAACGCTTACATTCCGCGCCAATGCTGGTAGGTCCAAGCCGTGGAGGGCGGCTTCGTGAACAAGGCAGCCATAACAATCAAAGACGTCGCCCGTGAAGCCAAGGTCTCTGTGGCCACCGTTTCGCGCGCGCTCAACGGGCATGAAAATGTCGCCGAACCGGTCCGCCAGCTTGTGCTGGAGGTGGCCGCACGGCTGCGTTACACCCCGCACGCCGCCGCCCGCAGCCTGAGCAGCCGCCGCACCAATACGGTGGGCGTGGTGCTTCCGGACCTGTACGGCGAATTCTTCTCCGAACTGATGCGTGGCATCGACAACGTCGCCCGCAGCCGGCGCCAGCACCTGCTGGTGTCGAGCTATCACGGCGACCAGGAGCAGCAGGGCGCAGCCCTGCGTGCCATGCGCGGCCGGGTCGACGGTCTGCTGGTGCTCTCGCCCTATGCCGAGAGCCCCGGGTTCCTGACCGACAACCTGCCGCAGGCATTGCCGACGGTACTCATCAACACCTACCTGCCTGGGCAGGACCATCCGGTGTTGAGCATCGATGACCATGCAGGGGCGATGGCGATGACCCGTCACCTGCTCGATGCTGGCCATCGGCGCATTGCATTCATTTCTGGCCCGGACCTCAACTTCGACGCGCGCGAGCGCCTGCGCGGCTTCCGTGACGCGCTGGCGGCGTTTGGCAGCGGCGCCGAAGGCATCGAGCTGCCCGGTGATTTCGACGAAGCTTCCGGCCATCGCGCCGGTCAGGAGTTGCTGGCAGCCGGCACGCTGCCCGATGCCGTATTCGCCGCCAACGACATGATGGCCCTGGGTTGCCTGTATGCCTTCGCGCAGGCAGGTGTCCATGTCCCGACCGATGTCGCCCTGGCCGGCTTCGATGACATTCCGCTTGCGCGTTTCGTTCACCCGTCGCTGACCACCATGCAGGTCAGCATTGCCGAACTGGGCGATCGGGCGATGTCGCGTTTGTTGCAGTTGATGGACGGCACCTCCACGGAAGGGGCAGGGGACAAGCAGACCCTGGTCCCGCGCCTGATTGTTCGCGATTCCACCACTCCGCCATCCGGCCATTGAAGCCAGAGGCGTTCCTTCTTTTTTGATTGATCGCAGGTGCCGCGCAAGCGGTCACCGCCACCCGGAGATTGAGTTGATGATGCATTCCACTATCCGCACGCCGGCGCGCCGGCTGCTGAGCACCGCACTGGTCAGCTGCCTGATGCTGGCCGCCGCCCCGAACGTCATGGCGCAGTCGGCCAACGCCAGCCTGCGCGGCCAGGTGTCCGGCGCCCAGGCCGGTGCCGAAGTCACCGCCACCAACGTCGCCACCGGCACCGTCCGTCGCGGCACCGTGCGTGCCGACGGCAGCTACTCGCTGATGGGCCTGGATCCGGGCACCTACAACGTGGTCGCCAACGGCCAGACCCAGAAGGTCACCGTCACCGTCGCCTCGACCGCGACGCTGAACTTCAGCGAGGCGGCTGCCGGTGGTACCGGCTCGACCGCCGCCACCAACCTGGACACCGTCAACGTCGTCGCGCCGACCCTGCTGCAGGAAGTGCGTACCTCCGAAGTCGGCAAGACCGTCAGCCTGCAGCAGATCCAGACCACCCCGCAGGTGTCGCGCAACTTCCTGGAGTTCGCCGACGCGGTGCCGGGCCTGATCTTCACCCGTGATGCCAAGGGCAACACCTCGCTGCGCGGCGGTGCCACCAATTCCGACGGTACCAACGTCTACATCGACGGCGTGGGCCAGAAGAGCTACGTCAAGGGCGGCGGCGTGGCCGGCCAGTCCGGCAGCGCCGGCAACCCGTTCCCGCAGTTGGCCATCGGCGAATACAAGGTCATCAGCGGCAACTACAAGGCCGAGTACGGCCAGGTGTCGAGCGCCGCAGTGACCGCTGCCACCAAGTCCGGTACCAATGAATTCAAGGGTGAGGCGTTCTACCGCTACACCGATGAGGACATGCGCGCCAAGACCCCGGCCGAGCGCCAGGGCGGCAAGGACAAGATGGTCTCGGCCGAGAAGGAATACGGCTTCGCCCTGGGCGGCCCGATCATCCAGGACAAGGCACACTTCTTCGTGACCTACGAAGCCAAGCGCTTCGACCTGCCGGTCACCATCGCGCCGGACGGCGCGGTCACCGGTGCTGCCGGCCTGCTGCCGCCCGCAGGCGCCGCCGGCCTGGGCCCGGCCAGCCAGCCGTTCCAGCAGGATCTGATCTTCGGCAAGATCGACTTCGAGCCGACCGACAACGATCGCATCGAGCTGACCTTCCAGGACCGCGACGAAACCCAGTCGCAGTTCAGTGGCCAGACCTCGCCGGAAGCTGGTCGTGAAGTGGTCAACACCGACCGTCGTTACGCCCTGCGCTGGAACCACAGCGGCGAGCGTTACTACAACGAAATGATGGTCACCCATGAAGATTCGTTCAACAACCCGACCCCGCTGACCCTGGCCAACGGCATCACCTACACCGCACCGGACGGCACCGAAGACCGCACCGTGGTGAAGATCGGTGGCGCATCGGCACTGGATTCGCAGGTGAAGGGCCAGAAGGGCTGGTCGATCGAAGACAACCTGACCCTGGACGGCATCCAGTGGGCCGGCGACCACACCATCAAGATGGGCGTGAAGTACAAGGCGATCGACCTGTACGCCTCCGATGCGGCGCAGATCAACCCGACCTTCACCTACAGCCTGGGCGATCCGGACTTCCCCGATTCCATCCCGTACAAGGCGCAGTTCGTCAAGCCGGTGACCGGCGTGGACGGCGTGTCCGGTGAAGTGCGTTCGAAGTCCAAGCAGTACGGTGTGTTCATCCAGGACGATTGGCAGGTCAACGACCACCTGCAGATCAACCTTGGCCTGCGCTGGGACTACGAAAAGACCCCGTCCTACCTGGACTTCGTCACCCCGCAGGCCGTGGTCGACGCGATCTATTCGCAGGATCCGCGTGCTGCCGCCGGCCAGACCTACGCCGATTCGCTGGCGCTGGGCGGCCTGGACATCAGCGACTACATCAGCAACGGCCACAACCGCAAGGCATTCAAGGATGCCTGGCAGCCACGCCTGGGCTTCTCGTATGACATCAACGCCGACGAGCAGCACGTGATCCACGGTGGTGCCGGCCGTTCGTACGACCGCGATCTGTTCGACAACCTGCAGCTGGAAACCACCAAGCTGGCCCTGCCGCAGCCGACCATCTACTTCCGCAACCCGGCCACCGGCACCTGCATCAACGGCCAGGCCGCCTGCTATGACTGGAACCCGAACCTGCTCAACGGCATCGGCAACCTGCAGAGCCTGGTCGGTGCGACCAGCAATGCCGGCCTGGAAGTGGATCTGCTGAACAACAAGCTGAAGGCTCCGTACTCCGATCAGTTCAGCCTGGGCATGAGCAACCAGATCGGTGACTGGCTGACCGACGCCACCATCGCCCGTACCCTGAGCTACGACGGCTTCGCCTTCACCCTGGGCAACCGTTACCCGACCGGCCAGTTCTTCGATGACCCGCGCCTGTGCGGTGGCACCGAGCCGGGCCTGAGCCAGGCCTGGAGCTGCAACGTGCCGGGCTTCGGCAGCCTGATCATCGGCCAGCAGGGCATCAAGACCCGTGCGACCCAGATCCTGCTGTCGGCGCAGAAGCCGTTCACCCAGGAAAGCGGCTGGGGTACCTCGATCGCCTACACCTGGACGACCGCGCGCCACAACCGCGACATCAACGAGAAGTACGCCTTCGACCGCGGCCTGATCGAGGATTACCCGACCATCCGTTCCAACGGCGCGCCGCGCCACCGCCTGGTGGTCACCGGTTCGTACGCGGGCTTCTGGGGCATCACCTTCGGTGGCAAGATCACCCTGGCTACCCCGACCGCCGTCAATGACTGGTACCCGGTGCCGCAGGCCAGTGGCTACAACCTGCCGACGCCGCAGGCGGCTGTGCCCAACGCCAATGGCAAGTTCCTGGTGGGTGGCAAGATCTTCGGCTACCGTTCGGTCGACCTGCAGGCGACGAAGACGTTCAAGCTGGCGGGCGATACCGAGCTGTACGCGCGTATCGACATCATCAACGTGTTCAACTTCGACAACTTCTCCACCTACAACTACGTCAAGACCAACGGCAAGCTGCAGGCCAGCTACAACGAGACCGGCGACATCATCGGTACTCCGCGTCAGGTCAAGGCCGAAGTGGGCTTCCGCTTCTGATCGCGGGAAGTTGATGCAGTACGGAGCCATCGGTTCGCCGATGGCTCCGGTTTCAACGGCAATGGCCGGCCTCCGGGCCGGTCCATTGCCCACGCCATTGCCGGGCAGGGGGCAATGGCGTGGGCAATGACCGCGGTGTCATCAACCACGTTTTCGTGGTTTTTTAAGACCGCACTTTGTAAACGATTTCAGGTCATTGGACGTTATGCTCTTTCATCGATCAGCCCACCGGAGGAACCGCGCCATGCAGGCACGCCACCTGATGACCGCCGCTGCGATGACCCTGGCCATCGCCGCCTGCAAACCGGCCCAGCAGGAGCCTGCCAAGCCGCGCCCGCCGGTGATCCTGATCGAGGCCGACGCACCGCCGCGGCCGATGAAGCCGGAGCTGCCGCCGCTTTTCGATGACATCGAGCGCCGCACCTTCCAGTTCTTCTGGGATACCACCAACGAGATCAACGGCCTCACCCCGGACCGCTATCCGTCGCGGCCGTTCGCCAGCATCGCCTCGGTCGGCTTCGCCCTGACCGCTTATCCGATCGGCATCGAGAACGGCTGGGTCAGCCGCAACCAGGCGATCGACCGCACCCTGACCACCCTGAAGTTCTTCCGCGACGTGCCGATGGGCCCGCAGCGCACCGGCAAGGCCGGCTACAAGGGTTTCTATTACCACTTCCTGGACATGCAGGAAGGGCGCCGCTACGACAGCTGGGTGGAACTGTCCTCGGTGGATACCGCGCTGCTGATGATGGGCGTGCTGTTCGCCCAGTCGTACTACGACGGCGACGATCCGCGCGAGAAGGAAATCCGGCAGATCGCCGACACCCTGTACAAGCAGGTCGACTGGCCGTGGCTGCAGCAGCGTGCGCCGCTGATCTCGATGGGCTGGTTCCCCGAGAACGGCTTCATCGACCATGACTGGATGGGCTACAACGAGGCGATGATGGTCTACATCCTCGCCCTGGGCTCGCCCAGCCACCCGGTCAGCCCGGATGCGTGGACGGTGTGGACGCGCACCTACGACAACGACTGGGGCGTCTACCAGGGCCAGGAATACCTGTCCTTCGGCCCGCTGTTCGGCCACCAGTACAGCCATGTCTGGATCGATTTCCGCGACATCCAGGATGCGTACATGCGCGAGCGTGGCAGCACCTACTTCCTCAACAGCCGTTCGGCGGCGCTGGCCCAGCGTGAGTACGCCATCGCCAATCCGATGAACTGGAAGGAATATGGCGAGAACGTCTGGGGCCTGACCGCCAGTGATGGTCCGCAGAACACCACCCAGGAATACCGGGGCGAGCAGCGCCAGTTCCGCCATTACTCGTCGCGCGGCGCAGGCCTGCGCGAGAATTTCGATGACGGTACGATCGCGCCGACCGCCGCGATCTCGTCGGTCGTGTTCGCGCCCGAGGAAGTGATTCCGGCCACGCTGGAGATGCACAAGCGCTACGGCGACTACATCTACTCCAGCTATGGCTTCCTGGATTCGTTCAATCCCAGCTTCAGCTACGACATCCCGATCAAGACCGGGCGGGTGGTACCCGATCGTGGCTGGGTCGCCAGCGACTACATCGCCATCGACCAGGGCCCGATCCTGACCATGATCGCCAACTACCGCAACGACTTCGTCTGGGACGTGATGAAGAAGAACCCGTACATCCGCAAGGGCCTGGAACGGGCGGGCTTCAGTGGAGGCTGGCTGGCGCCGGAAGGCTCCTTCCAGCCGCTGGAGCTGCAGAAGGATGAGAAGGCCGCCGCAGCGCGTGCGGTCGGTATCGCCGAATCACGTGCGGCCGCCGCGCAGGAACAGAAAAACAATGCCAACCGCAACACCGGCCAGGGGAAGTAACAAGGTGCACGACTGGAAACACCGCCTGCGACGCTGGGCATTGCCTGCACTGGCCGCGCTGGTCATGGCCGGCTGTGCCCGCCAGGAGCAGGGCACCACTACCGTGCGCTTCTGGGCGATGGGCCGCGAGGCGGAAGTGGTCAGCGAGCTGATCCACGAATTCGAAGCGGAGAACCCCGGCATCAAGGTCGATGTGCAGAACATCCCCTGGACGGCCGCGCACGAAAAGCTGCTGACCGCCTTTGCCGCCGATGGCCTGCCCGATGTGTGCCAGCTCGGCAACACCTGGGTGCCCGAGTTCGCCGAACTCAACGCGCTCACGCCGCTGCAGCCGTTCGTGCAGCGCTCGACCGTGGTCGATCCGAAGGACTACTTCCAGGGCATCTGGGATACCAACGTGATCCACGACGAGCTGGTCGGGGTGCCGTGGTACGTCGATACCCGCCTGATCTATTACCGCAAGGACCTGCTGGCCAAGGCCGGCTTCGACCATCCGCCGCGCACCTGGGCCGAATGGGACGAGCAGATGGCCGCGATCAAGCGCATGCAGGGCCCGAACCGCTATGCGGTGCTGATGCCGATCAACGAGTTCGAGCAGCAGCTGTCGCTGGCCCTGCAGCAGCCCGATCCGCTGCTGCGCGACGACGACACCCGTGGCAATTTCTCCAGCCCCGGCTTCCGCCGCACGCTGGGGTTCTACGCCAACATGTTCGAGCAGGGCTGGGCGCCGAAGATGTCCGAGACGCAGATCTCCAACGTCTGGGATGAATTCTTCCGCGGCTTCAACGTGTTCTACATTTCCGGCCCCTGGAACATCCGCGAGTTCAAGAAGCTGCAGCCGAAGGAACTGGAAGGGCAGTGGGGCACGGCCGCGCTGCCGGGTCCGGACGGTCCGGGCGCGGGCATCGCCGGTGGTACCAGCCTGGTGATCTTCCGCAAGTCGCAGCAGAAGGAAGCGTCCTGGAAGCTGATCGAATTCCTGTCGCGGCCGGCAATCCAGGCGCGCTTCCACGCGATCATCGGCGACCTGCCGCCGCGTCGAAGCACCTGGAATGCGCCGTCGCTGGCCAACGATCCACTTGCCGCCGCCTTCCGAGACCAGCTGGAGCGGGTCAAGCCGACCCCGAAGGTGCTCGAATGGGAGCGCATCGTGCAGGAAATGCGCATCGTCACCGAACAGGTGGTGCGTGGTGGCCTGCCGCAGGACAAGGCCGTGGCCGAACTGGACCAGCGCGTGGACAAGGTGCTGGCCAAGCGTCGCTGGATGCATGAACAACAACGCCTGCAGCGCAGCGCACCCCCCTCGGGTTCGACCAGTGCAGTCGCGGCCGGGAGCCCGCAATGAAACGTACTTCGCTTGCCGGCTGGATCTTCGCCGGCCCCTCGCTGATCGTGCTTGGTGTGTTCTTCGGCCTGCCGGTGGCTTCGGCGCTGGCGCTGAGCGTGACCGACTTCGACCTGTATGCGCTGGCCGACAGCAGCAACCTGCGCTTCGTGGGTCTTGGCAACTACATCGACCTGCTGCAGACCCCGATGTTCTGGAAGTCGCTGTGGAACACCACCTATTTCGTGGTGATCGGCGTGCCGTTGTCGATCGGCGTATCGCTGGGCGCGGCGATGCTGCTCAATGCCCCGGCCGCGCGCTTCAAGGCGCTGTTCCGCACCGCGCTGTTCGCCCCGGTGGTGACCACGCTGGTGGCGGTGGCGGTGATCTGGCGCTACCTGTTCCACACCAGCTATGGCCTGGTGAACTACGGTCTGGGCCATCTTGGCATCAGCCCGATCGACTGGCTGGGCGATCCCAACTGGGCGATGCCGACCATCATGTTGTTCGCGGTGTGGAAGAACTTCGGCTACAACATGGTGATCTTCCTGGCCGGCCTGCAGGCGATCCCGCATGACCTGTACGAGGCCGCGCGCATCGACGGCGCCTCGCGCTGGAAGCAGTTCCTGCACATCACCCTGCCGATGCTCGGCCCGGTGCTGCTGGTGGTCGGGGTGATCACCGTATCCGGGTACTTCCAGCTGTTCGCCGAACCCTATGTGATGACCCGCGGCGACCCACTGCAGAGCACCGTCAGCGTGCTGTATTTCATGTTCGAGGAAGGCTTCAAGTGGTGGAACCTGGGACGCGCCTCGGCTGTGGCGTTCCTGCTGTTCCTGATCATCCTGGCGGTGACCACCGTGATGCTGCGCTTTGGCCGCAAGAGGCAGTTGGTATGAGTCGTGAAATCGGCCAGTCACGCTGGCACCCGTGGATGATCAATGGCGCGCTGCTGGTGCTGGCCCTGGTCAGCCTGGCACCGTTGCTGTGGATGCTGTCGGTGTCGTTCATGCCGCAGGGCGAGGCCACCCATTTCCCGCCGCCGCTGCTGCCGTCCAGCATCACCACGCACAATTACACCGAGCTGTTCGCGCGCACCGGCATGGGCGGCAACTTCGCCAACAGCCTGCTGGTGTCGCTGGCGATCACCCTCGGTTCGCTGCTGCTCAACACGATGGCCGGCTATGCCTTCGCCAAGCTGCACTTCGCCGGCCGTGAGCGCCTGTTCCAGGTGCTGATGGCGGCGCTGGTGATCCCGGCACAGGTGGCGATGCTGCCGCTGTTCCTGTTGATGAAGCAGCTGGGCCTGGTCAACAGTTTCGGCGGCGTGATCGTGCCGGCGCTGGCCAGCGTGTTCGGCATCTTCCTGGTGCGCCAGTACGCCCGCTCGATTCCCGATGAGCTGCTGGAAGCGGCACGCATCGACGGGGCAGGGGAGCTGCGGATCTTCTTCCAGATCGTGCTGCCGATGCTGAAGCCGGTGCTGGTGACGCTGGCGATCTTCACCTTCATGGGCGCCTGGAACGATTTCATGTGGCCCTTGATCGTGTTGACCGACCAGGAGCACTACACTTTGCCGGTGGCCCTGGCCACCCTCTCGCGCGAACACATCATGGACGTGGAAATGATGATGGCCGGCGCAGTGGTCACCGTGGTTCCGGTGCTGGCGCTGTTCCTGGTGCTGCAGCGGTACTACATCCAAGGATTGTTGCTGGGGAGTGTGAAGGGATGATGCGTGCGATCGCCGTTGGACTGGGCCTGTTGTGGTCTTCCCTGGCGATCGCCGCACCACCGGCGCTGCCCGCGCCGAAGGTGCTGGATGATTTCGACGACATCAGCGCCTGGAAGCTGGTGTTGTCCGACCAGGTCAGCGGCTCGCTGCGGCCGGTCAGTGGCGCTGGCGGTGGCCGCGCGCTGTGCCTGGATTACGACTTCCATGAGGTCTCCGGTTACGTCGGCATCCGTCGTCCACTGAACATCGAGTACCCGGCCAACTATCGTTTCGGCTTCCAGCTGCGCGGTGATTCGCCGTCCAATGACCTGCAGTTCAAGTTGATCGACGCCAGCGGCGACAACGTGTGGTGGGTCAACCGCCCCGGCTATGCCTTCCCCAAGGCGTGGACGCCGGTGGAATACCGCCGCCGGCAGATCGACAAGGCCTGGGGGCCATCGCCAGAGAAGGACATGGCGCGCAGCGCGTCGATGGAATTCACGATCTACAGCAAGGTCGGCGGTCGCGGTACCGTGTGCTTCGACAAGCTGACCCTGCAGGGGCTGCCCGCGCAGGATGATTCGGCGCTGCGGCCCTCGGTGATCGCCGATACCGCAACCGCGCTGCAGGACCGGATGATCGACGGCAAGTCCGATACCTTCTGGATCAGTGGCGGGGTCAAGCAGCAGACCATCAGCCTGGACCTGCACAAGAACCGCGAGATCGGCGGTGCGGTAATCGACTGGCTGCCCGACCTGGAAGCCAATCGCTACACCGTGCGTACCTCCGAGGATGGCCGTGACTGGCGTACCGTGCGCGAAGTGACCGCAGGTGCCGGAGGCCGGGACTGGCTGGCACTGCCCGACACCGATGCGCGCTACGTGCGTTTCGACCTGCAGGGCGGGCCGAACTGGCGCTACGGCATCCGTGACATCACCCTGAAGCCGCTGGCGTTCGCCGCGACTCCCAATGCCTTCCTGTCCTCGGTGGCGGCCGACCTGCCGCGTGGCGCGTTGCCGCGCGCCTACGTTGGCGAGCAGCCGTACTGGACGCTGCTTGGCCTGGACGGCGGCCAGGAACAGGCGTTGATCAGCGAGGACGGTGCGCTGGAGCCGGCCAAGGGCAGCTTCAGCATCGAGCCGTTCATCCGCCTCGACGGCAAGCTGCTTGACTGGTCGAACGTTGCCATCAGCCAGTCACTGCAGGATCGTTACCTGCCGATCGCCACGGTCGACTGGGTGCACGAGAAGGCCGGCCTGTCGGTGACCAGCTTCGTGCAGGGCACGCCCGAACGCGCCCAGCTGATCGGGCGCTACCGCTTGAGCAATCCGGACAAGGTCGCGCACGAATACACCCTGGCCCTGGCGATCCGCCCGTGGCAGGTCAATCCCCCCACCCAGTTCCTCAACACCGTGGGCGGCTTCAGCCGCATCGACAGCCTGGACGTGGGCGAGCAGCTGGTGCGCATCAATGGCGAACCGCGGCTGTATCCCCTGCAGGTACCGGATGCGCGCTTTGCCAGCAGCTTCGACGGCAAACTGGATGCGATGCACCTGGCCAGCGGCAAGCTGCCCGGCACTACTGCGGTGAAGGACCCGACCGGCATGGCGTCCGGCGCACTGATGTACACGATCAAGCTCGAACCCGGGCAGAGCCGCGAGGTGGCGATCGTGCTGCCGCAGACCGGCAGCTGGGCGCCGCAGGCGCTGGACGTGGCCAAGGCACAGCAGCAGGTGGCGACGATGTGGCGCGACAAGCTGGGCGTGGTGACCCTGCAGGTGCCCGCCGCCGGCCAACCGCTGGTGGAAACCCTGCGCACCGCGGTGGCGCACATGCTGATCTCGCGGGTCGGCCCGCGCCTGCAGCCCGGTACGCGCTCCTATGCACGCAGCTGGATCCGCGATGGCGCGATGATCTCCGAAGGCCTGCTGCGGATGGGGCGCAGCGATGCCGTGCGTGACTACGTGACCTGGTATGCGCCCTATCAGTTTGAAAACGGCAAGGTGCCGTGCTGCGTCGATGCGCGTGGCAGCGACCCGGTGCCGGAGAACGACAGCCACGGCGAACTGATCTACAACATCGCCGAGTACGGCCGCTATACCGGCGACACGGCCTTCCTCGAGCAGATGTGGCCGCATGTGCTGGGCGCCTACAGCTACATGGAGCAACTGCGGGGCAGCGAGCGCACCGAGGAGAACCGCGCGCGCAATCCTGCCTTCTACGGGATGATGCCGGCCTCGATCAGCCACGAGGGCTATTCGGCCAAGCCGATGCATTCGTACTGGGACAACTTCTGGGCACTGCGCGGTTACAAGGACGCCGCGCAACTGGCGGCGCAGCTGGGCAAGGTCGAGGCGATGCAGATCAGCGAGTCGCGCGATCAGTTCCGTGATGACCTGCAGGCCTCGCTGCTGGCGGCCATGCAGCAGCACCGCATTGATTACCTGCCGGGCTCGGCCGAGCTGGGTGACTTCGACGCCACCTCCACCACGATCGCGTTGGCGCCCGGCGGCGAGCAGGGGCGGTTGCCGCAGGAGGCGCTGGACGCGACCTTCCAGCGTTACTGGAACGAATTCGTCGGGCGCCGCGATGGCAAGCGCGAATGGAAGGACTACACGCCGTACGAATGGCGCAACGTCGCCGCGTTCGTGCGCCTGGGATGGCGTGATCGTGCCTGGCAGGCCACCGAGTTCTTCTTCAAGGATCGTGCACCGCAGGCCTGGAACCAGTGGGCCGAGGTCGTCTCGCGCACGCCGCGCAAGCCGTTCTTCGTGGGTGACCTGCCGCATGCCTGGGTGGCCTCGGACTTCGTCCGTTCGGCACTGGACATGTTCGGCTACAACCGCGATGCGGATGAGGCGCTGGTGCTGGCCGCCGGTATCCCGGTGGCGTGGCTGCAGGGCGAGGGCATTGCCGTGCAGGGCCTGCGCACGCCGCAGGGGCAGCTCAACTATCGCCTGCAGCGCAGCGACAAGCAGCTGGTGCTGGAAGTGCAGCCCGGGCTGGTGCCGCCGGCCGGTGGCGTGGTGCTGCCATGGCCGTATGCAGGCGAGCCGGGCCAGGCGACGGTCAACGGCGAGGCGGCGGAATGGGTCAACAACGAGCTGCATGTGCACCAGTTGCCGGCACGCGTCGAGATCGATGTGCCCAGCGCGGTGCGCCGCGCCGAACGCAAGGAAAAGTAAGCATGCGAGGCCCGCTCGGAATCGGTCGCGGTTTGTGCGCGCTGGGGCTGGCGATCGCGCTGGCCCTGCCCGTGCTGGCGCCAGCCGCTGAGTTGGCCAGCGCGGCTGGCGCGGCCACAGCGGTCGGCGAGCCCGGCATGAGCATGGTCACATTCAACCTGCACCACGACCGCGAGGACTGGCCCAGCCGTCGTCGCACGATCGTGGCCGAGCTCAAGCGCCTGCAGCCCGATGCCGTCGCGCTGCAGGAGGTGATCCAGAAGCGCAACGTGCGCAACCAGGCGCAGTGGCTGGCCAGCCAGCTCGGCTACCGGTACGTATTCGTGTCCACCGATCCGGTGGGTGCACCCAAGCGTTATGGCAATGCGCTGCTGACCCGGCGCCCGATCCTGGCGCATGGCGAGCACCTGCTGCTGCCGCTGGATGACTACCGCACCGTGGCCCATCTGCGTATCGACGTGGACGGCAGGCCGGTCAATGTCTATGCCACCCATCTCAACGAGCGCAGTGACGACGCCGGCCAGCGCATCCGCCGCAACCAGGTCGAGGATCTGCTGCGTTTCATCGCCGGCAGTTCTGCGGGGGCACCGGTGGTGATTGCCGGCGACTTCAACGCCCTGGTCGATGCCGGCGATCTGAGCGAACTGCGCAGCCACTACGGCGACAGCTACGGCAGCGTGCACGTCAACACCGACCTGGCGGGTGTGAGCACGCTCAACCGCCATTACTACCAGGCGCCGTCGCGGATCGACCACATCTTCTTCCAGCAGGACGAGATGGTCGCGCGCGAAGCGAAGATCCTGTTCGACCAGCCTGATGACGGCGGCCGCTGGGCCTCCGATCACTACGGGGTGTGGACCCGGCTGCAGTTCGCGCCGAAGCCCTGATAACGGCATCGCGTGACGACGCGGCAGGCGTTCGCTACGGCATCTGATACGTCACAAACAGAAACGGCGGGGATCATCGATCCCCGCCGTTTCGTTCTTGCCGATCAAGGATCGATCAGGCGACCGGTGGCGTGCGCTTGCCGGCGTCTTCGTCTTCTTCCGACGCCTGCGCGTCGGCGGCCTGTGCGGCAGCGTCGGCATGGCCATCGGCGATCGGGTCGACCTGCGCCGGCACGACCGCATCGGCGACCGGCGCAGCGGCGTCCACCGGTGCGGCTTCGACAGCCACTGGGGCTGCCGGCTGCTCGGCGACCGGGGCGACTTCAACCTCGGCCTTCGGTTCGACTGCCGGAGCAGCTTCAACCACCGGCGCAACATCGGCCACCACCGGCTTCGGCTCGGCCACCGGTGCGGCTTCGACCACCGCGGTCGGTTCAGCGACCGGAGCTGCTTCGATCGCAGCAGCGGTCTCGGTCACCGGCGGCTTCGCCTCGATCACCGGAGCCGCTTCAGGCGCCGGCTGCACCGGCGTCGCTGCATCGATGGCATCCAGCATGCTGGTCTGCACCGGCGACGGGGCCGGTTCGACCTTGGCGACTGCTTCCACCGGAGCCGGAGTCTGCACTGCGGCGGCCACTGGAGCGGCTGCCTCGACCACGGCACTGCTTACGGCAGCAACCGGGGCAACCGCGGCAGCCACTGCAACCGGCGCACGTGCCGGCTTGCCGGCATCAGCGGCGGCCGGCTCGACTTCGTCATCGAAATCGAATTCCGGCTGCGAACGCGACGGCTGCACGGCGGCTGCCGGTGCGCCGACCGAAGCCGGGGCGGTCTGCTCGACCGAATCGCCGTCGTTGTCCTCGCCTTCGGCATCATCGCCGTCGTCCAGGTCATCACCCAGTACGTCACTACCTGCAGCGTTCTCGGCGCCACCACGACGACGACGACGACCACCGCGACGGCCACGGCGGCGGCGGGTTGCGCCTTCGCCGGTCTGATCGCCTGCGGCATCGGCCGCAGCATCCTCGGCAGCCCCGGTCGCAACCACGACCTCGGCATCGGTCGTTGCGGCGGTGTCCACGGCCGCGACGGTGTCGACCACGTTTTCAGTGGCGACGGCCGGTGCCAGTGCCTTTTCTTCCTGCACCGCAACCGTGGCCGCAACCGCAGTCGTGGTAGCCACGGCAGCGGCAGCGGTCACGACATCGGCCGGGGCTTCGGCAGCGGCACGCTGCGGCTTCTCGGCCGGCTTGTCACCGTCCTGCGGGCGCGGCTGCCTCGGCTGCTTCAGCTTCGGCTGCTGCTGCCCCTGGCCCTGTTCGTTGCGCGGCTTGTTCTGCTGCTGCGGCTGCTGGGCATCCTTCGGCTTGCCCTGCTGCTGCGGCTGCTGCTGGCCATTGCCATTGGCCTGGCTGCCGCCGTTGCGGCCATCCTTGCGCTGCTCACCGCGGTCCTTGCGGTTGCCGCCGTCCTTCTGCTGCTGCGCATTGCCATTGCCGCCGTTGCCACGGCTGTCCTCGCGACGGTCCTTGCGGTCCTTGTTGCGATCCTTGTTGCGGTCACGGCGACCGCCATCCTGCTGCTGGCGCGCGGCCGGTGCCGGCGCAGGAGCGGGAGCGGGCTCGCCGCCAAAGATGCGCTTGAGCCAGCCGACGACGCCGCCACTGGCGGCGGCTGCCGGGGCCGCTGCGGCCACCGGTGCCGGTGCCGGGGCGGCGACCGGTTCCACTTCCTCGCGCACCGGGGCGGGCGAGTTGTGCTTGACCTGGGTCACCATCGGCGGCGGGATGTTCAGCTGGCCCTTGGTCAGCGCGTGCACCGGCAGCTTGCGCGGGGTACCACGCTGGTAGCTCGGCTTTCCGCTTTCCTCGCCCAGCTCGTTGTCGCGCAGGCGGGTGACGGTGTAATGCGGGGTGTGCAGCTGTTCGTCGGCAACGATCACGATCGGCGCCTCGTGGCGCTTCTCGATTTCGCCCAGCGCGCCGCGCTTTTCATTCAGCAGGTAATTGGCGATCTCCACCGGGGCCTGTACCAGCACCTGCCCGGTGTTCTCCTTCATCGCATGCTCTTCGGCGACGCGGATGATCGACAGCGACAGCGACTCGACGCTGCGCATGCGGCCATGGCCGTCGCAACGCGGGCAGACGATCTGGCTGGATTCGCCCAGGCTCGGACGCAGGCGCTGGCGGCTCATTTCCAGCAGGCCGAAGCGCGAGATGCGGCCAACCTGCACGCGTGCACGGTCGTACTTGAGCGCGTTGGCCAGGCGGTTCTCGACTTCGCGCTGGTGCTTGTTGGAAGCCATGTCGATGAAGTCGATCACCACCAGGCCGCCGAGGTCGCGCAGGCGCAGCTGGCGGGCCACTTCCTCGGCCGCTTCCAGGTTGGTCTGGAACGCGGTGTCCTCGATGTCGCTGCCCTTGGTGGCGCGCGAGGAGTTGACGTCGACGGCAGTCAGCGCTTCGGTCTGGTCGACCACGATCGAGCCGCCCGACGGCAGGCGCACGTTGCGCTCGTAGGCGCCTTCGATCTGCGATTCGATCTGGAAGCGGTTGAACAGCGGGATGTCGTCCTTGTAATGCTTGAGCTTGCGCAGGGTCTGCGGCATCACCTGCTGCATGAACTCCTTGGCGTGCTCGTACATTTCCTCGGTGTCCACCAGGATCTCGCCGATGTCGGCGCGCAGGTAGTCACGCAGGGCGCGCACGATCAGGCGCGATTCCTGGTAGATCAGGAACGGGGCCGGCTTGCTCAGGGCGGCTTCGGCGATGGCGCGCCAGACGTTCAGCAGGTAATCCAGATCCCACTGCAGCTCTTCCGCATCGCGGCCGACGCCGGCGGTACGGATGATGACGCCCATTTCGTCGGGGATGTTCAGCTTGTCCAGAGCGTCCTTCAGGGCCGCCCGGTCTTCACCCTCGATGCGACGGGAAACACCGCCGGCACTGGGGGAGTTGGGCATCAGCACCATGTAACGGCCGGCCAGGGAGATGAACGTGGTCAGGGCGGCGCCCTTGTTGCCACGTTCTTCCTTGTCCACCTGGACGACGATTTCCTGGCCTTCCCTCAGCAGCTCGCGGATGCCGGCCTTGTTGTGGTCGACACCGGCCTGGAAGTAATCGCGGGAGATTTCCTTCAGCGGCAGGAAGCCATGGCGGCCACCACCGTATTCAACGAAGGCCGCTTCCAGCGAGGGCTCGATGCGGAAGATCCGGCCCTTGTAGATGTTGGACTTCTTCTGTTCCTTGGACGGCTGCTCGATGTCGATGTCATACAACGACTGGCCATCCACGATGGCAACACGCAGCTCTTCAGCCTGCGTGGCGTTGATCAGCATTCGCTTCATTGTTGCGTTCCTCGCAAGCGGCTACCGCGCGGAACGCCATGGAGTTTCGCCTCTGGACACGGCTCGCCGCCCATTCGCGCAAGCGCGGGGAGGGCGGCTTGGGTTTCCAGCGCTACGACACCACGGCAGGCCGCGGGAGCGCTTCAATTTTCTGGTTTTGGGTGTTGCAGGGCCGGAGGCAGCTGTCAGCCAGGCTGGAGCGCCGCACGGGACATGTTCAGCGCGACTGCGTGTCAGGCAATCGGCGATGGCCGGGAACGCCGGTGAGCCGCTAACATGGCCGCCCCGCGGGCGGTGGTCGCGCACTGTGCCGGATTCGTCGGAAGCGGGGCTTCTGGCCCTGAGTAACTTCCAACGAAATCAATCCCTTATCTCGCCCCCCGAGTGTAACAGAATAAACAGGCTGATGACTGCACAAGACTCCACCAAGCCGGCCGGCGACAAGCCTTCCGTGCGCATGATCACCGTTCCGGCCGACCGCGCCGGCCAGCGCCTGGACAATTTCCTGCTCGGCCAGCTCAAGGGTGCCCCGCGCAGCCTGGTCTACAAGCTGGTCCGCAGCGGCCAGGTGCGCGTCAATGGCGGCCGCGCCAAGGCCGAGCGCAAGCTGGAGGCCGGCGACGAAGTGCGGATACCGCCGGTTCGTCTCAGCGAAGAGGGAGACAAGGCGGGTCCGCCCGAGGCGTTCATGCGTCGGCTGGAGCAGGCCATCGTCTTCGAAGATGCCCGGCTGCTGGCGCTGAACAAGCCGACGGGCGTCGCCAGCCATGGTGGCAGCGGCATCAGCTTCGGCGCCATCGAGACCCTGCGCGCTCTGCGCCCCGGGCAGACCCTCGAACTGGTCCACCGGCTGGACCGTGACACGTCGGGCCTGTTGATCGTGGCCAAGAAGCGTTCGGCACTGAGCGAGCTGCAGGCACTGCTGCGTGAAGACCACGGCGCCGGTATCCGCAAGCGCTACCTGACCCTGTTGGCCGGGCGCATGCCGGACGGGGTGATGACGGTCGACGCGCCGTTGCACGTGGGCCTGCGCCAGGGCGGCGAGCGTCATGTGCAGGTCAACGCGATCGGCAAGGAATCCATCAGCCATTTCCGGGTGCTGGAGCGCAAGGGCGGCCATTCCTATTGCGAGGTGCGCATCGAAACCGGCCGCACCCACCAGATCCGCGTGCACGCCCAGCATCTGGGGCATCCGGTAGCCGGTGACGACAAATACGGCGATCCTGCGGTCAACAAGCGGCTTCGTGAGCAGATCGGGCTGAAGCGCCTGTTCCTGCATGCCGCGTCGCTGGAGTTCGCGCTGGACGACGGCAAGAGCCCGTATGTGCTGAACGCGCCGCTGGCCGATGAGCTGGTCGAGGCGCTGGATCGACTTCGCTAAGGGCGGTTCGGCGGCGCCGGGCGTTTGGCTGGAGCCGTCGTTTCCCTGCGATAAGTGGGCTTGTCACTTTCTTTGCTCGTGCAAAGAAAGTAACCAAAGAAACACGCCGCCATCCGCGAGCCAGCGCTGCGCGCTGGTGCCCTGTGCTCCTCGGTCCGCCGAGGGGCGGCGCGGAACTCGCTGCGCTCAAACACCCGCGCCTCTTCGCCCTCGTCGGACCTGCGGTGCTCGGCTCGCTACAAGGCGGACCCGACAGCCGCAGCGTAGACCCCAGGCTGCACGCAGCCTTTGTAGAGTCGAGCAACGCTCGACTCACGCGCGAAGTGAAGGCTCTTGCTTTTTGTTCCCTCAGCGGCAGAGGGGCGATGTGTGGTGAAGTACATTGAGCAATGCCCGTCTATTCTCGAATTGGACTCGACGCAGGGCAGTGCAGATCAGTCTCAGTGCTAAGAATTCAGGGGGGGGGGATTAAAGCTAAGCATGCTAGTGCCGCTAAGTCCGTTGTGTCGCAGAAGCATCGTGTGGCATCAATTCTCGCGGTCTCAGATTCACTATTTGACAAGGATGAACTAAATGGTAAGAGTATTCATTAGCTGGTCTGGCGAGCAGAGTAAGAAGTATGCAGAGGCAATTCGGGATTGGCTGCCTGCAGTAATTCAGATGGTCAGCCCCTACTTTACCCCCACGGACATCGAGAAGGGGGCGCGTTGGTCATCTGATATCGCCAAAGAGCTTGAGCAGTCTCAAGTTGGATTGATATGTGTTACACGGGATAATCTTCACTCTGACTGGATTCTCTTTGAGGCTGGCGCGCTGTCAAAGAGTCTCGATAAGTCTCACGTCTGCCCTGTCATCTTTGGAATAGCTCCCACCGACCTGTCTGGGCCGCTTAAGCAGTTTCAAGCGACGTCCTTTGAGCGGGCCGACTTCCATAAGTTGATTTCGCTGATTAATGCGAAGCTCGGAGATGCCCGGTTGCCGGCTAAGACATTGGATGCTGTCTTTGACAAATGGTGGCCCGATCTTCAGGCGAGAATTGAGCAGATATCCGATGCCTCAGGTAGTGGGTCATCTGAACCGGTACGTACAGAGCGTGAGCTAATCGAGGAAATTCTCACGATCAATAGGTCCATGCAAAGATTGCAGGGGCGACCTTCCATTCCGGCACGGGCAATCCAGGAGCTAGTTGAAAATCATATTGAGTTGCATGATGATCAGGCTCGAGAGTTGTCCGGATACCAGGATGCTCTAGAGCTGATGAAAAAGTCGCACAAGCCACTCGTCTATATTGCCGGGAAATACAAGGGGATTTCGGACGAGATGGACAAGCTGATCGCCGACCTTGTCCGGTTGGACTACGACGTGATTGGAAGTCAGTCTGAAGAAGAGGCGGATATACCGTTCTGATCTGATAGCTTCTGAGGGGCTTCAACTTCGGAGTCTGGATTCAAGTGGTGAGTCTTAATGCTCACCACTTGAACAGCACCAGGCTGATCGCCAGCGTACCCATGCCGGCCACCAGGCCATAGACGGTCTCGTGGCCCTTGGCGTAGCGCTTGGCCGCCGGCAGCAGCTCGTCCAGCGCCAGGAACACCATCACACCGGCAATCAGGCCGAACACCCAGCCGAACGTGGCGTGGGACAGCGAGCCGGAAAGCAGTACATAGCCGATTGCCGCGCCCACAGGCTCGGCCAGGCCTGACAGCAGGCTGGCGGCGAACGCGTAGAACTTGTTCTGCGTGGCGAAGTACACCGGCACCGCAATGGCGATGCCCTCGGGAATGTTGTGGATGGCGATGGCGAAGGCTAGCGGCATGCCCACCGACGGGCTCTCCAGCGTCGCGAAGAACGTTGCCAGCCCCTCCGGGAAGTTGTGCGCGGTGATCGCCACCGACGTCAGCAGGGCGACCCGCTTCAGGTATTCGCGGCTGTTCTCGCGGAAGGCCGGGTCCTGCTTGTCCAAGCTGTCATGCGGGTTGGGAATGAAGTGGTCGATCAGCACGATCACCACCACGCCCAGCAGGAAGGCGAGGGTGCCGTAGGTGAAGCCGGTGCGCTCACCATAGGCCAGCGCGAACGAGGCGATGGATTTGTTGAGGATCTCCGACAGCGAGACGTACACCATCGCGCCGCCGGCAAAGGCCAGGCCGAAGGCCAGCAGGCGCGGATTGGGGCGACGCGAGAACAGCACCAGCAGGCTGCCGATGGCGGTGGCAAGGCCCGCAGCGAGGGTGACCGCCAGGGCGATCCAGATGTTTTCGGGGTGAATCTGCAGCATGTACCGACGCGTTCCTTGTCATCAAGCAATCGCCCCGGCACGGGCCGGGGCGGCAAAGGCGAGGCGGGCGTCGGCTGGCCTCGTCACCGGCAGGCGATCAGCCGCCGCGGCGCAGGCTTTCTTCGATGGCGAAGCACTGGTCCGGTTTGGGCTGCGGCGGGTTGAAGCTGACCGGCACCTGGATCGTGGCCGGCACGGCCTCGCCATTGCGGGTGGCTGCCTTGAACTGCCAGCCCTGCACGGCGGTCTTGGCCAGATCGTCCAGCTGCGGGTTGCCCGCGCCGGTCAGCAGGGTGACCTCGCTGGGTTTGCCGTCGGTGCCGATCACCACCTTGAAGGTGCTGGTACCGCCCACGCCGGTGCAGGCCAGTTCCAGCGGGTATTGCGGCGGCGGGGTTTTCACCGCAGCCACTTCGGTGGGTGCGGCAGCCGGTGCTGCCGGCGGTTCGGAGGTGCCGCAGCCGGCCAGGCCGGTCACGGCAAGCAGGGACAGGCTCAGCAATCGCACGTTCATTTCAGTTGCTCCGTCAGGGCCGAAGTCTTCGCTGCGCAGATGAAGTCGTTCTCGCTCAGGCCGCCCACGTCGTGGGTAGAATAGCGGACGACGGCACGGTCGTAGTGGACGCCGAGGTCCGGGTGATGGTCCTCGCCGTGAGCGATCCAGGCCAGCGCGTTCACGAAGGCCATGGTGGCGTAGTAATCCTTGAAGCGGAACGTGCGCACCAGCGCCTGGCCGGCCTCGGCCAGCTCCCAGCCGGGAACCTGCGGCAGCAGTTCGGCCAGGCGGGCCTCGCCCAGCTTGTGGTCGCTGCCCTTGCGCGGCACGCAACGGGCCTGTGCCAGCGGAATCAGGTCGGCCATGGGTTCCTCCACCTCGTGTTGACTGAACAATGCGCCGGCCGGTGTATAAATCGAATGAGCGGCTGACGCTTACTTGGCTAGAATAGCCTGATGATCCAGATCTCCGACACTGCCCAGACCCATTTCCGCAAGCTGATCGAACGCGAGGGCGTGCCCGGCATGGGCGTGCGCTTGAGTGCGGTCGATCCTGGCACCCCGCGTGCCGACGCCCGGCTGGAGTTCGCCGAGCCGACCGATCTGCTCGGCGACGAGTGGGCGGTGGACTGTGATGGCTTCACGCTCTATGTCGACGCAAGCAGCGTTGGCTGGCTCGATGGCGCGGAGATCGACATCGTGGCCGGTACCGCTGGTACCCAGCAGCTGACGATCAAGGCGCCGCGGATCAAGGGCGAAGCGCCCGGCGATGCCGCCTCGCTGGTCGAGCGCGTGCATTGGGTGGTGGAAAACGAAGTCAATCCGCAGCTCGCTTCGCACGGTGGCAAGGTCGCCGTGCAGGAAGTCTCGGCCGACGGCGTGGTGCTGCTGCGCTTCGGCGGTGGCTGCCAGGGCTGCGGCATGGCCGACGTCACCCTCAAGCAGGGCATCGAGAAGACCTTGATGGGCCGTGTGCCGGGGGTGACTGCGGTGCGTGATGCTACCGATCACGACAGCGGCCACGCTCCGTATATTCCGCGCGGCAACGCCGCCTGATCGCCAACGCGTGCCTCTGCCCAGAGCCGAGCAACTCATCGACCTGCTGCTGGCGCGCCAGCAGCGACCGCCCATCCTCGAGAAGAGCACTGGCCTGCCGTACGGCTGGGCGATCTGGCTGCGGACGCTGACGCCGCTGCCGCGTCCGCTCCACGCGCGCGAGGTGATCGCAGTGCTGCTGCCGCGGCCGCTGCCCGGGCCTCCGGGGCGCTTGCCGGGGCTGGGGCCATGGGCGTCCCTGCGTCGCCTGTTCTGGCAGGACTGGGATCCGGCGCCGCGTGACCAGCGCTGGATGCGCTGGACCTCGGCGCTGCTCAGCGCGTTGCTGCATCTGTTGTTCTTCCTGCTGCTGCTGTGGGTGGCGGTGATCCGCACGTCTTCGCCGGACGAGCAGGGCAGCGAGGGTGAGCGCGTGCAGATTGAATTCGTCGGCCGTGCTGCACAGGAAGGCGGCGGCGACCAGCCCGGTGCCGAGGCGGCTGCCGCCGCGGAGGCCGGTGCTGTAGCCGCAGGCCAGGATGCCGGAGCGGCGACAGCGCCCCGGCCGCAACCGTCTGCACCTGCGCCGTCTTCCACTGCCGCTGCCACGGCACCGACCGCAAGCGTGCCGCCGCCGCCCGAGGTGGAGCCGGCGCCGGTGGCCGCACCGCCGCCCTCACCGGTACAGGCCACCGAAGTTGCAGAGGCGACCGCCGAATTCGTGGTGCCGCCGGTCGCACTGCCGCGCACCGAGGTCAGCATCGTGCCTCGCGACACCATTCCGACGGTGCGCGAGCGCAGCGTGCAGCCGGTACAGGCTGCGCCGATAGCAACGCCGGTACGCACGCCCGAGGTGGCAGTGCAGGCTCCCCGCGTGCGCGATGTACAGGTGCAGGAGCGCGAAATCAGCACGGTTGAAGCGCCGGTGGCGCCGCAGCCGATGCGCACCACCGACATCCAGGTACGCGTGCCGCAGCGCGACGTGCAGGTGCGCGAGCGCGAAGTGCAGGCGATGACCGATCCGCAGGTGCGCATGGCCACCGTTGCAGGGCGCGAGCCCACGGTGCGTGCGCCTGCCGGGCGCGAGGTGCAGGTGCGCGAACGGGAGGTTGCTGCCGCTCCGCAACCTGCCGCGTCGACTGCGGCAGGCAGCGCGACCACGCCGACGCCGGCACCGTCCGGCAGTTCGGCCCAGAACAGCGCCAGCGTGGCGCGCCCTGCGACGACCAGTACCGCCGCCGCACAGGCGGGCGCCCGTCCGGCACCGGCCCCGGGCAACTGGGCAACGCCCGCCCGCGGTGACGACTGGGGCGCCTCCAGCCGCAATCGCGACGGTGCCAACCAAGGCGCCGCGCAAACCAGTGCGGGCAAGGGCGATGGTCTGTTCAACGCTGACGGCAGCGTACGCGTGGCCGGCCAGGACGGGGCTGGCAAGGCCGAGCGTGGCGCACCCGGTGGGGCCAACGACGGCTGGAGCAAGGAGCGCATCGCCGAGTCCGGCAAATGGCTGAAGCGGCCGCCGTACGACTACACGCCTACCTCGTTCGACAAGTATTGGGTGCCGCAGGAATCGCTGCTCGCCGAGTGGGTGCGCAAGGGCGTCAAGGCAATGGAGATTCCGTTGCCGGGTACCAGCACGAAGATTTCCTGCGTGATCTCGATCCTGCAGGCCGGTGGCGGCTGTGGCCTCACCGATCCGAACATGCAGGACCAGCCGGCAGTGGCGCGTCCGCCGCCGGATATCCCGTTCAAGAAAGAGCTGCAGGAAGATAACGGCAGCCGGTAGGGTGCCGCATCCACGCATGGCGTGGATCTACTGTGCATCCAGCTGCGCCGGGTAGATCCACGCCATGCGTGGATGATCCATGGGCTTCACGTGCATGCCGACCAAGGTCGGCCTCTACCAGGTCATTCGCTCTGTGACAGGAACACCCAGAACGGGACGTCGCGACCTACCCAGTCACGGCTGGCTTCATCCAGGATGTCCAGCAGCGTTTCGAACTCCTTGCCTGCACCGGCGCGCAGGGCATCGACGTCGGCCAGGAACAGCGCATAGCCATGGGCCGGCAGCCATTGCAGGTCGCGCAGGTTGTCAGACAGGGCATCCCAGTTGCCGCCGAAGCCGGCAGGGAAATCAAGCTGGGCGGCCAGCCGCGCCAGCAGGGTGCGCTTGTCGCCCACGCCATCCAGGTCGATCCGGATCACCTTCAGGTCGGCATCGCGCATCGCTGCCGACAGCGCGCTGATATCGGAGCTGTCGATCGCGTAGACGCCGGCATTGTTGATGTCATGCAGGCCGAGGCCGAAATCATCGTGGCTCATGGGCGTTCTCCGGAGGCCGGTACGGTGAAGCTGCGGAACGATTCGTAGTGATCATCGGTGTAGTACCAGGCATCGGGCGGGTTGCCACCGGTGACGATGCGCCGCGCGCCGCGGGTGCCTGCACCGGGCGTGTCGACGGTGTACTCGCGGTAGTAGCCACGCGGGCGCTGTGGCAGCTGTTGTTCGCGGTTGCCGAAGGTGCTGCCGTCCTGCCGATGCGGGAACGGGCCGCCGCGCTGGATCAGCGCGATGGTCTGGCGGGCCTCGACCGGAAGGAAGCCGGGCAGGCCGCTGTCGCTGTCGCTGTTGCTGTTGCTGCGCAGCGCCGGTGCGTTGGCCGCCGGAGTGCCCTGCAGGTCGGGGGCGAACTGCGGCGGCGGCGGCCGCTGCAGGAAATGATTGACGACCAGGCCGAGCAGCAGCAGGACGATGGCAGTGATCAACAGCCGAGGGTTGCGCATGGGCAGGAGCAGGCAAGGGTGGTGCGCCCACTGTAGCGCCTGCGCGCTGCACCCTGCATGAGGGCGCGCGCCGCGTCACCGCTGCGTAACAATTGCCGGCATGCTCACCTGCAGGACGCAATTTCCTTTACATCCCCCTTGGTAATCTGGCGGTCTGTCCCCATCATTCACCGCGCAACGCCCGACACCGTCGGGTGCCCTCGCAATCAGGAGATGCATCATGGCCTACACCCTGCCCAAGCTGTCCTACGCCTACGACGCGCTGGAACCGCATATCGATGCGGCGACGATGGAAATCCATCACACCAAGCATCACCAGACCTACATCAACAACGTCAACGCGGCGCTGGAAGGCACCGAGTACGCTGACCTGCCGGTCGAAGAACTGGTGAAGAAGCTGAAGTCGCTGCCCGAGAACCTGCAGGGTCCGGTGCGCAACAACGGTGGCGGCCATGCCAACCACTCGCTGTTCTGGACCGTGATGGCTCCGAATGCTGGCGGCAACCCGGTGGGCGACGTGGCCAAGGCCATCGACAAGGACCTGGGCGGCTTCGACAAGTTCAAGGACGCCTTCACCAAGGCTGCGCTGACCCGTTTCGGCAGCGGCTGGGCATGGCTGAGCGTGACCCCGGACAAGAAGGTCGTGGTCGAGAGCACCGGCAACCAGGACAGCCCGCTGATGGAAGGCAACACCCCCATCCTCGGCCTGGACGTGTGGGAACACGCGTACTACCTGAAGTACCAGAACCGTCGTCCGGAATACATCGGCGCGTTCTTCAACGTCATCGACTGGAACGAAGTCGAGCGCCGTTACCAGGAAGCGATCGCCTGAGAACGGTAGCGCCGGGCCATGCCCGGCGGCTTCAACAGAAGGCCGGGGGAGACCCCGGCCTTTTTTTTTTGCGCATCGGTAGTGCCGGCCGCTGGCCGGCAACCTCATGGCTCTCATTCGGTGGTGGCAGCCACGTCCTGCAGCCGCAGCGTCGCCATCACGCCCAGGCGCAGGCCGGGCAGGTCGCCATCGGCGGGCAGCATGATCGCCTGCTGGCGGATGCCGCCGAAGTGCTTGACCTGGAACAGCACATCCAGCCCATGGCCACTGGCGCCGCCGCCGCTGGCCGCCGGTGCGCCGGGATTGCGCCGGGCCGGCTGGAAGCCGGGGGTGCTGCGCACCAGCTCGACGGTGCTTGCGGAAAAATCCCCGGCGATCAGGCTCGGCATGCCCTCGGCCGTGGCGCCGATCCAGGTCATCAGGTCGCTGGTCTGATGTTGTCGGGCCGTGGCCTCATCCGGCTCCGGCCGCAGGCGCGCGACGTAGACGTTGACGTCGTTGTCGCCCAGCCGCAGGCGCATCATGCCGGCGGCACTGAAGGTGCCCGGCGGATGCAGCAGGGTGACGCCGTCCTCGCTGACCGGCAGCCGGCTGAGCATCGCGTTGCCATGCCGGACCGGCTGGCTCGGCGGGTCTGCGGTGACGAAATCGCAGCTGTAGCGCAGCCGGCTGGCCAACCAGCAGGCCGGGTTGCGCCCTTGCTGCTGCAGGACCTGCTGCACCGAGATCACATCCGGCTGCAGATCGGTCAGCAGCTGCAGCACCTGTTCGCGGCGCTGCTTCCATTGCCCTTCATCACGGCTGGGCAGTTCCAGCGCGGCGACGGTCAATTGCCGCACCTCCGTGGCAAGGCTGGCGGCCGGCGGCGCCTGCGGTCGTGCCAATGCAGGCACGGCCAGCATGAGGGCAAGGCAGCTGGACAGGATGCGGGCAAAGGGGAGGGGGCGCATAACGATAAGTTTACGCTTTTGCCGTGCAGGTTCCGTGACTTCCGGCAGGGCCGCACATGCCTGCCATGCTTTGGCGCGCCTGTCATGCAGCCCTGCAGCGTGCTTCGCACGCACAGGTTCCGGTACTCTTGCGCCTTTCGTTTTGCAGGAATGCCTTACAGGATGAGCCACGACGCAGTCGCCCCCATCGCCGGCCAGGGAAAGATGCCGCGCCAGATCCCGTACATCATCGGCAATGAGGCCTGCGAGCGGTTCAGTTTCTACGGGATGCGCAACATCCTGGTGCAGTTCCTGATCACCTCCCTGCTGCTGCAGGAAATCACGGCCGAAGGCCGTGCCGGTGAAGCCAAGGACATCATGCACAGCTTCATGATCGGCGTGTATTTCTTCCCGCTGCTCGGTGGCTGGCTGGCCGACAAGTTCTTCGGCAAGTACCACACCATCCTGTGGTTCAGCCTGGTCTACTGCATGGGCCATCTGTGCCTTGCGCTGTTCGAGGGCAGCCGTGGCGGCTTCTTCCTCGGCCTGGGCCTGATCGCGCTGGGCGCCGGTGGCATCAAGCCGCTGGTGGCCTCGTTCATGGGCGACCAGTTCGACCAGAGCAACAAGCACCTGGCCAAGATCGTCTTCGACGCCTTCTACTGGATCATCAATTTCGGCTCGTTGTTCGCCTCGCTGCTGATCCCGCTGGTGCTGAAGAACTGGGGCCCGCAGTGGGCGTTCGGTATTCCGGGCATCCTGATGTTCATCGCCACCTTCGTGTTCTGGCTGGGCCGCAAGCGCTACGTGCTGGTGCCGTTGCCGCCCAAGGACCCGCATTCGTTCGCCAATGTGGTGCGCACCGCGCTGACCACGCGGGTGGCCGGCCAGGGCCGTCCGGGCCTGGTGATCGCCGTGCTCGGCCTGGTGCTGGCGGTGGCCTCGTTCGGCCTGGTCGGCTCGCTCGGCATCGTGATCTGCCTGTGCCTGGCGCTGGTCTCGATCCTGGCAGGCATCGGTGGTGGCACCTGGCTGCAGTTGGACCGCGCGCGCGGCCAGCATCCTGCCGAAGCCGTGGAAGGCGTGCGCTCGGTGCTGCGCGTGCTGGTGATCTTCGCCCTGACCACGCCGTTCTTCTCGCTGTTCGACCAGAAAGCCTCGACCTGGGTGCTGCAGGGCCAGCAGATGCAGATGCCGAGCTGGTTCACCGCCTCGCAGATGCAGGCGCTGAACCCGCTGCTGGTGATGATCCTGATTCCGTTCAACAACCTGGTGCTGTACCCGGCCCTGCGCCGCTTCGGTTTCGAGCCCACCGCGCTGCGCCGGATGACCGCCGGCATCGCTTTCAGCGGCCTGGCCTGGATCGTGGTGGGTGGCATCCAGGTGGTGATGGATGGTGGCAATGCGATGTCGATCTTCTGGCAGATGCTGCCGTACGCGCTGCTGACCTTCGGTGAGGTGCTGGTCTCGGCCACCGGCCTGGAGTTCGCCTACAGCCAGGCCCCGCAGGCGATGAAGGGCGTGGTGATGAGCTTCTGGAACCTGACCACCACCATCGGCAACCTGTGGGTGCTGCTGTCCAATGCGGCCGTACGCAACGAGACGGTGACCCACCAGATCGCGGGGACCGGGTTGAGCGAGGCGGCATTCCTGATGTTCTTCTTCGCCGGCTTCGCCTTCATCGCGGCGTTGGCCTTTGGTTGGTATGCACGACGCTATCGTATGGTCGACAACTACCGCACCGCCTGAGCCTGACATGACCCCCGTCAATCTGCTGTTGATCGCCATCACCGCCATCCTGTCGTGGATGGCGTTCAACAACCGCAAGCTGGCCGACCGCCTGATCCTGTGGCCGCCGGCGGTGGATCGCCACCGCCAGTACGACCGCCTGATCACCTACGGCTTCATCCATGCCGACTGGTCGCACCTGATCTTCAACATGATCACCCTGTTCTTCTTCGGGGGGTTCATGGAGAGCGTGATGGTGCAGCTGACCGGCAGCTACCTGGTCTATCCGGCGTTCTACGTCGGTGCGTTGCTGGTCTCGATCCTGCCCAGCTACCTGAAGAACCAGAAGAACCCGAACTACCTCAGCCTCGGTGCGTCCGGGGCGGTGTCGGCGGTGCTGTTCGCCTTCATCCTGATCAAGCCGTGGTCGATCATCCTGGTGTTCTTCATCCCGGCGCCGGCGATCGTCTATGCCGCGTTCTACGTCGGCTACAGCATCTGGATGGACAAGCGCGGTGGCGATCGCATCAACCACAGCGCGCACCTGGCCGGTGCCGCGTTCGGCGTGATCTTCATGCTGGCCATGCAGCCGAGCATCTTCAGTCACTTCCTGCGCGAACTGTCCAACCCGACCTTCCGCCTCGGCGGCGGCTGAGGGTGGCCGGGGTCGGATCCACTGGATCCGACCCCCGGGGCTGCGGTCCCGCTCCGGGTCAGGCCCGGGTCTGCTGACCGTAGGTATCGAGCAGGCGGGAGAAGACTTCCTCGCCGATGCTCTGGAACGCCTGGTCTTCGGTCTGTCCCTCCACGGCCAGTTGCAGCAGGCCCTCCAGCAGGGCGTGATCGGTATCGGATTGGGAATCGCTGGGGTGCATCACGGGCCTCCACGGCAGATCGCTTGGTCAACTGTCGCAAGGGGCATGCCAGGCTGGCGCACCCCTGCAGAGGGGTTAGCGGCCGGTTGGCCTGAAGCTTGAGGGCAACAACTGACGCAACGGGCGCAGACTTGTCCCTGTTCAGACTTCACGCGATCATGGCGCCCGCGTGCGCACCATCCACGCAGTCGCCGCAGGAGACAGTCCCATGGCTTCGGTCACGCCCCCCGGTCTGGCTTACGAGGTCGAACACGATCAGGTCAACCACCGTTTCACCGCCCGTGTGCGTGGGCAGGTGGCACTGTTGGAGTACCAGATCAAGCGCAGGCGGATGGTCATCACCCATACCGAAGTGCCCGAGCCGATCGCCGGCCGCGGCATTGCCGGTGAGCTGACCCGGGTCGCACTGCGTTTCGCCCGTGAGCAGAAGTACAAGGTGGTGCCGGCATGTGCCTATGCCGAGGCCTTCCTGCAGCGGCACGAGGAGTACCACGATCTGCTTGTGGGCTGAATCCAGCGGGCCACCCTTCAGCCAGGGCAGGCGATGATGCATGAACATGAACAGGGGATCCCGATGAAGATTGGAAACAACCGGCCACTGCACGCCAGCGTGCTGGCCGGCGCTATGGGCGTGCTGTTGCTGGCCGGTTGCCAGCGCGAGAACGAGGCGGCTCCGGCCACCGATGCCGCACCTGCGGCCGAAACCACCGGCACCGCCGAGGCACCCGCGGCGGAAGCGCCGTTGGATCTGCGCGATGTGATCGAGAACAACGAACGTGAAGTGGTCGGCATCAGCTACCCGGCGGGCATCGATCGTTATCCGGGCCTGGCACGCGCGCTGCAGGCCTATGCCACCTCCGCCCGCAGCGATCTGCAGCAGGCGCTGGACGGGCTGGGCAACGACAAGCCGACCATGCCCTATGAGCTGTCGCTGAGCTTCGAGAAGCTGCTGGAGACGCCGCAGCTGGTGGTGGTCAGTGCCGACGGCAGCCGCTACACCGGCGGCGCCCATGGCGAACCGCTGGTTGCTCGTTTCGTGTGGCTGCCCGCGCAGCAGCAGATGCTGAGCGCCGAGAAGCTGGTGGCCGATGCCAAGGGATGGAAAGCGATCAGCGATTTCGTCGCCGACCAGCTGCGCGAGCGTGTGGCCACCCGCCTCAGCGGCGAGGACATGGACCCGTCGCAGCTGCAGGAATCGCTGCGCAATGCCTCGCGGATGATCGCCGACGGCACCGGTCCGCAGGCCGACAACTTCAGCCAGTTCCAGCCGCTGACCGACGACAAGGGACAGATCACCGCGCTGCGCTTCGTGTTCCCGCCCTACCAGGTGGGTCCATACTCGGACGGCACCCAGACCGCCGATGTGCCGGCTTCGGTGTTGTTGCCACACGTGGCCAAGGACTACGTGGAGCTGTTCGCACGCGGGTAACCGTAGACGAGGAGGTGACGTGGATACAGGGTTGCAGGAGCGGGTCACCGGCCTGCTCCACGAGGCCGGGGTCCAGATCGATGGAACCCGGCCGCAGGATATCCAGGTGCATGACCCGCGTTTCTTCGCGCGGGTCATCGCGCACGGGTCACTCGGCCTGGGCGAGAGCTACATGGACGGCTGGTGGGATGCCAACGTCCTCGACGAGTTCCTGTACCACCTGATGCAGGCGCACCTGGACGAACGGGTGCACGGCTGGCGCGAGGTGGCCGACGCCTTGAAGGCGCGCCTGTTCAACCTGCAGTCCGGGGCGGGCAGCTACGAAGTCGGCCGCCGCCACTATGACCTTGGCAATGACCTGTACCAGGCGATGCTTGGCCAGCGCCTGGTCTACAGCTGTGGTTACTGGCGCAATGCCGACGATCTGGATGGCGCGCAGGAAGCCAAGCTGGACCTGGTGTGCCGCAAGCTGGGGCTGCGTCCCGGGCAACGCGTGCTCGACATCGGCTGCGGTTGGGGCGAGGCGCTGAAGTTCGCCGCCGAACGATACGGTGTCAGTGGCGTGGGCATCACCATCTCGCAGGAGCAGGCCGACTTCGCCCGCAAGCTGTGCGCTGGCCTGCCGATCGAGATCCGGTTGCAGGACTATCGCGAACTTGATGAACCTTTCGATGCGATCTTTTCGATCGGCATGTTCGAACACGTGGGCGACAAGAACTACCGCAGCTTTTTCGACGTGGCCCGGCGCTGCCTCTCGCCGCGGGGACTGCTGCTGTTGCATACCATCGGCAGCAACATTTCGCGTCACCGCACCGATCCGTGGATCGCCCGCTACATCTTTCCCAATTCGATGCTGCCGTCGGCGGTGCAGATCAGCCGGGCGTTCGAAGGGCGCTTCGTGCTGGAGGACTGGCACAACTTCGGTACCGACTACGACCTGACGCTGCAAGCCTGGCGGCGCAACGTGGAAGCGGCGTGGCCGCGGCTGGACGCGCGCTATGACGAACATTTCCGGCGCATGTGGCGTTTCTATCTGGCCGGATCGATGGCCAGCTTCCGCTGCCGGCATGCGCAGCTGTGGCAGCTGGTGCTGTCGCCGGAGGGCGTGCCCGGGGGATATGTAGCGCCGCGGTGATCGCCGGCGGAGGCGCGCAACCGCAGCAGCCCGCCGTCTTGCCGGGCTGCTGCGGCATCACCCTTGCGTCAGTTGGCGACGGTGTAGACGTATCCCAACGACGTGTTGGCCGTGTCGGTTCGGGCTCTGACCTTGAAGTGCATCGGCGGCAGATTGCGTCCGCTCATGCGGCATTCCTCGAGCTCATCGACCTTGCAGGTGAACTGCGTTTCGGTGGGTTCAAAGCCCATGCCAATGTAGATGTCCAGGTCGGGATTGGCGCGCAGCTTGGTCGTCGTGTACCGGTTTGCCTTGGGCTTGACGACGCCGGAAATGCTCTCGCCCTCCATCAGCGTCACATTGATGCCGGCCGTGCGGGATCCGCCCGGAGCGGTCTGCAGGTTCCACGACAGACAGACCGCATCTGCCGGATCGTTGCAGGCAACCTCCTGCGTGTCGTACGCACGTCCTGCAGCCATGGCCTGGGATGCACAAAAGATTGCGATGCCAGCCAGCACGCTGGCAGACAGCAAGGGAGCTTTGAAGCGCATTTTCATGTTTTTTCACAACGGGAAGTCAGGACGATTGACTGGCGTTCGCACCTCCTGTGCTCGCCTCCCTCCGTGGTCGGTCGGGGCCGAGTGGGCCACAAGCGGCACCGCGCGTTCTGGGGCCACTGTCAAATTTCGTCGTGGAATGATCTTCTCCTGACAACTCCATTTGATTTGCGACAAGCGGTGTCGCGAACTGCTGTATCTGGCTGAATGAGGGGTATATGACGCGGCCATCTTCTTGCACCTACGTCATGGCAAGAGGCGAATGCGACAGCGGGTAAAAGGCCAGCATCGGCAATGCGCCAGGTCTGCCCCCGGCGAAAAAAAAACCGCCCGGTCTCCCGGGCGGTTTTCGTTTCACGCTATGCGGTGCCGACGATCAGTTGCCGGTGCCGGTCAGGCCACGCTTTTCCAGCAGCGGTTCGATCTGCGGCTCGTGGCCGGCAAAATCGCGGAACAGCTGCATCGCATCCACGCTGCCACCCTTGGACAGCAGGGTCGCGCGGAAGTGGTCGCCGTTCTTGCGGCTCAGGCCGCCGTTGTCGCGGAACCACTTCTGGGTGTTGGCGTCGAGCACTTCCGACCAGATGTAGGCGTAGTAGCCGGCCGAGTAGCCGCCCATGATGTGGCTGAAATACGGGGTCCTGTAGCGCGGCGGAACCGGCGCATAGTAGATGCCGTCCTTCTCCAGCGCGGCGTGCTCGAAGGCCATCACGTCCTTGGCGGCCGGGACCTGGTCCGGGCCGATCTGGTGCCAGCGCTGGTCGAGCATGGCGGCGCCCAGGTACTCGGTGGTGGCAAAGCCCTGGTTGAACTTGGCCGCGGCCAGCACCTTGTCCAGCAGTGCCTGCGGCATTGCCGAGCCGTTCTGGTAGTGCTTGGCGTAGTTCTTCAGGATGGCCGGATTGTCGGCCCACATCTCGTTGACCTGCGAGGGGAACTCGACGAAGTCGCGCGGCACCGCGGTGCCCGAGAAGTACGGATACTTCACGTTCGAGAACATGCCGTGCAGGGCATGGCCGAACTCGTGGAAGGTGGTGCTCACTTCATCCCAGGTCAGCAGGGTCGGCTGGCCGGCCGGCGGCTTGGGAATGTTCAGGTGATTGGCCACCACCGGCTTGAAACCGGTCAGCTTGGACTGCGAGACGTACGAGTTCATCCACGCACCGCCGCGCTTGGAGGCGCGTGCGTACGGGTCGAAGATGAAGATCGCCAGCTGGCTGCCGTCGGCATCGAACACGTCATAGACGGTGACGTCATCGTGGTAGACCGGCAGGTCGGTGCGCTGCTTGAAGGTCAGGCCGAATTCCTGGTTGGCGGCGAAGAACACGCCGTTCTCCAGCACGTTCTTCATCTCGAAGTACGGCTTCAGCTGCGATTCGTCGAAGTTGTACTTGGCCTGGCGCACCTTCTCGCTGTAGAAGGCCCAGTCCCACGGCTCCAGCTTGAAGGTCGGCTTGCCGGCGGCCTTCTGTTCCTGGTCGATCATTGCCTGCAGGTCGGCGGCTTCGCGCTTGGCGTTGGCCACCGCTGCCGGGGCCAGCTTGCCCAGCATCGCATTGACCGCTTCAGGGGTCTTGGCGGTCTGGTTGGTCAGGTTGTAGGCGGCGAAGTTGGCAAAGCCCATCAGCTTGGCCTTGTCGGCGCGCAGCTGCATGATGCGCGCGACCAGCGCGGTGTTGTCGAACTCACCGCCGCGGCTGCCGCGGGTGGTGGACGCTTCGTAGATCTTCTGGCGCAGGGCACGGTTGGCCAGGTTGGTCAGCGGCGGCTGGCCGGTGGTGTTGAGCAGGGTGATCACGTACTTGCCGTCCAGGCCACGGGCCTTGGCGGCTTCGGCGGCAGCGGCGATCTGCTCCTTGGACAGGCCGTCCAGTTCCTTGACGTCGTTGACGGTGATCGCCGAAGCGTTCACTTCCGACTGCACATTCTGGCTGAACTTGGTGCCGAGGTTGGCCAGCTCGGCGTTCATTTCCTTCAGCTTGGTCTTGTCGGCCTCGGACAGCTTGGCGCCGGCGCGCACGTAGTTGTCGTAGTACTTCTCGACCAGGCGAACGCCTTCAGCGTCCAGGCCCAGGGTGGTGCGGCTGTCATACAGCGCCTGGATGCGCGCGAACAGCTTGCCGTTCAGCGCGATCGCATCGCTGTGCGCGGCGAACTTCGCCGAATAGTCGGCCTGCAGCTTCTTGCGGGTGTCGTTGGTGTCGGCGCCGACCAGGCTGAAGAACACGGTGGTCGCGCGGTCCAGGGTGTCACCGCTCTTTTCCAGGGCGATGATGGTGTTGTCGAAGGTCGGCTTGGCCTTGGTGTTGGCGATCGCCTCCACTTCCTTCAGCTGCTGCGCCATGCCGGCGTCGAAGGCCGGGGCGAAGTCGCTGTCCTTGATCTTGTCGAACTGCGGGAAATGCAGCGGCAGCGGGCTGTCGGCGAAGAACGGATTGGCCTGCTGGGCATTGGTAGCGGTGGCCGGGGCGGCGGCGCTGGCCGAATAGGCGGGCAGGGCAAGGCCGAGGGTCATGGCCACGGCAAGGGCAAGGCGGGTGGTCAAGGTCGATACTCCGGTAAGGCAAACAAGGGCCCGAGGGTAACCCGGCCCGGCGCGCCCGCACTTGTGTCAAAAGGCATGTTGGCAAAGCCGCCCCGCAGCAGGGCCACCCCCATGGGTGGCTGCCCGGGTACCATGCAATCACCGCCCACGGCCATCCGCCATGACCACTGCCTACGATTTCAGCTTCCGTGACCTTGAAGGCCAGCCGCAGGCGTTGGCACAGTACCAGGGCCGTCCGCTGCTGCTGGTCAACGTGGCCAGCCGCTGTGGCTTTACCCCGCAGTACACCGGGTTGGAACAGCTGTGGCAGGACTATCGTGATCGCGGCCTGGTGGTGATCGGATTTCCCTGCAACCAGTTCGGCGCGCAGGAGCCGGGCGATGCCGCGCAGATCCGCCAGTTCTGTTCGATCGATTACCCGGTCAGCTTCCCGCTGTCGCAGAAGATCGAGGTCAATGGCGAGGGTGCCGACCCGCTGTGGGCATGGCTGTCTCATGAGAAGCGCGGGTTGCTGGGTATCGCCCGCATCAAGTGGAACTTCAGCAAGTTCCTGGTCGATCGCCAGGGCCAGGTGGTGGATCGCTATGCGCCGACCACCAAGCCGGAGCAGTTGCGCGGCGGCATCGAGGCGGTGTTGTGACCGGTAGCGCCGGGCCATGCCCGGCGACCGATATCCGCCGGGCATGGCCCGACGCTACCGAGGCGGCTTATTTCTCGACGAACGCGCGCTCGAACACGTAGTGCCCGGGCGTACCGATGCGCGGCGAAGTCTGGAAGCCACGGCTGTCCAGCACGGTGCGCAGGTCGGCCAGCATCTGCGGGCTGCCGCAGATCATCGCGCGGTCGTTTTCCGGGCTCAGCTCGGGCAGGCCGAGCGTGCGCTGCATCTCGCCGCTTTCCATCAGCGAGGTCAGGCGGCCCTGGTTCGGGAACGGCTCGCGGGTCACCGCCGGGTAGTACAGCAGCTTGTCGCCGACCATTTCGCCCAGGAACTCATGCTCACGCAGTTCCTTCTCGAAATAATCGCGGTAGGCCAGGTCCTTTTCGTAGCGCACACCGTGGCACAGGATCACCTTGTCGAAGCGCTCGTAGGTCTCCGGGTCCTTGATCACCGACAGCCACGGCGCCAGGCCGGTGCCGGTGCCCAGCAGGTACAGGTGCTTGCCCGGGTGCAGGTCGCTGATCAGCAGGGTGCCGGTGGGCTTCTTGCCGACCAGTACCTTGTCGCCTGGCTTGATGTGCTGCAGGCGCGAGGTCAACGGACCGTCCTGCACCTTGATGCTGAAGAATTCCAGCTGTTCTTCCCAGTTGGCGCTGGCGATGGAGTACGCGCGCAGCAGCGGCCGCGCATCGGTCTCCAGGCCGATCATCACGAACTGGCCGTTCTCGAAGCGGAAACCGCTGTCACGGGTGAGGGTGAAGCTGAAGTAGGCGTCGGTCCAGTGGCGGACCTCAAGCACCGTTTCGGCGCCGAAAGCGGAGGACATGGGCGTATCTATCGGAAGTCGTCGGGACAATTCTATCTCAAATGAGACAGGTTCTCATTAGGCGGAACGAGAGGCGTTCTCAGCGATAACCGGCCGCCTGCAGTTCGAACAGTTCGGCATAGCGGCCGCCCTGTGCCATCAGCTGCTCGTGCGTGCCGCTGGCTTCGATCCGGCCATCGGCCAGCACCAGGATGCGGTCGGCCATGCGTACTGAAGAGAAGCGGTGGGAAATCAGCACTGCCGTACGATTATCCGCCAATTCCCTGAACCGCTGGAACACCTCGAACTCGGCGCGGGCGTCCAGTGCCGCGGTGGGCTCGTCCAGGATCATCACCTGTGCATCGCGCATCCACGCACGGGCAATGGCGATCTTCTGCCACTGCCCACCGGACAGGTCCACGCCCTGCTGGAAGCGGCGGCCGATCTGCTGGTCGTAGCCGCCGGGCAGGGCAGCGATCACTTCCTCGGCCATGCCGCGGCGGGCGGCATCGGAGATCCGCGCGCGGTCGTCCATCGCTTCGACCTGGCCGACACCGATGTTCTCGCCGGCGCTGAGGTTGTAGCGCACGAAATCCTGGAAGATCACGCCCAGATTGGCGCGCAGGTCGTCCAGGTCGTAGTCGCGCAGGTCGCGCCCATCCAGCAGGATGCGGCCTTCGTCCGGTTCGTACAGGCGTGCCAGCAGCTTGACCAGGGTGGTCTTGCCCGCGCCGTTCTCGCCGACCAGCGCCAGTACTTCGCCCGCGTGCAGGTGGAAATCCAGGTGGCGCACGGCCCATTGCTCGGCATCGGGGTAGCGGAAGCCCACGTCCTCGAACACGAAGCCCTCGCGGATCGGCTGCGGCACGCGCACCGCGTCCTTTCGCGAATGGATTTCCGGTTCGATCTGGAAGAACGAATACAGGTCGTCCAGGTACAGCGCCTGGCTGGCCACCTGCGAGAACCCGATCAGCAGGCCTTCCAGCAACTGGCGCAGGCGCAGGAAGCTGCCGGCGAGAAAGGTCAGGTCACCGATCGAGAAATCGCCACGCACCGTGCGCCAGGCGATATACGCATACGCGGTGTAGTAGCCCAGCGTGCCCAGCGCGGCCAGCAACGTGCCCCAGAACGCCCGCCGCCGGGCAAGCGCGCGGTTGGCCAGGAACAGTGCCGCCGACAGGCTGCGGTAGCGGTCGACCAGGAACCGGTGCAGGTTGAAGATCTTTACTTCCTTGGCCGTCTCCACGCTGGCACCGAGCTGGCGCAGGTAGTCCAGCTGGCGGCGCTCCGGCGTCCACAGGAAGTTGAGGCTGTAGCCGGCCGCATTGAAGTGCGACTCGCCGATGAAGGCCGGCACCAGCGCCAGCGCCAGCAGCAGGATCAGCCACGGTGCGTAGACCAGCAGGCCGACGGCCAGGCTGGCAACGGTGATCGCATCCTGCACCTGGCCGAACAGCTGGCTCATCAGGTTCATCCGGCCCATGGTCTGGCGCCGTGCGCGGTCCAGCTTGTCCTGCAGGTCCGGGTCCTCGAAATCCTCCAGGTCCAGGGTCGCCGCATGTTCCATCAGGCGCACGCTGGTGGCGTTGGCGAACAGCTCCGACAACAGCGCATCGGCGTAGCTGACCAGCCGACCGAGCAGGTCCGAGGCGATCGCCAGGCCGAATTCCAGTGCCAACAGGCCGAGCAGTGGATTGAGCAGGCCGCTGGACAGCGCCTCGCCCATCGGCGGAAAACCGGCTCCGTGCTGGCTCAGATGCAGGGCGGTATCGATGATCAGCTTGCCGACGTACAACATCGCCACCGGCAGCAGCGCACGGATCAGGCGCAGGCCGAGGCTGGCCAGGGTCAGCGCGCGGCTGGTCTGCCACACCTGGCGCAGGAACGGTGGCAGGTTGCGCATCGCCTTGAAGCGTTGGCGCAGGCTGGGTTTCTTGGCGCCGGCAGCGCCGGCAATGGGAGAGGCGGGCATGCCGCCATTGTGCGCGCCTGATACGTGCAGGTGGGGTCAGGGCAGCCGTGTGGCCGCACGGGGTCGGATCCCTTTGCTGTGCAAAGGGCTCTGACCCCATCGGCCCGAATCGGGTCAGAGCCCTTCGCAATGCGAAGGGCTGGACCCACCCACATCCACGCATGGCGTGGATCTACCGAGGCCAGCGCGAGACTGGCCCCGCCGAGAATCACGGCAGCGGTGGCAACAGTCCAGCCCCCAGCCGGTTCCAGGCATTGATCACTGCAATGCCCATGCTCAGGTCACTGATGCCTTTCTCATCAAAGTGCGGTGCCAGCGCATCGAACGCCGCCTGCGACGGTGCGCCATCAGTCAACCGGGTCAGCGCCTCGGCCCAGCCCAGCGCCGCGCGCTCGCGGTCGTCGAAGAACCGGCTTTCGTGCCAGGCGGGCAGCGTATCCAGCTTGCGCGGCTCGATGCCGCCCTTGCGCAGCGCCGTGCCGTGCATGTCCATGCAGTAGCCGCAGCCATTGAGCTGCGACACGCGCAGGAACACCAGTTCCATCAACGTCGGATCGATCGAACTGTCATGCACCGCCTTGCTGGTGGCCAGCAGGCCCTTGAAGGCCTCGGCGGCCAGGCGGGTGTAGGGAACGCGGGGAGAGGCGTGGTCGGACATCTTCAGCTCCACGGCGGCCACCATGGCCGCCTTTCACTACCAGGACGCCGCTCCGTTCCCGTCCGTGACAGAGAGGGCTAAAACGACAACCTAGAGTGCTGAATGCGGCTTAGCCTGCTTGTCTTTCATGGCATCAAAGCTTATCGAAATTCTACGGACGGCGAAGTATCTATTTGACCTCTAGAAAGCCTGGCTTCGCATCTATTATGAGTTGCTTCAGGCCGTCGTCGTCACGCCTGAGCATCTCCGGAAGATTTTCCCATTCTCCGTAACGATCTGAGCTCACAAGTTTCCCTTTTACGATGACGAGACGAACATCAGGTCTGAAGTCAATGATCTGCTTTCTAGGTGGAGGCCATGAAGAATTCCCATCCTCGAATGGAATCCTGCCAATTCGAGGCCATTCGCCTCTTTCCATGGCGACACGGAGCGACGCAACGTGCAAGTGGCATTCAAGTGTAGGAATCTCATGCTCGTCTAGCATTCTGCCTTTCGAGATGAACGGGAGTATCGCGACATCCGGGTCTTGATAGGCCCGAATATAGCCAAAGATCAATTCATCAGCTGATAGAGGAACGGCGAAAATTTCTCCGGCATTTATCCTGATTCTTCTTTTTGGCTTTTTCTGAATCATTGTTGGCTTAATTCTCCAAGATGGAAAGATGTTGCCCTATTCCAGCCCGGTGGGCCTAGATGACATCTTGAACTCCCTGCAGCTTTTCCGGATTCAACACGCTGTGCATGTCGGACATTTTGGCTCCACGGTGACCGCCTTTCACTACCAGGACGCCGCACCGTTCCCGTCCGTGACACCCAACTGTTAAAAGCGACATATTGAATGCGCGAAATGCGACTCTAGATGCGCGCATCGGCCTCAAAGACTCTTGTAGTGGCATCGAGTCGTGATGCATCTCACTCAGGTGATCATTTGGAATTCGGGTGCTGACGTGAGGATCAGTGATTTCAACTGGTCAATGTCGGCTTTGATGAGCGCGGGAAGAGAGTCCCATTCGCCATACTCTTTAGAAGGAACAAAATTGCCCTTGACTACCACGAGCCTGACATCCGGACGGATCGTCGATAGTTGCCTTCTTGGTGGTGCCCAAGTTGATTCTGCATTCGGAAAAGGAAAAGAGGCGATTCTTGGCCAGTCACCTCCTTCAATGGCGGCGCGAATGGTCAGTACATCCATGAAGCTCTCCAATGTGGGAAGTTCGCATTCACGAAGCATTCTGCCCTTTGAAATGAATGGAAGGATCGCTACGTCCGGATCCTGGTAAGTGCGCACGTAGCCAAAAACAAGGTCGTCTTTATCAAGGGGTACGGCAAATACATCACCAACGTTCACCTTGATTCTCTTTGTTGGTTTTTGGGGATTCATTGCTGTCAATTTCCGTTCAATTGCGCTGACAGATTGCCCAAGTCCAAGTCCGTATGTCTAATCGACGAGTGCGCCTTGAATACGCGGTAGCTTCGCCGGATTGAGCACGCTGTAGAGATTGGCGATGCGGCCATCGACCACCTCGATGGTGGTGATCGAGTGCAGGTGGTCGCCTTCGAAACGCAGGATCGCCGGTTCGCCATTGACGTAGCCGAGCTGTGCCGGATGCGCCGCGCCGCGACGGGCGATGGCCCAGTACAGGCGGCCGATACGCTCGGCACCCCGCAGTGGTCGCACCGCTGCGGTGACCACGCCACCGCCATCGGAAACCAGCAGCGCGTTGGCATGCAGCAGCGCCTGGATGGCCTCGCTGTCGCCACGCTGGGAAGCGTCCATGAAACGCGCCAGCAGTTGCCGGTGCTGGCTGGCATCGGCATTGAAGCGCGGCCGCCCAGACTGCAGGCGCTGCCGGGCCCGGTGCACCAGCTGGCGGCAATTGGCCTCGCTGTGGCCGATCAGCTCGGCAATCTCGCGGTAGTCGTGGTCGAAGGCTTCCTTCAGCAGGAAGGCGGCGCGCTCCTCCGGTCCGAGCTGTTCGAGCAGGGTCAGGAAGGCCACGGAGACGTCGTCGGCCAGCGCGTGCAGCTGCGCGGGGCCGGGCGCCGGGTCGGGTTCGAGGGTGATCGCCAGCGGTTCGGCCAGCCACGGCCCGACATAGTGGGTGCGTTCACGCTTGGCTGCCCGCAGCCGGTCCAGCCCCAGCCGGGTGGTGGTGGTCACCAGCCAGGCCTCGGGGTCGACGATGGCGGCCGAATCGCTGCCGGCCCAGCGCAGCCAGGCGTCCTGGACCACGTCCTCGGCGTCGCTGCGGCTGCCAAGAAGGCGGTAGGCCAGCGCCATCAGGCGTGGGCGGTGGGTCTGGAAGGCGGTTTCGGCGTTCATGTGAGCAAGGACGCGCCAGCGGGGCGCGGCGTGACAGAGGGCAGGGTCGGATCTTGCCGGCCAGCGGCCGGCACCACCACCCCACGGTCGAGGGAGGGGGTAAAATGGGCGGATTACCCCCGCCAGCCTTCAGCAAGCGAGCAATCCGTGACATCGATCAAGCAGGAAGACCTCATCCAGTCCGTCGCCGACGCGCTGCAGTACATCTCGTACTACCACCCGGTCGACTACATCAAGAACCTTGCCGCCGCCTATGAGCGCGAGGAGTCGCCGGCAGCGAAGGAGGCGATCGCGCAGATCCTGATCAACTCGCGGATGTGCGCCGAAGGCCATCGGCCGATCTGCCAGGACACCGGCATCGTCACCGTGTTCCTGGAAATCGGCATGGACGTGCGCTGGGATGACGCCACCATGGGCGTGGAGGACATGGCCAACGAAGGCATCCGTCGCGCCTACCTGTACCCGGACAACAAGCTGCGCGCTTCGGTGCTGGCCGATCCGGCCGGCAAGCGCATCAATACCAAGGACAACACCCCGGGCGTGGTCAACGTCAAGGTGGTGCCGGGCAACACCGTGGAGGTGATCGTTGCCGCCAAGGGCGGTGGTTCGGAAGCCAAGACCAAGTTCGCCATGCTCAACCCGTCCGACTCGATCGTCGACTGGGTGCTGAAGACCGTGCCGACCATGGGCGCGGGCTGGTGCCCGCCGGGCATGCTCGGCATCGGCATCGGCGGCACTGCCGAGAAGGCGATGCTGCTGGCCAAGGAAGCGCTGATGGAGCCGATCGACATCACCGAGCTGCAGGCCCGTGGTGCGTCCAACCGCATCGAGGAACTGCGTCTGGAGCTGTACGAGAAGGTCAACGCACTGGGTATCGGTGCGCAGGGCCTGGGTGGCCTGACCACCGTGCTCGACATCAAGATCAACGACTACCCGACCCACGCGGCCAACCTGCCGGTGGCGATGATCCCGAACTGCGCCGCCACCCGCCATGCGCACTTCACCCTGGATGGCAGCGGCCCGGTGATGCTGGATCCGCCGTCGCTGGAAGACTGGCCGAAGCTGACCTACGACGCGTCCAAGGGCACCCGCGTGGACCTGGACACGATCACCCCGGAAGACGTGGCCAGCTGGAAGCCGGGCCAGACCCTGCTGCTCAACGGCAAGCTGCTGACCGGCCGCGACGCCGCGCACAAGCGCATGGTCGACATGCTCAACAAGGGCGAGGAACTGCCGGTCGATCTGAAGGGGCGCTTCATCTACTACGTCGGCCCGGTCGATCCGGTGCGCGACGAAGTGGTAGGCCCGGCCGGTCCGACCACCGCCACCCGCATGGACAAGTTCACCGAGCAGGTGCTGGCACAGACCGGCCTGCTGGGCATGGTCGGCAAGGCCGAGCGCGGTCCGGCCGCAATCGAGGCCATCAAGAAGCACAAGTCGGCCTACCTGATGGCCGTCGGTGGTTCGGCCTATCTGGTGTCCAAGGCGATCAAGGCGGCCAAGGTCGTCGGCTTTGCGGACCTGGGCATGGAAGCGATCTACGAGTTCACCGTGGAAGACATGCCGGTGACCGTGGCCGTCGATTCCACCGGCGAGTCGGTGCACAAGACCGGCCCGCGCGAGTGGCAGGCCCGCATCGGCAAGATTCCTGTCGTGGTGGAATGATCGGCGCGGCGTCGACCACGTCCGTCCGATTTCAGAACGGCGCCCGGGTGGCGCCGTTCTTCGTTTAACGATTGCAACCGCGCGGCTTTGCTAGGGTGTGCGCGTTGCCAGGCAAGGGAAGCTGTTTGTGCGTCAAGGAATACGCAATGTTTTCGCCGCAGTCGCCCTTGCCTTGATGGCGGGCTGCGCGCCGCAGTATTACGTCAAGCAACCCACCAGCGAGGCCGGCCGCGTGTGTGCAGCGGGGTGTACGCAGCGGCACATGCAGTGCGCGGATCAGGCACGTTCGATGGCCGAGATGGCGCAGCAGAGCTGTCAGTCGGACAAGGAGCGCGTCATCGACAGATGCAGTGACATCGCTGACGAGAAGATGCGGCATCGTTGCGAGGGCGCACGTGGCGCCGGCGCATACTGCGCCACCGCAGCCAACACGCGCGCCTGCGATGCGACCCGGGCGCAGTGTGTACTCGACTGCGGCGGATCGGTGAGCGAAACCCGTTCTTCTGGCAGTCTTCCGGTCTATTGAACAAGGAGCGTCCTGTGAACCTGTTGCGTAGCCTTTCCCTTGTCACCCTGCTGGTCATGGCCGGCTGCAGTACGTCATCTTCGTCGTATGGCGGTGGGGGCGGCTTCAGCGCCGGTGCCCAGTGCCAGATGCAGTGCCAGGCCAGCTATCGCAGCTGCATGGCCGAAGGCCAGGGGATCGGCAGCCGCCAGTCCAGCTGCGAGCAGCAGGTGGCACCGACGCCGGACCAGCGCTGCAAGGACATCGAGCATCCGGAACTGCGCCGTTCCTGCGAGTTGAAGGCGCACGACTGCACGCTGCGCGCACCGATGATGGGCTGCGGCGAGCGTCGTGATACCTGCATGAGTACCTGCGGCTGACCACGCCGGGGACAGCGCGCATAATCAGCCGTTCCCCGCCCAGGACAGGTCCTATGCGCACCACCTTGTATGGTTCCACCAGCACCGCCTCGCTGGTGGTGCATTGGCTGCTGATCGAGCTCGGCATCGAGCACGAACTGGTGCTGCTCGATTTCGAAACGCGCGAGCACAAATCAGCTGGCTACCTGGCGCTCAATCCGGCGGGCAGGGTGCCGACCCTGTTGATCGACGGCCAGGTACTGACCGAGGCGGCCGCGATCGCGCTGTATCTGGCAGACCGTCATCCGCAGGCAGGGTTGTTGCCTGCCGTCGGCACGCCGGCACGCGGCGAGGCCTATCGCTGGATGTTCTGGTGCGCCAACACCGTGCAGCCGGCCTACCGCGCCTGGTTCTATCCGCATGAAGCAGCGGGTGGCGAGTGCATCGAGGCCGTGCGTACGATGGCACGGCAGCAGCTGGAGGCGGCCTGGCAGCAGGTTGCCACACACCTGCAGGACGACGGTCCCTACCTGCTCGGCGATGCGCCGGGCGTGGTCGATTTCATGCTGGTGATGTTGATGCGCTGGTCACGCAACATGCCCACGCCCAGCGACCACTGGCCGGTGTTGAAGGCGTATGCGGATCGCCTGAAGGCGCGCCCGGCGTTCGCCGAGGTCTATCGCCGCGAAGGCATCACCGACTGGCGGTAACCCGTTCTGTAGAGCCGGGCCATGCCCGGCTGCATTCACGGGTGGCACGCGAACCGCAGCCGAGCATGGCTCGGCTCTACCAAAGCGGGGCGGGTTACAGGATCTCCAGCACCGTTTCCGGGGGGCGGCACAGGCGGGTACCCTTCGCGGTGCGTACCACCGGACGGTTGATCAGCCGTGGGTGGGTGGCCATCGCGGCCAGCAGGGCGTCGTCATCGCTTCCCTGCAGATCCAGTGCGGCAAACTCGGGTTCCTTGCTGCGCACCAGCGCGGTCGCGGCCAGGCCGGATTCGGCCAGTACCTGGCGCAGCGTGGCCACGTCGGGCGGGCTGCCGAGATAGTCGATCACCACCGGTTCGAAACCGGCGTCGCGGATCAGCTTAAGCGCCCCGCGCGAGTTGCTGCACGCGGGGTTGTGCCAGATCGTCGCATCCATCAGAACCACTCCAGCAGGGACACGCCCACGCCGACGTAGGTCGCCTTGTGGTTGTAATCGATCAGGCTCTCGCCATAGCCGTCGAAGATCTGCACATGGCCGCGCAGCAGGTTGCTGATCGGGAAGCCGTAGTCCAGCTGCAGCGCGCCGTGCGAGCGGTCACCGGTGCGCAGCGAATGACGTGCCATCAACGAGACCTCGTGACCCTTGTGGTTCCAGGTCAGGGTCGCGTCGCCGCGGCCCATGTAGTCCTCGATGTCCGGGTTGTTGTCGTCGCTGCGGGTCTCGGGAATGCGGTACCAGGGACGCAGCACCAGTGCCCAGTTCTCGCGGTCGAGGCCGACGTTGAGGATCACCCGGTTCCAGCTGCGCGACAGCGGATCGGCACGGCCGTTGGACTGGTGGTTGAGGCTGATGCCGGTCATCCGCCCACGCCAGCCACCGATCGAGTAGCCGTTGCGGAACACCATCATCACTTCCGGCTCGTAGTTGGTCTCGCGGAACGGGCGCGAGTCCTCGCCGTTGTAGGCCTGCCAGCGCGAACTCTGGGTATAGCCCGCCCAGATGTCGCCGTTGTCGCCGAACAGGTTCTCGGCGATCTTGGTCTTGAAGCTGATCTGGAACTTCAGCTCAGCGCTGTCCAGCACCTGCGGGGTGGTCACGCTGTTGGCCGGGTTCGGCGAGTGCGGCATGGTGTTGCGGTCGCTGGTCCAGAATGCCGGCAGCAGGTAGACAGGCTTGTACGCGCGCAGCTGGAACGGGCCCAGCTTGGAGTCCTCGGCCAGTTCCCAGCGGCTGTCCAGCAGCGAACCGCGGCCGGCATTGGCAAGTGCGCTGTCCGGCGCTTCGGACCGGAACAGATCGCTGACACGCTCGCGCAGCTTCTCCTCGCCCTGGCTCACCCGCGTGGTGTCGCGCTGCTCGCGACGTGCCTGTGCGGCGGCTTCGGCGGCCGCATCAGCTTCGGCGGTGGCCTGAGGCGTGCGCCCGAACTGGCGGTCGTAGCAGGCCAGACGGGCAGCATCGGTCGTGATGGCTGCGCAGGCGGCCGGCGAGGCCTCGGCGCTGGGCGCGAATTCCTGCGCTGCCAGTGGCGCGCTGGCCAGGGCCAACGCCAGCGGTGCAAGACGGGGAAACAACGGAGAGAGGGTCATTGCAGCAGGCCCTTCGGAATGAATGCGGAAAGAGGGACAGTGTGGCGGCTGCATCCGGTAACGGCCAGCCCCACGGGTTTATGCCCGGCGTGTGCGTGCGCGCTGCGTGAAGGCCGCATGCCTCACAGGAACCAGGCGAAGGCGAACAGGCCCAGCATCGCGATCACCAGCGCCAGCTTCAGCGCCAGGCCCAGCAGGATGCCAAGCCAGGTGGCCAGCCCGACCTTGGTCGAGCGCCCGAGCTCGCGGGTATGCCAGTACTCGCCCAGCAGCGCGCCCAGCAACGGCCCTGCGAACAATCCGATCGGCATGAAGAACAGGCCGACGATGCTGCCGATGAAGGTGCCCCAGAGCGCTTTGCGGCTGGCGCCCACGCGCTTGGCGCCGACCACGGTCGCCAGCACGTCGACCAGCAGCGACAGCGCGGTCAGCACGCCGAGGATCAGCAGGGTGGGCCAGCCGACATGGACGAAGCCGTCCGCCCAGGCCGCCAGCACCAGCCCGATGAAGACCAGTGGGATGCCCGGCAGGGCTGGCAGGACGATGCCGGCGATGCCGATGAGGACAAAAATGACCGCTAGCAGATACAAGATGAATGAGAGGTCCATGCTGTCCAGTATGGTTGTCTTTTTGGGGTTGACAGTGAAAGGTTTTTGCCAGTTGCTTTTTCGTTTTGGTCGGGTTAAGTTGCAGTCGCTGAGCTTGGCAAGGTCACCGTGGATCGTGGCCTGATGAAGCAAGATCGTTCCGATCCGCTGCATCGATGCACCTCGCTTCCCCCTTGCTTGTCAGCCGCCCAACAGGCGTATCCAACAACAAGTAGAGAGTCAAAGGGAGTTAGTGAGATGGCTGATCGCGAGAACGGTACCGTGAAGTGGTTCAATGATGCCAAGGGCTTCGGCTTCATCAGCCGGCAGAATGGCGAGGATGTGTTCGTGCACTTCCGTGCCATCGAGACCCAGGGCTTCAAGAGCCTCAAGGAAGGCCAGGCTGTGAGCTTTGAAGTGGTGCAGGGCCAGAAGGGCCTGCAGGCTGACAAGGTCCAGCCGGCGTAATACCTGCCGCTTGCCGGCATGAAAAAGGCCCGCGCAAGCGGGCCTTTTTTTGTTGCTCCGGTTCTGATCGGCCGGGGCCCGCTGCGGTTCAGCGCAGGATGACCTTGCCGTTGACCACGCGGACATAGGTGTTTTCGCGGATGCCGCCGAGGTCGCGCTGGTTGACCACGATGGTGCGGCCGTCGTCCATGCGCACGCTGATGTCATACGTATCGCTGGTGACGTTCTTCTGGATCTGGTTGCCCGCCAATGCGCCACCCACGGCGCCAGCGGCGGCGGCGATGTTCTTGTTGCCGCGGCTGCCGCCGGTGTGGTCGGAGATCTCATGGCCGGCAACCGCGCCGACGATACCGCCTAGGATCGCGCCGGTGGCGGAGGGCGCGGTACGGCCGGACTGCACGGCATTGATGCGGGTGACGATGCCGCAGTCGGCGCAGCGGCCCTGGTTGTAACCGGAGTTGTTGCCGTAGCCGCCGTTGTTGTAGCCGCTGTTGTTGTAACCACCACCGCCGTAGCCCGGCGAGGTGGCACAGCCGGCCAGGCCGACGGTTGCAATGACACTGGCGGCGATGAGCTGGATCTTCATGGGGCATCTCCTGGCCGTGAAGGCGGGTGCGTTGGGTGGTACTGCGTCATGCAGCAGGGTGAGCGAATCCTCCTCTTTCCAACGTGAACAAGGCGCCAACCACATCGGCCTTCGCCCACTCGAAGATGAATCAGCGGAAGTCCTGATGACAGGCCCGGCAATCGTCCTGCAGTGCCTGGACCTGCTGCGCCAACGCGTTGCAGTCGATCGGCGGGCTGGCCAATGCCGCATTGAGATCGGCCCGGTACTGGCTGGCGTGCTGCTGGAACTGCCGGCTGTCCTTCAATCCGGGGAAGGCCTGGTCCAGATCGTTGGACAGCAGGCGCAGCACCTGCAGGCGCGGGACGCTGTCGGCCAGGCTGCAGCGGTTCTGCTGCTGAGCCTGCTGCAGCAGATCCGCCTGCCGCTGCATCACCTGCATCAGGCTGTCCGGGAACGGATCGCGGCGTGCCTGCAGTGCGCGGCCGACCATCACCGTGGCAATCAGGCCGATCAGCAGGCCCAGGCCGAGCACGAACAGATAGCGGTAGGCGGTGGACGGGCGGCGGGGTGGGCTGGCACTCATGGCGGGCGCTCCGGGCGTGCAACGGTGGGTTCGGCGTCGTCGTGCTGTAGTCAGGGGACCTGCACGTTAAAATAGCCCGATGAACGAACAGGTCAAACAACGCTTCGCCGGTATTGAACGGCTGTATGGCGTCGGCGCGCTCGAGCGCCTGCAGGGCAGCCGTGTTGCCGTGGTCGGCATGGGCGGCGTCGGCTCGTGGGTGGTGGAGGCGCTGGCGCGCTCGGCGGTGGGCCATCTGGCCCTGATCGATGCCGATGACATCTGCGTATCCAATACCAACCGCCAGCTGCCGGCGCTGGAAGGCAACTACGGCCGCAACAAGGCCGAGGCCATGGCCGAGCGCTGCCGGGCGATCAATCCGCAGATCGAGGTCGACGCTGTGCAGGCGTTCCTGACCCCGGCCAACATGGCCGAACTGCTGGACCGCGGTTTCGACCTGGTGATCGATGCCTGCGACAGCTTCCGGGTGAAGGTGGAAACCATCGCCTGGTGCCGCCGCCGCAAGCTGCCGTTGCTGACCGTCGGCGCGGCCGGCGGCCGTACCGATCCCACCCTGGTTCGCATCCGCGATGTCTCGCGCACCGAGCATGACGCGATGCTGGCGCTGATCCGCAAGAAGCTGCGCAGCGAATTCAACTTCCCGAAGAATGCCAAGCGCTATTTCGGCGTGCCGGCGGTGTATTCGCTGGAAAACGTGAAATATCCGCAGGCCGACGGCAGCGTCTGTGGCCTGCGGCCGAACCTGGGCGCGGATGCGGCCCTGAAGCTTGATTGCGGCGCCGGCCTGGGCGCGGCCACCCACATCACCGGCGCGTTTGCGTTCGCGGCCGTGGGCAAGGCGCTGGAGATGCTGCTGGAGCCGAAGAAGGTGAAGGCCGAATCGGTTGAGGCAGAGGCCGGGGTGTGATCTGGTGGTGCCGGCCAGCGGCCGGCACTACCTTCACGGTGCAGGCAGGTTGAGCAGCCGCCGGGCGTTGTCCGTGGTGGCCTGCGCCACTGCATCCAGTTCCATCCCGCGCAATGCGGCGATGTGCCGGGCGATGACCGCCAGCCGCGCCGGCTCGTTGCGCTGGCCACGGATACCCGCGTCGGGCTGGTCCGGCGCATCGGTCTCCAGCAGCAACTGTTCCAGCGGTATCTCGCGGACAAGCCGCTGCAGGCGCTGCGCACGCTCGTAGGTCAACGGTCCGCCCAGGCCAAGCAGGAATCCCAGCTTGTGCAATTGTGCGGCCTGTTCCGGGCTGCCGGAAAAACTGTGCACCACCCCGCGCAGGCCACCGATGCGGCGGATCGCGGTGATCACCGCATCCACGGCGCGGCGGGCATGCACGATCACCGGCAGGTCAAACTCGCGCGCCAGCGTCAGCTGGCCGAGGAAATACTCATGCTGGACCTCGGCATCCAGGCCCTCGACGAAGAAGTCCAGCCCGCATTCGCCGATCGCGCAGGGCCGCTCCTGTTCGATCCATTCACGCAGCTGTGGCAGGTGTTCGGGCCGGTGCTGGTCCAGGAACATCGGGTGCAGGCCATAGGCGGGGTAGAGCCCCGTCGCCTGCTGGCAGACCTCGCGCAGCTTTGGCCAGCTGGCCGCAGTGACCGCCGGAACCACCTGCCACTGCACGCCGGCAGCGCGTGCGCGCTCGATGACCGCCTCGCGGTCAACGTCGAATTCGCTGGAATCCAGGTGGCAGTGGCTGTCGACCAGCAGGTTCAACGCTGCTCCAGGGGCGGTGGCGTGGTCGCGCTGCGGCTCTTCCAGTTGGCCAGCAGCAGGGTGCCAAAGCCCAGCATCAGTTCGTCGACGAACGGAATCGGGTCGGGGATGAACAGGGTCAGCGCGAACAGGCCGGCGGTCAGCTTGAACAGGGTGGGGTAGCGCAGCCGGCGTGCCCATTGCAGGACCGGCAGCAGCATCGGGTTGGCCATGGCGGAGGTCCTCCTGGGGAATGTGCAAACGCTACCACGGGCCCAGCATTTCCAGATGCTGAATGGGTTACGGCGGTGAGCAGGAAATGTGGAGATTCCGTTCAGGCACCGCATGCTGCAATCTGGCCTGAGAACGTTGCGGACGGTCCGCAAGGAGCAGGTCATGAAAAGCACAACTACAACTGTCCTGGTCGCAGCGGGCGCGCTGCTGGTCGGTGGTATCGCCACCGCCGCCTTCATGAAGAGCGGCGACAAGTCGCCGGAGCAGCTGAGCGCCGGAAACCCGAGTGAATCGCGCCTGGTCGATGGCAATGCCACCGACGATGGCGCACGTGGCGACGCAGTGGACGCCAGTGCGCCGCGTGGCCTGGAATACGCCGATGTGCTGAAGGTCGATCCGATCACCGAGAAGCAGAAGGCCTATGCCACCGTGATCGGCACCGATCCGGTACGCGAGACGTCCACCACCCAGACCCCGCATGAGGTCTGCCAGGACGTGGTGGTGCAGGAACGCCTGCCCGAGCGTGATGGCAACGTCGGTGGCACCGTGGTCGGTGCCGTGGTCGGTGGCCTGCTGGGCAACCAGGTGGGTGGCGGCAATGGCAAGAAGGCCGCGACCGCTGCCGGTGCCGTGGCCGGTGGCTTCATCGGCAACCAGGTCGACAAGCGCCATGTGGGTGGCCGTGTGGTCAACCGCACCGAGCGCCAGTGCCACACCGAAACGGCGACCTCCGAGTCGAGCCGTGTCACCGGCTACAACGTGACCTACCGCAATGAAGACGGCACCACCGGCACCATGCGCATGGGCAGCAAGCCGGGCAACCGCATTGCCATGGGCACCAGTGACGTGGTCAAGGGCTACAACGTGACCTACCGCTACGACGGCGCAGAGAAGACCGTGCGTATGGACAACAAGCCGGCCAGCGATCGCCTGCCGGTGGTGGATGGGCAGCTGGTCACCCAGACGGCTGCAGCCGGCGACGCGACCGCGAACCGTCAGTAATTCTCCGGCAACATCGGTAACGAACAGGCCAGCCTCTGCTGGCCTGTTTTTTTATGGGTGGGGTTCATCCACGCGTGCTGTGGCTCTACCATGACGCCATGAGCATCTTCGACCTGCGCATCGAAACCGAACGCCTGATCCTGCGTCCGCCGCAGCGGCAGGACTACGCCCCCTATCTGGCGTTCTGCGCCGATGAGGAGGTGATGCGCACGCTGGGCGGTGTGCAGGCACCCTCGGTGGCATGGCGCAGCTTCTGCAGCCTGGCCGGCGCATGGCAGCTGTTCGGCTTCTCGATGTTCAGCGTGATCGAGAAATCCAGCGGTGAATGGATCGGTCGCATGGGGCCGTGGCAGCCGCAGGACTGGCCCGGCACCGAGGTCGGCTGGAGCATCCGACGGGCCAGCTGGGGCAAGGGCTACGCACCGGAGGCGGCGATCGCAGCCATCGACTGGGCGTTCGATACGTTGGACTGGGATGAGGTGATCCACACCATCGCCGAAGACAACGAAAATTCGAAGGTGGTTGCACGCAAGCTCGGCAGTACGCTGCTGCGCATGGGGCAGTTGCCACCGCCCTATGAAGGCAAGCCGCTGGAAATCTGGGGGCAATCGCGCGGGCAGTGGCAGCAGCGCGCACGCTGAGCGCTGTCCGGTAGTGTCGGCCGCTGGCCGGCAATCGCACGAATCCAGCTGCATCAAGGTTGCCGGCCAGCGGCCGGCACGACCGAATCGCCATGCTGCACCCGCGCTTGGCAATCGCCAAGCTGCTTGCCAGACTGCGGACAGCCGGCTGCAGGCCGGAACCTCCCTGGAGCAGGCAATGGTGGAAGAACGCATTGCGTTGACGGTGCATGGCATGTCGGTCTCGGGCAATTGCCACAAGGTGCGCCTGCTGCTCGAACAGCTCGGCAGCCGCTACCGCTGGGTGGAGGTGGACAGCGCCCACGGCCAGACCCATACAGCAGAATTTCTTGCCCTCAACCCCAATGCCAAGGTGCCGTTGATCGTGCGCGACGACGGCCGCGTGCTGACTGAATCCAATGCGATCCTGTTCTGGCTGGCCGAGGGGACGCCGTATCTTCCCGCCGACGGTTGGCAGCGTGCGCAGGCATTGAGCTGGATGTTCTTCGAGCAGTACACGCATGAACCCTGCGTGGCGGTGGCACGCTTCATCCGCGGTTGGACACCGGCCGACTCGCCACGCCGTGCTGAACTGCCGCGCCTGCATGAGCGCGCTGCCAGCGCGCTGGCGGTGATGGAGCAACATCTGCGCCAGGCGCAGTGGTTCACCGGCGATGACTACGGTATCGCCGATATCGCCTTGTTTGCCTATTCCGATGTCGCCGCCGACGGTGGCATCGCACTGGATCCATTCCCGCAGGTGCGGGCCTGGTTGCAGCGGGTGCGAGCGCAGCCTCGCTTCGTGCCCATGCCTGCGGTGACCGCCGAGGTGCGCGCGCGGTTCAACGCACCGGATTGATTCCCCTGCAGCGTCGGGCGTGCTCGACCAGCGGAAGGGTCGGGCAGCCTTGGCGTTACGGTCTGCAACAACGACACGGAGGGTGTTCGATGTTCGCTGTGGTTCCTGATCCCATTCCCGCACGCATGCGCGGTCTCAACCGCGCCGAGGTCTGTGACGTCAATTTCCTCGAGGCCCTACGCGCCTGGCGCGGCATCCCGCGTCCGCGTCCGGCGCCGGATGCGCCGATCCTGCCGGGCAGCACCCTCACCGCCGCCGGCTTCGGCGAGCTGTTCGAATCGCAGCTGCTCAGTCGCCAGCTGGACCTGATGGCGCGCGTGCTGCGCGTGCAGAACAAGGTCTTCTACACCATCGGCTCGTCCGGTCATGAAGGCAATGCGCTGCTTGCGCGCGCCTGCCGCCACACCGACCCCGCCTTCCTGCACTACCGTTCCGGCGCGTTCATGGCCGAGCGTGCGCGGCTGGTGCCCGGCATGGATCCGGTGCGCGACGCCGCGCTGTCCTTCGCCGCCAGTGCCGATGATCCGGCCAGCGGCGGCCGTCACAAAGTGTGGGGCAGCAAGCCGCTGTGGGTGCTGCCGCAGACCTCGACCATCGCCTCGCACCTGCCCAAGGCGGTGGGTACCGCGCTGGCGATCGAGAGTGGCAGGCGCCTGAGCCAGCCGCTGCCGATTCCCGCCGACAGCATCGTGATGTGCTCCTTCGGCGACGCTTCGGCCAACCATGCCACCGCCCAGACTGCGTTCAATACCGCGATGTGGTCGGCCTACCAGAAGCTGCCGGTGCCGATCCTGTTCGTCTGCGAGGACAATGGCCTGGGTATTTCGGTGAAGACCCCTGAAGGATGGATCGCAGAGCGCTTCAGCCGGCAACCGGGCCTGGACTATTTCTTTGCCGATGGCCTGGACCTGGCGGCCGGACACGCGCAGGTGCAGGCGGCGGTCGAGCATTGCCGGCGCATGCGTCGGCCCACCTTCCTGCACCTGCGCACCACGCGGTTGATGGGCCACGCCGGTACCGACTTCGAAGTGGAATGGCGCGCATTGGCCGAGCTGTGCGCGGCCGAGGCGCAGGACCCGCTGCTGCGCTCGGCGCAGATCGCGCTGGAATCGGGCTGGATGGATGCGGCGGGCGTCGAGGCCGCCTATGAAACCCTGCGCGCGCGCTGCATGGCCGCCGCCATCGATGCCGATTCGCGGCCGAAGCTGCAGACATTGCAGGAAGTGATCACGCCGTTGGCACCCTATACGCCCGCAGCGGTGCAGGCCGAGGCCGAGCGCGTGGCGCCCATCGAGGCCCGGCAGGCACTGTACGGCGGCGCCGATTCGCTGCCCGAACGGCAACCGCCGCGGCATCTGGCGATACAGATCAACCATGCGCTGCAGGAGATGCTGGGCAAGTACCCGCAGGCGCTGTTGTTTGGCGAGGACGTGGCGCAGAAAGGCGGCGTCTACACGGTGACGCGCGACCTGCTGCGCCGTTTCGGCCCGCGCCGGGTGTTCAACACGCTGCTGGACGAGACCATGATCCTGGGCATGGCCCAGGGGCTGGCCAACATGGGCATGCTGCCGATTCCGGAAATCCAGTACCTGGCCTACCTGCACAACGCCATCGACCAGGTACGTGGCGAGGCCTGCTCGCTGCAGTTCTTCTCCAACGACCAGTTCCGCAACCCGATGCTGGTACGGGTGGCCGGGCTGGGCTACCAGAAGGGGTTCGGCGGCCATTTCCACAATGACAATTCGATCACGGCGCTGCGTGACATCCCGGGGCTGGTGGTGGGCTGTCCGTCGCGTGGCGATGATGCGGTGATGATGCTGCGCACATTGGCGGCATTGGCCCGCGTGGATGGCCGGGTAGCGGTGTTCCTTGAACCGATCGCCCTCTACATGACCAAGGATCTGCACGCGGTCGGCGACGGCCAGTGGTTGTTCGACTACCCCGCGCCCGGGCACGCGCTGGTGCTGGGCGAGGGCAGGGTGTACGCGCCGGATGCCAGCGATCTGGTGATCTTCACCTATGGCAATGGTGTGCCGATGGCGCTGCGCGCAGCGGTCGCCATCGAGCAGCAGCTGGGCTGGCAGGTGCGTGTGGTCGACCTGCGCTGGCTGGTGCCGTTGAATGCGGCCTTCATCGGCGCCCAGGCCGCCACCGCGCAACGGGTGCTGGTGCTGGACGAGGGGAGGCAGAGCGGCGGCGTCGGCGAGGGCGTGATCACCGCGCTGGTCGAGGCCGGCCATGGCCACCTGCCCGTGCGCCGGGTCTGCGGTGCCGATACCTATACGCCGCTGGCGGGGGCAGCAATGTTCGGGCTTCCAAGCGACAATGCGGTGATTGGCGCCGCCCTCGACCTGGCGCAGGAACCCTGATGCATGTGTGGATTGGCAGGTATGTTGTTGCCGGCGGCACAGACGCCGGCCGAGGTCCTGCAGGCGCAGGCGCTGGCCATGGGCCAGGCGCTGCACCATCGCGGGCCGGATGACGGCGGTACCTGGGTCGATGCCGCCGCTGGCATTGCCCTGGCCCACCGGCGCCTGAGCATCCTCGATCTTTCACCGCTGGGCCACCAGCCGATGGCCTCGGCCGACGGCCGCTATGTGATGGCTTACAACGGCGAGGTCTACAACTTCGCCACGCTGCGCGCCGAACTGGAGCCGCTGGGGCATGCGTTCCGTGGCCATTCCGATACCGAGGTGCTGTTGGCCGCGATCCTGCAGTGGGGCGTCGAGGACACCCTGCAGCGCGCCAACGGCATGTTCGCCATCGCCCTGTGGGACCGCCAGGAGCAGTGCCTGTGGCTGGCCCGCGACCGGGTCGGCAAGAAGCCGCTGTACTACGGCTGGGCCGGTGATGCCCTGGTGTTCGGCTCGGAGCTGAAGGCGCTGTGGCAGCACCCGGATTTCGACAACGATATCGACCGCGATGCACTGACGCTGCTGCTGCGGCTGGATTACATCCCGGCACCGCACAGCATCCACCAACGCTGCTACAAGCTGATGCCCGGGCGCGTGCTGCGGCTGGATGCGGCGGCGGTTGCGGCTGGAGCCAGCGCCCATCGGCCCGAGCAGGCGCAGCGTCCGTACTGGGACGCGCGCGCGCGCATGCAGGCGGCACTGGCCGCACCGTTCCAGGGCCGCATCGAGGAGGCCGAGGAGCAGCTGGATGGCCTGCTGCGCGATGCCGTGGCGCTGCGCATGGTCGCCGATGTGCCGGTAGGCGTGTTCCTGTCCGGCGGCACCGATTCGTCGCTGGTGGCGGCGCTGATGCAGGCGCAGAGCGGGCAGCCGGTGCACAGCTTCAGCATCGGCTTCAGCGGCTCGCACCACGACGAGGCACCGTTGGCCAGGGAACTGGCTACCCACCTTGGCTGTGATCACACCGAGCTGTATGTCAGTGGCGCCGATGCGCTGGCGGTGGTGCCGCAGCTGCCGGCGATGTTCGACGAACCCTTTGCCGATGCCTCGCAGGTGCCGACCGCGCTGGTCGCCCGCCTCGCCCGCCAGGGCGTGACCGTCGCACTGTCCGGCGATGGCGGCGATGAGCTGTTCTTCGGCTATACCCGCTATGTACGCGCGCTGCGCAACTGGCAGATGCTGGGACGGGTGCCCGCGCCGCTGCGGCGCTGGATGGGCGCGCGTGCGCACCAGCAGGGCGAGGCGTCGCGCACCGGCGGGCTGGCGGCGTTGCTGGCCGAAACCGGCGCACGTGGCATCGGCGATGTGTATCGCAACCGCATCTCGCGCTGGCGCGATCCGGCGGCCGCGGTGATTGGTGCACGCGAGGCGGGCAGCTTCTACGATCTGGCCGATCCGCTGCATGGTGCCGGTACGCCGGCCGACGCGATGATGCTGGCCGACTTCGTCAGCTATCTGCCCGACGATCTGCTGTGCAAGGTCGACCGCACCTCGATGGCGGTCAGCCTGGAGGCACGTGCGCCCTTGCTGGACTGGCGCGTGGCCGAGTTCGCCTGGTCGCTGCCGCTGGGCTTCAAGCGCAGTGAGTCGACCAGCAAGGTGCTGCTCAAGCGCGTGCTGGGGCGGTACGTGCCGCAGTCGATGGTGCACCGGCCCAAGCGTGGATTCGGTGCCCCGGTCAGTGATTGGCTGAAGGGCGATCTGAAGCCTTGGGCGGAAGAACTGTTGCAGCCGGCGCGACTGGAACGCGAAGGCGTGCTGTCGGCCGCCGCCGTGCAGCCACTGTGGCAGCAGTTCCTGGGCGGCCAGCGCAAGTGGCACACGCACCTGTGGAACGTGCTGATGTTCCAGGCCTGGCAGGACCATTGGCGGCAGGTGCGTGCAGGCGTGAAGCGCGCTTGATCTTCACCAGTGGGGAAGGGGGCGGGGGCTAGGCTGGCCCTCCCGCACCGTGAGGAGTATGTCCTGATGTCCGTCCCCACCATTGCTGTATTCGTCGGCAGCCTGCGCAAGGAATCCTGCAACCGCAAGCTGGCGCACGCGCTGGAGAAGCTGGCCGGCGACAAGGCGCGCTTCCAGTACGTGCAGATCGGCGACCTGCCGCTGTACGACCAGGATTTCGACGCCAGCTACCCGGCGCAGGGCACACGCCTGAAGGACCAGGTACGCGCGGCTGACGCCGTGCTGTTCGTGACCCCCGAGTACAACCGTTCCGTGCCGGGCGTGTTGAAGAATGCCATCGACATCGGCTCGCGGCCCTACGGCGACAGCGCTTTTGCGGGCAAGCCAGCGGCGGTGATCGGCGCTTCCATCGGCCAGATCGGCACGGCGGTGGCCCAGCAGCACCTGCGCAACAGCCTGGCCTTCCTGGACATGCACGTGCTTGGCCAGCCCGAGGCGTTCATCCACTTCAAGGATGGCCTGATCGATGCCGACGGCACGATCCACAACGAGGGCACGCAGACGTTCCTGCAGGGCTATGTGGACCGGTTCCTGGCCCTGATCGCGGTACATGCCAAGGGCGATTGACGCCAGCAGCGGCGGTTCCCATCTGCGATAATGGTCCGCTTCGGGCGTCGCAACGACGCCCGTCGCAGGCAATGCAACGCCCTCGCGCCAGTCTGGACAGGCTCAGGCGGATATCCCCCGTTCTTCCACGGCTTATCCACAGGTTTGTCCATGGCCGCCGGGCTCGGCGCATGCCTACACTCGTCTGGCCCCTTTTGCAGGAAACACCGCAGCATGTCCGCCCGTTCCGGCTTCCGTTCCAACCGCAGAGAGCGCGGCGATGGCTTCGATCGCGATCGCGATGAATCGCGTATCGACCAGTTGCGCGTGCCGCCGCACTCGGTGGAGGCTGAACAGGCGGTGCTGGGTGGCCTGATGCTGGCACCGGAGGCCTACGATCGGGTCAACGACCAGTTGACCGAGGGCGACTTCTACCGCCGCGACCACCAGATGATCTACCGGGCGATCCGCGAGCTGTCCGAGCGCGAGCGCCCCTTCGATGCGGTGACCCTGGGCGAGTGGTTCGAATCGCAGGGCAAGATGGAGCTGGTGGGCGATGGCGCCTATCTGATCGAACTGGCCAGCACCACGCCGTCGGCGGCCAACATCGTGGCCTATGCCGAGATCGTGCGCGACAAGGCGGTGCTGCGGCAGCTGATCCAGGTCGGCACCGACATCGTCAACGATGGTTTCCAGCCCGAGGGCCGCGACAGCAGCGAGCTGCTGTCCGCTGCGGAAAAGAGCGTATTTGCCATCGCCGAGCAGGGCGCGCGCGGCCGTACCGACTTCGTGGCCATGCCCGGTGCGTTGAAGGACGCATTCGAAGAGCTGCGCAACCGCTTCGAGAATGGCGGCAACATCACCGGCCTGCCGACCGGCTATACCGATTTCGATGCGATGACCGCCGGCCTGCAGCCGACCGACCTGATCATCCTTGCTGCGCGTCCTGCGATGGGCAAGACCACCTTCGCCCTGAACATCGCCGAGTACGCGGCGATCAAGTCGAAGAAGGGTGTGGCAGTGTTCTCGATGGAAATGTCCGCATCGCAGCTGGCGATGCGCCTGATCTCTTCCAATGGCCGCATCAACGCGCAGCGCCTGCGTACCGGCCAGCTGGAGGACGAGGACTGGAGCCGGGTAACCGGTGCGATCAAGATGTTGAAGGAAACCAAGATCTTCATCGACGATACGCCGGGCGTGTCGCCGGAGATCCTGCGTTCCAAGTGCCGCCGCCTCAAGCGCGAGCACGACCTGGGCCTGATCGTGATCGACTACCTGCAGCTGATGAGCGTGCCGGGCAACAGCGAGAACCGCGCGACCGAAATTTCCGAGATCTCGCGTTCGCTGAAGGGCCTGGCCAAGGAACTGCACGTGCCGGTCATTGCACTGTCCCAGCTCAACCGCTCGCTGGAAACACGTACCGACAAGCGCCCGGTGATGGCCGACCTTCGCGAATCGGGCGCAATCGAGCAGGATGCGGACATGATCGTCTTCATCTACCGCGACGATTACTACAACAAGGAAAATTCGCCGGACAAGGGCCTGGCCGAGATCATCATCGGCAAGCACCGCGGTGGCCCCACCGGCTCGTGCAAGCTGAAGTTCTTCGGCGAATACACCCGTTTCGACAACCTGGCCCACGACTCGGTCGGTTCGTTCGAATAGCGCCGACGGCGTTACGGTAGCGCCGGGCCATGCCCGGCGGATCTGCTCCCCAGCGGCAGGTTTCATCGCCCCCCAACCGGGTTTCGTCGCAAACCGTTTGCGGGCGACAGGGCGGGGCAACAACGTGGTTGCAGGCGGCGGGGTGCCGCCGAGGGAGCCCTCTGATGAAGACCTTGTTTGCGCTTGGTGTCTGGTGCCTGCTGTTCGTGCTGTGCTGGCCGTTGGCGATCCTGGCGCTGGTCGCCTGGCCGTTCGTGTGGCTGCTGAGCCTGCCGTTCCGCCTGCTCGGCATCACCTTCTCGGCACTGTTCGCCTTCCTGCGCGCGCTGTTCATGCTGCCGGCACGCCTGCTGGGCGGCGGCCCGGTGACCGCATGAGGCCGCGCGTCATTGCGATGGTGGCGCTGCTGGTGGCGGCGCCCGCGTCCGCCAAGGAACCGCCGTCGGCCTACCTGGAGCGCGGGCATGATCCTGCTTTGGCCGCCACCGCCGCGACTGCAGAGGATGCGCCCAAGGAATCCTGCCGGGTGGTGAAGGAGTGGAAGGCGGGGGAAACGGTCGTCCAGCACCGCATCTGTGACGATCCGCCGAAGAGGGCTGCCGCCAAGCCGGTGCCGCGGCCGATGCAGCGTTGATCCGCCATCTGCCGGTACGGCGGCGGCTTCAGGATGAGGGTGCCGCGGCGGCCGGCGGTGCCGGGAACACCTGTTCGCGCAGATCGCGGTAGACCATGATGATGCGGCCACGCGGGCGCACTGCGAATTCAACCTGCAGCGGCGCCCCAGCGGTGGCTGCCGCCGGATGGGTCACCGTGCAGGGCTGCTCGATCCCACAGCGCCGCAGGGATACTTCAAGGCTGCCATCGCTGGCCGTGCGCACATCCGCGCCGGGTGAGTGGAAGAGCGTCTCGGCAGGCACGTGGTAGCGGATCAGCACGTCGCCATCGCGTTGCGGCATCACTTCGACCGGCTGGACCTCGGCTGCGCGGTAGTCGGTTCTGGCTGGGGTGGCATTGCACCCGGCCAAGGCGAAGCCGAGCAGCAATGGCAGGCGGCAGAAGCGGGACAGGTGCATGATCGTACGACTCCATGGAAATCGGCGGCGGCCGCAGCATTCCCTGGCCGGTTGCATTGGGCCGGGTTGCAGGCGGGCGGTCAAGCGGCCAACAAAAAACCCCGCCGAGGCGGGGTTTTTTGTATCCAGCAACGCGGGCCAGTGGCCGGCACTACCCGATGGCTCAGTTCGCCTTGTGGATCGCGCGCTTGCTCACGGCCATCGCCGCGTCGTGCACCACTTCCGACAGCGACGGGTGGGCGTGGCAGATCCGCGCCAGGTCGTCGGCCGAACCGCTGAACTCCATGGTCAGCACGCCTTCGTGCACCAGCTCGGACACGTTGGCGCCGACCAGGTGCATGCCCAGGATGCGATCGGTTTCGGCGTGGGCCAGAACCTTCACGAAGCCTGCCGGCTCGATCATCGCCACGGCACGGCCGTTGGCGGCGAACGGGAAGCTGCCGGCCTTGTACGGGATGCCCTCGGCCTTCAGCTGCTGCTCGGTCTTGCCGACCCAGGCCAGCTCCGGCTCGGTGTAGATGACCCACGGAATGGTGTCGAAGTTGACGTGGCCCGGCAGGCCGGCGATCAGTTCGGCAACCGCGATGCCTTCCTCGAAGCCCTTGTGCGCCAGCATCGGGCCGCGCACGCAGTCACCGACCGCCCAGACGCCATTGACGCCGGTGTGGCAGTGCGCGTCGACTTCGATCTGGCCACGCTCGTTGATCTTGACGCCGGTACCTTCGGCCAGCAGGCCCTTGGTGGCGGCGCGACGGCCGACGGCCACCAGCAGCTTGTCCACCACCAGCGACTTCTCGCCTTCGGCGTCGGTGTAGGTCAGGGCGACTTCCTTCTTCTTGCCCTTGCCGGTCACTTCGGCCTTGGAGACCTTGGCACCCAGACGGATGTCCAGGCCCTGCTTCTTGAATTCCTTGGCGGCGGTCTTGGCCACTTCGGTATCGGCCGCAGCCAGGAAGTCCGGCAGCGCTTCCAGGATGGTCACTTCCGAACCCAGGCGCTTCCACACGCTGCCCAGTTCCAGGCCGATCACACCGGCGCCGATCACGGCCAGGCGCGCCGGCACTTCGGTGAAGTCCAGGCCGCCGACGTTGTCGACGATGGTTTCGCCGTCGAACTTGGCGAACGGCAGTTCGATCGAATCCGAACCGGCGGCGATGATGACGTTGGTGCCCTTCAGCTCGACGACCGAGCCGTCATGCTGGGTGACCTTGACCACGTTGCCCGGCTGCAGTTCGCCGAAGCCGTAATAGGCGGCGACCTTGTTGGCCTTGAACAGCATGGCGATGCCGCCGGTGAACTGCTTGACGATCTTGTCCTTGCGGCCAACCATCGCTTCGACGTCCATCTTGGCATCCTTGAAGCTGATGCCGTGGTCGCCAAAGATGTGGCCCATGTTCCAGAACTGGCGCGAGGAATCCAGCAGCGCCTTGGACGGGATGCAGCCCACGCGCAGGCAGGTGCCACCCAGGGCCGGCTTGCCGTCCTTGCCCAGCGCTGCGTCGATGCAGGCGGTCTTCAGGCCAAGCTGGGCCGCGCGGATGGCAGCGTGGTAACCGGCCGGGCCGGCACCGATGACGACGACGTCGAATTGTTCAGCCATTGAAATAGTCCTTGTTGCATTACCAGAACCCCTCCGCGCAGGCGCGGAGGGGCGGGAGGTCTCTTACAGGCCGAACAGCATGCGGCCCGGGTTTTCCAGCTGGTTCTTGATGTCCACCAGGAACTGCACCGAGTCCTTGCCGTCGATGATGCGGTGATCGTAGGACAGCGCCAGGTACATCATCGGCGCGATCACGACCTGGCCGTTCTGGGCGATCGGGCGCTCCTTGATGGCGTGCATGCCGAGGATGGCGCTCTGCGGCGGGTTGATGATCGGGGTCGACAGCAGCGAACCGAAGGTGCCGCCGTTGGTCACGGTGAAGGTGCCGCCCTGCAGTTCTTCCAGGCTCAGCTTGCCGTCACGGGCCTTCTTGGCGTAGTCGGCGATGGTCTTTTCGATGTCGGCGAACGACATGCGCTCGACGTTGCGCAGCACCGGCGTGACCAGGCCCTTCTCGGTCGACACGGCGATGGAGATGTCCGAGTAGCCGTGGTAGATGATGTCGTCGCCGTCGATGGAGGCATTGACCAGCGGGAAGCGCTGCAGCGCGTTGGCGGCGGCCTTCACGAAGAAGCTCATGAAGCCGAGCTTGATGCCGTGCGCCTTGACGAACTCGTCCTGCAGTTCCTTGCGCGCCGCCGACACCTTGGACAGGTCGACTTCGTTGAAGGTGGTCAGCATGGCGGTGGAGTTCTTCGACTCCATCAGGCGCTCGGCGATGCGCTTGCGGATGCGGGTCATCGGCACGCGTTCTTCCGGACGTGCGCCACCGGCCTTGCCGGCGCCGCCGTTGCGGGCGAAGTTGACGATGTCTTCCTTGGTGACGGCGCCACGACGGCCGGTGCCGTCGACGTCGGCCGGGTTCACGCCTTCGGTGATGGCGGTGAAGCGGGCGCCCGGCGGCAGCGCGTCGGCAGCCGACTTGGCAGCCGGGGCCGGAGCAGCGGCGGCGGCCGGAGCAGCAGCGGCCGGAGCGGCCTCAGCCTTCTTCTCTTCGGCAGCCGGGGCCGGTGCAGCAGCCACGGCGCCTTCTTCGATGATCGCCACGACCTGGCTGGAAGTGACGGTGTCGCCTTCCTTGAACTTGATTTCCTTGATCACGCCATCGACCGGCGACGGCACTTCCAGGACGACCTTGTCGGTTTCCAGGTCAAGCAGGTTTTCGTCGCGCTTGACGGCGTCGCCCACCTTCTTGTGCCAGGTGGCGATGGTGCCGTCGGCGACGGATTCGGGCAGTACCGGGGCTTTGACTTCGGTGGCCATGCGGGAGCTTCCTGGTTTGTCTTCTAAATAGGGGGAGAGTTATTCAGCGAACGAGTCGTTGAACGGGTTGACCAGTGCATCGGCGACCAGCTGCTGCTGTTCGCGGACATGGTCAGCCATGTGACCGGCAGCCGGCGAAGCCGAACGTGCGCGACCGGCGTAGTGCAGGCTCTGGCCATCGGCCAGGCAGAACTGCAGGTGGTGGCGGATCTGGTACCACGCGCCCTGGTTCTGCGGTTCTTCCTGCGTCCACACCACGTCGGTGGCCTTGCCGTACTTCTTCAGTTCGGCAGCCAGCAGCGCACGCGGGAACGGGTACAGCTGCTCCACGCGGATGATCGCCACGTCGTCCTGGCCACGCTTGGTCTGGTCTTCCAGCAGGTCGTAGTAGACCTTGCCCGAGCACAGCACCACGCGCTTGACCTTCTTGGCATCTGCATTGGCATCGCCGATCAGGTGCTGGAACTCGCCATTGGCCAGCTCGTCCAGGGTCGACACGGCCAGCTTGTGGCGCAGCAGCGACTTGGGCGACATCACCACCAGCGGCTTGCGGGTGGTCAGGTGCTGCTGGCGACGCAGCATGTGGAAGGCCTGCGCCGGGGTCGACGGCACCACCACCAGCATGTTCTCCAGCGCGCACAGCTGCAGGAAGCGCTCCAGGCGCGCCGAGCTGTGTTCCGGGCCCTGACCTTCATAGCCATGCGGCAGCAGCAGGGTCAGGCCGGAGATGCGGCCCCACTTTGCTTCGCCGGCGGCGATGAACTGGTCGATCACCACCTGGGCGCCGTTGGCGAAGTCGCCGAACTGGCCTTCCCAGATGCACAGGGTGTTCGGATCGGTGGTCGAGAAACCGTACTCGTAGGCCATCACTGCTTCTTCGCTGAGCAGCGAATCGATGACGGTGGCCTTCTCCGGCGAATCCACCAGCTGCCGCAGCGGCAGGTAGTAGTTGTCGGTCTTCTGGTCGTGCAGGATCGCGTGGCGGTGGGTGAACGTGCCGCGGCCGACGTCCTGGCCGACCAGGCGCAGCGCACTGCCTTCATCCAGCAGGGTGGCGTAGGCCAGGTTCTCGGCAAAGCCCCAGTCGCCCGGGATCTCGCCGGCAGCCATCTTGCGGCGGTCGTCGTACACCTTTGAGACGCGCGAGTGCAGCTGCACTTCTTCGGGCACGGTGTTGATCAGCTTGGCCAGCGCGACCAGCTTGTCCTTGTCGACCTTCGTCGACACCGGATCGGACAGCTTGCCTTCCAGCAGCTTCGGCCAATCAACGAACAGCGGGCTGGTCGGCGGGGTCTTTTCGACCTTGGCCAGCTCGGTGGTCACTTCACCGGCATCGAGCTTCTCGCGGTACGCATCGACCATCGCCTTGCCGGCGCCGGCGGCGATCACGCCTGCCTTTTCCAGCTGCTCGGCGTACATCTCGCGGGTGGTGGCGTGCTTGCGGATCACCTGGTACATCAGCGGCTGGGTGATCGCCGGCTCGTCGGCCTCGTTGTGGCCCCAACGGCGGTAGCACATCAGGTCGATGACCACGTCCTTGGCGAACTTCTGGCGGAACTCGAACGCCAGCTGCGCGGCGAACACCACCGCTTCCGGATCATCGCCGTTCACGTGCAGCACCGGGGCGGCAATCATCTTCGCCACGTCGGTGGCATAGCGCGTGGAGCGCGTGTCCTGCGGATTGGAGGTGGTGAAGCCGACCTGGTTGTTGACCACGATGTGCACGGTGCCGCCAACGGCGAAGCCGCGGGCCTGCGACATCTGGAACAGTTCCATGACCACGCCCTGGCCGGAGAAGGCCGCGTCGCCGTGGATCAGGATCGGCATCACCTGCTTGCGCGCGGTGTCCTTGCGGCGTTCCTGGCGCGAACGCACCGAGCCGGCAACCACCGGGTCGGCGATTTCCAGGTGCGACGGGTTGAACGCCAGGGCCAGATGCACCGGGCCACCCTCGGTGGCCACGTCGGCGGAGAAGCCCATGTGGTACTTCACATCGCCGGCCGAAGCGTGCTCGTCGTGCTCGAACTTGCCTTCGAATTCGTCGAACAGCTTGCGCGGGTTCTTGCCGAGGGTGTTGACCAGCACGTTCAGGCGGCCGCGGTGGGCCATGCCGATCACCACGTCCTTGACGCCATCCTTGCCGGCGCTGCGGATGATGGTGTCCATCATCGGGATCAGCGAGTCGCCGCCTTCCAGCGAGAAGCGCTTCTGGCCGACGTACTTGGTGTGCAGGTAGCGCTCGAGGCCTTCGGCGGCGGTCAGGCGCTCCAGCGTGCGGCGCTGGGTGTCAGCGTCCAGCTGGTAGTTGCCACCGGCCAGTTCCAGCTTCTTGTAGATCCACTGGCGCTGCTCGACCTCGGAGATGTGCATGAACTCCGCACCGATCGAACCGGTGTAGGTCGCCTTCAGGCGCGCCAGCAGGTCACGCAGCTTCATGCGCGGCTGGCCACCCACGCCGCCGGTGCTGAACTCGCTGTTGAGGTCAGCATCGGACAGGTTGTGGAAGGGCAGGCCGAGGTCCGGGGTGTTGACCGGAGAGGCCAGGCCCAGCGGGTCCAGGCGGGCGTCCAGATGACCACGCGAACGGTAGGCGGTGATCAGACGACCGACATTGCGCTCGCGCTCATCGCCTGCACCGGTGCCGGTGCCTGCTTTCAGCGCATCCTTGGCCGCGTCCGCGATGTGGGAAATGACGGCCGAGTGCGGAATGTCGCCTGCTTCGCGGCCCTTGAAGCCGTCGAAGTAGGTTTTCCATTTGGGATCGACACTATCCGGGGAGACCAGGTACTGCTCGTACAGGTCCTCGACATAGGAGGCGTTGCCGCCGGCGAGTTGCGAAGATTGCGCAAACTGCTTCAGTTGATTGTCCACGATGGAGGGTGCTGATTCGCTTTGTGGGGTATGGCTTCAGAAGGACCCGGCACGAAGATGAATAGCCATGCACGGGCGCGTTCAAACGGCCAAATTGTACCCCCATCCGGACACGAAGGGGCAGCGACGAGGGCATCGGGCGTCCCCCGGTGTCGGTCCCAGACAGGTTGAGCGCACCGGTCGCGGTCAGATGCCGAGTGCGCGCAATTCGCTGCATTCGCGCGAACGGTCCCAGACACGCTGCAATTGCTGCTCGAACGGCTGCGAACGTGCCGGCAGCGCGATTGCCGATTCGCCGTCGAGGCGATGGCCGATGAGACGAAAGTAGAAGTCGCCTGCATCGTTGAGCAGGCAGGCCGAGGCCAGGGCGCGATCGATCGGATCGGCGACCTCGCGGAACTGGATCACACTGGGCAGGCGCTGGAACAGCGCCAGCAGCGGCGCACCGGCACTGGCGATGGCTGCGGCGTCATGCACGATCACCCGCAGCAGCTTGTCGTGGCGGGCGGTGACGAAGCGGCGCAGGGCTGCCTGTACCGGTGGCGCGTCCAGCAGGCCGGGGTCCAGCTGCCGGCTGTGCAGCCACAATCGACGGCGGGCGCGGTGGATGATCGCCGTGGTGATCGCCACCGCTTCAGCGCGGCTGTCGATGGCGGAAACGGCCTGCAGGCGGCGCCGCATCTGCTGGTGGCCAATGCCGGCTTCTTCGAATTCGGGGCCCTCCGGAAGGAAGCCCTGGCGGGCGTAGAAGTCGCGTGCCGGCAGCTGCGCATGCAGGTGCAGCTCGGCCAGGCCGAGCTGGCGCCCGGCCTGCACCAGTGCCTCAAGCAGGGCCTCGCCAATGCCGTGGCCGCGATACGCCGCCAGCACCGCCATGCGGCCGATACGGCCATCGGGCGCCAGCCGCCCGGTGCCGACCGGATGCCCGTCGGCATCCAGCGCCAGCACGTGGGCACAGACCGGGTCCAGGGCATCGCGCTCCAGGGCGTCGTCGATGCCCTGTTCCTGCACGAACACCCGCTGGCGCACGTCGTGGATGGCGACGTGGGCCTCGGCGTGACTGACCTGCTGGACCCGCAGCGGGCTCATGGCTCAGCCGCGGCCGGCGTCGCTGTCGTCTTCGTCGTGGTCATCGAAGTTGACGATCACTTCAATACCGTCGTCGTGCACGGTCACCAGATGGACGTCATCGGACATCGAGTCAGCCTCGATCACCTCGACCTGCTCGTGGCCCTCGATCACTTCACCCAGCACCTCTTCCTCCTCGTCGGCGTACACCTCGTTCGGATCGATCAGCTGGAACACGCCGCCGACCAGCAACTGCTGGACCACCGCACGGCCCTTGTCGGACAGACCGCGGTAGGCGGCGGCGTCGAGCTGCTCGGCACCTGCCAGGCGCTGCGCGTCCTTGACCGGCAGGGCGAAGTCCTGGCCACTGACATACAGGCTGGCACCGCGCTTGGCCCGGCGCCAGGCCAGGCGCGCCCACGGGTGGCGCTGCAGCAGCAGGCCCGACTGCAGGGCCTCGAGCACTTCTTCCTGCGGCGGCGCGGCCTGATGGGCCATCACCTCGCCGGCGGCGCGGTAGGTGGTGATGAAGCGGCCGAACCAGTCACCCAGCTTGTCCGGATCGTTCATGCGGATGGCGTTGAGCGCGGTGATCACCCGCGCCATCGCCACGGTGTCGATCTCGTTCGGGTCGGCCGGTGCCTTCAGGTCGGCGTCCTGGTAGCGGATGTTCTCGTCGGCTTCGGCGATCAACGTGTCCAGATAGTCACTGATCAGCTCGGCCGAAGACGGTGCACGCATGCCGAACGAGAACGTCAGGCACGGGTCTTCGGCAACGCCGTGATGCGGCACGTTCGGCGGCAGGTACAGCATGTCGCCCGGCGCCAGCACCCAGTCGTTGGTCGGCTTGAATACTTCCAGCAGCTTCAGTTCCACGTCGGGGCGGAAGCCCAGCGGCGGGCGCTTGCCCTTGATCGATTCACTGGCATCGATCTGCCAGCGGCGGTGGCCGTGGGCCTGCAGCAGGAACACGTCGTACTGGTCGACATGGGCACCGACCGAGCCACCGGTAGCGGCGAAGCTGATCATCACATCGTCCATGCGCCAGCGCGGCAGGAAGCTGAAGTGTTCGATCAGGGCGCGCACGTCCTTGTCCCATTTGTCCACGTCCTGCACCAGCAGGGTCCAGTCGTGGTCGGGCAGGGCGGGGAAGATGTCTTCCTGGAACGGGCCGCTGCGCACGCGCCAGCCGTCCTGGGCCTTGTCGTGCTCGATCAGGCGGGCCAGCACGCCCTCTTCGCAGGCCAGGCCGGCCAGGTCTTCCGGCTGTACCGGGGTCTGGAAATCCGGGAAGGCATTGCGGATCAGCAGCGGGCGTTTCTGCCAGAAGTCACGCAGGAAGGTGGCCGGTGCCATGCCCAGCGGCTGGCCGCGGCGGGCGGTGACTTCGATCAGGGGGGAGGAGGACTTGCGGGCGGCCATGGGGGAGTTCCTTGCAGCGGAAAGCGGGAGGGGCGGCGTGGCGGGCCGCCAAGGGCTCCATTGTCCGACGTTCGATGGGATTGCGCACGTGTGCTGGTTTGTCGCGGGGTGTCCGGCCAACGGCGGAGCCCCTCGTGGCGGTCGAGTTCAAAGCAAAAGCTGCGCTTGGCCGGGCGGGTGGGCTGCGCGGGGGACGCCGTGAACCCGTCCCTGGGGGCTTGGCCGCGGCATCCATGCCGCGGACACCCCCGCGCAGCCCACCCG